>NZ_JBEEVJ010000003.1:0-354711 GCF_040139785.1 Proteus genomosp. 6 | reverse complement strand
TGGTGGGCGGTATTGGGCTCGAACCAACGACCTCCTCCTTGTAAGGGAGATGCTCTACCAACTGAGCTAACCGCCCACTTCATGATGACTAAATTCTCACTACCACGCTTTAATGTAATTGGTGGGCGGTATTGGGCTCGAACCAACGACCTCCTCCTTGTAAGGGAGATGCTCTACCAACTGAGCTAACCGCCCAATTACACTAAATCATACAACTTATCACAACGAAAAATAATGGTGGGCGGTATTGGGCTCGAACCAACGACCTCCTCCTTGTAAGGGAGATGCTCTACCAACTGAGCTAACCGCCCGTCGTGATGGGGTGCATTATAGGGATACTGCGCTATGAGTCAACGATTTTTATCAGTTTTTTATCGTGAAAATGATCGTTCGTTTTATTTTTAGTCAAGATGCTTTTTTTAGCACCATAAGTGACACAGCAATTAATCAAAGTAATCCTACGGATACTCTTCGTCAAACAAAAAATCATCAATTTGAAAAATTTATCTCTGTTAAAAGCTTAATGCCATTGAGGAATTAGCATCCAGTGATAAAATAAGGCAACCATTTCGTTTTTTTGATAATCACGATTACTTATCTATATAAGTAAGACGTACAAAGGCAATCCCAATGAGTAAAATAAAAACCCGTTTTGCACCAAGTCCTACTGGCTATCTACATGTTGGTGGTGCGCGTACCGCACTTTATTCCTGGTTATATAGCCGTCACAATAAGGGCGAATTTGTACTGCGTATAGAAGACACCGACTTAGAACGCTCTACACAGCCAGCCATCGATGCAATCATGGACGGTATGAATTGGTTAAATCTGAATTGGGATGAAGGTCCTTATTATCAGACTAAACGCTTCGATCGCTATAACCAAGTGATTGATCAAATGTTATCTGCGGGTACTGCATACCGTTGCTATTGTTCTAAAGAGCGTTTAGAACAACTACGCGAAGATCAAATGGCGAAAGGTGAAAAACCTCGTTACGATGGTTGTTGCCGTGGCGGTAACCATAATCACAGCGCTGATGAGCCTCATGTTGTGCGTTTCTTAAACCCACAAGAAGGTTCTGTTATTTTTGATGACAAAATTCGTGGCCCGATAGAATTTAGTAACCAAGAGCTTGACGATCTGATTATTCGCCGTACTGATGGCTCTCCAACTTATAACTTCTGTGTTGTTATTGATGACTGGGATATGGAAATCACTCACGTTATTCGTGGTGAAGATCATATCAATAACACACCTCGCCAAATCAATATTCTCAAAGCATTAGGTGCGCCTGTACCTGAATATGCTCACGTATCAATGATTTTAGGTGACGATGGTAAAAAACTATCTAAACGTTATAACGCAGTCAGCGTAATGCAATATCGTGATGACGGCTATTTACCAGAAGCACTATTAAACTACTTAGTACGTTTAGGCTGGTCCCACGGTGACCAAGAGATCTTTACTATTGATGAAATGATTGAACACTTCACTTTAGAAGCTATCAGTAAATCAGCAAGTGCATTTAATACTGATAAATTACTTTGGTTAAACCATCATTACATCAATACACTGCCAGCAGAGAAAGTTGCAGTTCATTTAGATTGGCATATCAAACAACAAAATATTGATACCAGTAATGGTCCATCATTGGTTGAACTGATCAAATTATTAGGCGAACGTTGCAAAACATTAAAAGAGATGGCTGAAAGTTGCCATTACTTCTATGTTGATTTCGAAACCTTTGAAGAAGCTGCCGCGAAAAAACATTTACGCCCAGTAGCTCGTCAACCATTAGAAGTTGTTCGTGATAAGTTATCAGCAATTACAGAGTGGACGGCTGAAAATGTTCACCAAGCCATTCAAGATACTGCTGATGAATTAGAAGTGGGTATGGGTAAAGTGGGCATGCCATTACGAGTTGCTGTAACAGGTGCAGGTCAATCTCCTGGCTTAGATGTTACCGTTCACGCTATTGGTAAAACGCGTAGCATTGCACGTATTAATAAAGCATTAGACTTTATTACTGAAAGAGAAAACCAAGCTTAATTGCCACGTTAATCTTGCTTATTAAGAAAGATACATTCCTAAAATGGGGAATGTATCTTTTTTTTGTACTCTTTTTCAGCAATCAATAAATAATGTGAGATTAACTGATTGACAGTATTGTGCTTGTTGCCTATTATCAAGCCCGTTCCAGTATGTTGGGGCTATAGCTCAGTTGGGAGAGCGCTTGCATGGCATGCAAGAGGTCAGCGGTTCGATCCCGCTTAGCTCCACCAATATACTTCTAGAACAATCTAATATGTGGGGTTATAGCTCAGTTGGGAGAGCGCTTGCATGGCATGCAAGAGGTCAACGGTTCGATCCCGTTTAGCTCCACCAGAATTTTAAGATCCTGAAGAGAAATCTTCGGGATTTTTTGTTTTCTACTCCCTCTACTTTTTAATATTGCGGGTAAGCCCATATTCAAGCCATAAAAAATGAATGGCCCGATAATATTAACTTTAGTTAACATAATTCATGAGATGGCATATTTATGAAAAAGAGTGAATTAGAAAATGTATTGTCATTATTTATTGCATTAAGCCAAAAAATTATTAATGCATTACCACCTGAAAAATCAGGTATAAACAATAATTAGCATCACCGCTTTAATGGCTTTAATAACCCTTCTAGACCTTCAATTTTAATTGCTAAGGTCATCTCCATAAGTTGACCAAGCTTACCTTCAGGAAACTCGCCTTTCTTTGCAAACCACAATAAATATTCTTCAGGTAAATCAACCAACATACGCCCTTTGTACTTACCAAATGGCATTTGAGTGTTTGCTATATCGATAAGATGCTGTTTCTCTAGCATGTTTTCTACCACGTTGTCATTGAAGGAATAGAACCGATTATAGGGCAATTTAAAGATAAAAAAAGCAGTACCCAAAGGTACTGCTTTATTTTCTGTTACTTGATTAACAAGTGACGCTGTTTACATTGTTATTTTATTCACATGCTATCTGTTTTATCTTCAGAGATTAAACAAACAGACCTGCGATAGCGGCTGATAAGAAGCTTACTAATGTAGAGCCGAACAGTAATTTCAGACCGAAACGAGAAACAACGTTACCTTGTACTTCATTCAGACCTTTAATCGCACCTGCTACAATCCCGATTGAAGAGAAGTTAGCAAATGAGACTAAGAATACAGATAAGATCCCCACAGAGCGTGGTGTTAACTCAGAAGCGATATCTTGTAAGCTACCCATTGCAACGAATTCATTAGACACTAATTTTGTTGCCATCACACTACCAACACGTAATGCATCTTGTTCTGGCACACCAATTACCCATGCTAATGGATAGAAAACGTAACCTAAACAATCTTGGAAGCTGATACCAAAAATCATGCTGAAAATCGCATTCACAGCAGCGATTAATGCAATGAAACCAATCAACATTGCAGCAACGATTAATGCAACTTTGAAACCCGCTAAGATGTATTCACCTAACATCTCAAAGAAGCTTTGGCCTTCATGCAGACTACCCATTTGAATATCTTCTTCATTTTCAACAGAATATGGGTTAATCACAGAAAGAACGATAAATGTACTGAACATATTCAGTACCAGAGCAGCAACAACGTATTTTGGATCTAACATTGTCATGTATGCACCAACAATTGACATAGATACTGTCGACATTGCTGTTGCAGCCATAGTGTACATACGACGCTGAGACATTTTGCCTAATACATCTTTATAGGCAATAAAGTTCTCTGATTGGCCAAGAACCAGTGAGCTCACCGCGTTGAATGATTCCAGTTTCCCCATACCGTTCACTTTAGAAAGCACAGTACCGATAATGCGGATCACGAAAGGTAATACTTTGATATGTTGAAGAATACCAATTAATGCAGAAATAAAGATAATTGGACATAAAACATTCAAGAAGAAGAATGCTAAACCACCTTTCATCATGCCACCGAATACAAACTCAGTACCCTGTGCGGCGTAGCCTAATAAGTGATCAAATAATCCAGCGAAGCCACGAACAAAGCCTTCACCAACATCAGAGTTGAGGAAGAACCATGCTAATGCGATTTCAATAACTAATAACTGCACGATATAACGCAGACGGATCCCTTTGCGGTTGTTACTCGCAACGAATGCTAATGCGCCAATAACGGCGAGTGCTAAAACGAAGTGAATGATAGAGGACATGCATGCTCCAAAAATAAAAATAAATCTTGTAGAGCATTTTATGTAACGCGTAACATTACGATGTGACTACTGTCACAATCTCATGAAACCGCATACACACTATTTATTAAATAAGATAGGTTGATCACACTTTGAAAGTTACTTAAGAAACATTAAATGTGAATTTAGCTTAAGTGAAAATGCCACTGAGAAGATTTCCCCAGTAGCATTTATTAAATATTAGGATGATTATTTCGATTGATCAAGTAATCGTATCATTTCATCTTCATCGATAACAGTTATCCCTAATTCGTTAGCTTTCACTAACTTAGAGCCTGCTGCTTCACCCGCAATGACCATGTCAGTTTTTTTAGAAACACTTCCACTTACTTTTGCGCCTAACGCCATTAATCTGTCTTTTGCTTCATCACGCGTTAACTGTGCAAGTGACCCAGTTAACACAACGGTTTTACCCGCAAAAGGATTATCACCCGCTTCATGAGTCACAATAACAGGCGCTTGCCATGTAATACCGGCATCATTGATCAATTGATCTATAACCGTTCTATTGTGTTCCTCTTGGAAGAAATTAACGACATGTTTAGCGACGACATCACCCACATCAGGGACTAATTTTAGCGCTTCTACATCTGCATTTCGTAATTCATCAAGGGTTGAGAAATGTGTTGTCAATCCACTTGCTGTTGCTTCACCGACTTCTCGAATACCAAGTGCATAAATAAAACGTGCAAATGTCGTTGATTTAGCCTTATCTAAAGCAGTGATCAATTTTTTAGCTGATTTTTCACCCATTCTCTCTAAACCAGATAGAATTTTTTCATCTAAACGGAAGAGATCTGCTGGTGTTTTGACATATTCTTTCTCAACCAGTTGGTCGATAATTTTATCGCCCATTCCATCGACATCCATAGCTCGACGTGAAACAAAATGTTTAAGTGCTTCTTTACGTTGCGCTCCACAAATTAAGCCACCAGTACAACGAGCAACCGCTTCGCCTTCAATGCGCTCAATATCAGAATCACAAATAGGACAATGTGTCGGAAAGACAATTTCTTTAGCATCATCAGGGCGCTTTTCTTCAATCACACTGACAACCTGAGGAATAACATCACCAGCTCGACGAATAACGACCGTATCGCCAATGCGTATTCCTAAGCGTTCAATTTCATCAGCATTGTGTAACGTTGCATTACTCACAACAACACCTGCAACTTGAACAGGATCTAAACGTGCAACAGGTGTAATCGCTCCAGTGCGCCCTACTTGGAATTCGACATCTTTGATAATCGTCATTTGCTCTTGAGCTTGGAATTTATAAGCAATAGCCCAGCGTGGTGCTCTTGATACGAAACCCAGTTCCTCTTGCAATGCAATATCATCAACCTTGATAACAACCCCATCAATATCAAAACCTAAATTGGGGCGAACTTCTTCTACATGGTGATAAAAATCAAGTACTGCTTTGCTACCAGTGCAAAGTTTTACAGCATCGCTAACAGGCAACCCCCACTTTTTAAATTGTTGTAGGCGCTCATAGTGACTTGTAGGTAATTCGCCACCTTCAAGTACACCGACACCATAACAGAAAAAGGTTAATGGACGTTTTGCTGTAATACGAGGATCAAGCTGTCTTAATGAACCAGCTGCGGCATTGCGAGGATTAGCAAAAACTTTTCCGCCTGTGCGGCGCGCTTCTTCGTTTAAATATTCAAAGCCTTTTTCATTCATAAAGACTTCGCCACGAATTTCAATACGAGCAGGAATATCTTCACCATATAAACGCAGTGGAATAGCTTTGATTGTTCTCACATTCTCAGTGATATTTTCCCCTGTTGTGCCATCACCACGCGTTGCAGCTTGTACTAATACTCCATTTTCATAAAGTAAACTCACTGCCAATCCATCTAATTTTAATTCACAACAGAAAGTGATCTCTTCACTATTTTTTAAACGATCACGTAAACGCTTATCAAAAGCCAGATAGCTTGTTTCATCAAAAGCATTATCTAAGGAGAGCATCGGAATTTCATGTCTCACTTGCTCAAATGCCGTTAGGGGTAAAGCACCAACTCGCTGTGTAGGCGAATCAGAGGTAATTAATTCAGGGTGTTCAGCTTCTAATGCTTTTAGCTCATTCATTAAGCGATCGTATTCAGCATCAGGTATTTCAGGTGCGTCCATGACATGATAGAGATATTCATGGTGACGTAGAGTAACGCGAAGTTTATCAATTTTTTGTTGAGTGTTTTTATTCATGATTATCACCAAAGAAGAAAAACCCCCGCAAGCGGGGGCTTTTTTTACAGATATAAAGCTATTGATTTAAATCCAGCGTCCTGCGAATTCTAGATTTATAAAGCTCGATTTTTTGTGGCGTTAAGAGTTTGCGTTCATCATCCAGCACAACACCACCTACATCAGATGCTATTCGTTGAGCCGTAAGTAACATCAATTTAAAGTTTTGATTAGCATCACCATAAGATGGCACCATCATAAACATCGATACACCTGGTGTCGTTAATTCAGCCATCGTATCAATGTTAAATGTTCCTGGTTTCACCATATTCGCTAAACTAAACAACACAGGCCCATTGGCTGTTGGGTTGAGATGTCGATGGAAAATATTCATTTCGCCAAACTGGAATCCAGCTTGAATGATACTTTGCATCAACACTTCACCATCCAGCATTTGACCATGATGTGCACTTACGTTTAGAACAATAACCAGCTCTTTCTCTGCTTCTGTTGCTTGCGGAGCAGATTCAACTTTTGGCTCTTCAGCCGGAGCATGATGCGAAGCCTCAGTTTCAACAGGAGTCACATGAGCCGTTGTCTCTGAAATTGAAGGCTCAAAACTCGCTGATGGGCTTACTGTATTAACGTGTGATTTTATTTCACTCGCAACATTAACCACAGGAGCTTTTTTTGGCTCATCCCTAACAATCGGTACAGGCTCATTTTCAATAACATCAAAAACACCAAGACTTGGCTCTTGCTGTAATGAAGTGTCGTGAGAATTCCCTTTTGTTTGGTTTTCAGACATTAATGGATCTCTATCTACCACTGAAATTTCAGGTTCATGTAGAGGCTCCGATTTTATCGGTGGCTCACTCTCCCGCTTTTCAGTAGAGGATAAAGTTGATGTCTGATGACTAACCTCAGCATATTGTGGTTCGTCATCGTTCTCATCTGACTGATAATTCTGTTTCTGACGTTTTACTGGGCGATTACGGAAAAGCTTAGAACGCTCTTTTCGACCAATCCATAAGCCGTGTAATAACAAAGCTATGATTAAAATCGCACCAACAACGATTAATATCAGACGCAAATTTTGCTGCATCATTTCTATCTCTGTTGTCTTGAGGTTTAATAGCCACGTTGGCAAATATTACTTTTTACTAAGAGTATTTGCCAATGCTCATAAGTGCAAGCCAATACTTAATTTTCTTGTCACAAAGATACACACTTCAATCTCTTATGCGCGTTTTTTAGACAATTCATGACTAGTAAGGCTGATTATCTCCCTATATGATACTAGCTTGCCCTCATTGGAGAGAATAGGAAGTATGACAAATTTGACAGAAACGAATAAAAATTTAAATGGATTTCATTATTTTGCTCTTGGTTGGCGTTTAATTACACGCAAAGGGCTGAAGCGTTTTGTTATCTTACCCTTACTTGCCAACATTATTATTCTCGGAAGCGCTTTTTGGTGGTTATATGGTCAAATTGATGGCATGGTCAATTGGATGATGGAAAAAATTCCTGATTGGTTACAGTGGTTGAGTTATTTGATCTGGCCATTATCCGTTATTTTTATCTTATTAGTGTTCACTTATTTCTTTAGCACCTTAGCCAACATTATTGCTTCTCCGTTTAATGGATTATTGGCTGAAAAATTAGAAGGCCAAATAACTGGCATTGCCCCACCAGATACGGGTGTTGCAGGTATATTGAAAGATGTTCCACGTATTTTAAAGCGTGAGTTAACTAAAATAGCTTATTATTTACCTCGCGCTATTGTTTTGTTATTGCTCTATTTTATTCCTGCTATCGGACAAACCGTTGCGCCTGTTTTATGGTTTGCTTTTGGTGCTTGGATGATGGCAATTCAATATAATGACTTTCCATTTGATAACCATAAAATTTCATTTGCAGAGATGAAATCTTCGCTTAAACAGGATAAATGGAATAATCTTCAATTTGGTATGATTATTAATATTTTTACCATGATCCCTATTCTAAATTTAGTCATCATGCCAGTTGCGATCTGTGGTGCAACAGCAATGTGGTGCGATCGTTATCGTAAACAACATGTGCAAGATGGGCAGTGGTAAACCTAATTTAGCGACATATCGATAAATATAAAAAAACCCCGTTTTATTCTTCTTAGACGGGGTTTTATTTTATGGTTTTTCTAAAATGTGATTTAGCTTATTTTGTTATTAACCAGACTACTCAATTAATGAACGAATATAATCTTTCGTTTCTTCTCTATCCATCGGCTCACGCTCATTAATACCCATTTCAAAGATATTTAATGCGCCATCTAGTTTTTCAATAATCTCTTCATCATCTCGAATGCAGAGAATATAAGCATTTTCAAACGGTGTAAGATCGACCAATCGTAACCCTTTTTCTGTCAAAAAGTGGTTAATATATTCCAAATAAGGTAGTTCATAAGGCAACATATAAGGATCTACACTCACCTCATCCCAGTCAATATTTTCAACTTGAGATAAAATCAACGCACTCGGTGATTCAGGCAAAGAGATGTGCTCTAACGATTTTAGATCAGGAATATCACCGAAATATTCTGTCCACTCCACATAGTCCATTAATCCTTGAGCTGAGAGTGATTCATATAGCCAATTAAGGACATCTTCTTGAGCATCTGACTCGGGTAAATTTTCACGCAAAGCTTGCGCATCTAATTCAGGTACGGCGAGTTCAAGCGCACTAATCAACTCTTCAATGGTTTCCATTATGACCCCTGTATTTGCAGTAAATGTGGTTAAAAATAGATTATCAGCCATCAATATACTGTACATCTCTTGATTTATTAATTTGTGAATCGTCTCACTGACTCTTGATTAGAACCTTTTGGAATAAAAAGAGAAAAAAGTTATAAGTATATTCATAAAGCTTATTTCCATCTTTAGCTTGATGGCGTATGGTAATTTCATCTGACCTTATAAAAATTATGTACCGAGGATAAAAATGAGCAAGATTTTCGAAGACAACTCGCAAACTATTGGGCACACTCCCTTAATTCGCTTAAAACATTTCGGAAATGGCAACATTCTGGCTAAAGTGGAATCTCGTAACCCAAGCTTCAGTGTAAAATGCCGTATCGGTGCCAACATGATTTGGGATGCAGAAAAAAAAGGCATTCTTAAAGAAGGCGTTGAGCTTGTAGAACCTACCAGTGGTAATACTGGGATTGCTCTGGCTTATGTTGCAGCAGCTCGTGGCTACAAATTAACACTGACGATGCCAGATACCATGAGTGTAGAACGCCGTAAATTACTCAAAGCATTAGGTGCTAATTTAGTGCTGACTGAAGGCGCAAAAGGCATGAAAGGTGCCATTGATAAAGCCAATGAAATTCGTGATAGCGAGCCTAAGCGTTACCTTTTACTACAACAATTTAGTAATCCAGCTAACCCTGAAATTCATGAAAAAACCACAGGTCCTGAAATCTGGAATGATACTGATGGTGAAGTAGGTGCTGTTATTGCTGGCGTCGGCACTGGTGGTACTATTACGGGTATTGGTCGCTATTTGAAAAAGACACAAGGTAAAGCGGTAACAATGGTTGCTGTTGAACCAGTAGGCTCCCCTGTTATAACTCAAGCTCTCGCAGGTGAAGAAATAAAACCGGGTCCACATAAAATCCAAGGTATCGGAGCTGGCTTTATTCCTGAAAACCTAGATTTATCGTTACTGGATCGTGTTATTCAAATCACTAACGAAGAAGCCTTTGATACTGCTCGTGAACTGATGACTAAAGAAGGTATTCTTGCGGGTATTTCTTCAGGTGCAGCTATTGCAGCTGCAGTAAAACTCGCAAAAGAACCAGAATTTGCAAATAAAGAAATTGTGGTTATTTTACCTTCTTCAGGTGAACGTTATTTAAGCACTCCACTTTTTGCTGACATTTCTGACAGCTAAATCGCGTCATCTCAATTGTAAAATATTTATTAAAAAAGCACCTCAATGGTGCTTTTTTTGTGGTAGAGATCAAAGTTTGTTATCCAGACAGGTGATTTATTTCTTCGAGTTTAGTATTTAATCAATTAATTATTTCGAAGGTCGAAATTAATCAGAAAATAACCGAGATGACAAAACGAACTCTTTTATCTTTCTGAACACTATTTTTATCAGATGACGCTTTACGGCTTAATATTATCTGATATTGCTACGCAAAGCAGGACAAATTCATCTACACTTACTAAGTCCTGACTTAATGTGAACAATTGAGTTATAAAAGGAAAAAATCCTATGTACCAGCAAGAAGTTACTATTACAGCACCAAACGGCTTACATACTCGTCCTGCGGCACAATTTGTAAAAGAAGCCAAAACATTTTCTTCTGATATCACGCTTATCTCTAGCGGTAAATCTGCCAGCGCTAAGAGCCTTTTCAAATTACAAACTTTAGGCTTAACCCAAGGTACTGTTGTAACTATCTCTGCTGAAGGCGAAGATGAAAAACAAGCTGTTGAAGCATTGGTAAAATTAATGGCGGAATTAGAGTAATTCGCAATTAAGCATTAACGCACTATTTATTCCCCTGAAACCATTCAGGGGAGTTAATTTCAATGATGATTTTAAAACAACAGTATTTTGCAATCCTATTCTTTTAAGATTATCACCAGCAAGTCGTAGGATAAATTATGATTTCAGGAATTTTAGCGTCACCCGGTATCGCATTTGGTCAAACCCTTCTCCTCAAAGAAGAACCTATCATCATTAGCCAACGTAAGATCCAAAGTGATGAAATTGAAAATCAAATCGAACGCTTTAAAGACGGTCGTAACAAATCTGCACAACAACTAGAAATTATTAAAGAGCGTGCTGAAAAGAACCTTGGTGCGGATAAAGCCGAAATCTTTGAAGGCCATATCATGTTGCTAGAAGATGAAGAGTTAGAACAAGAAATTGTTACTCTTATCAAAAGTGACAAAAAAACCGCTGAAGCTGCGGTTCAATCTGTTATTGAAGATCAAGCAACCGCATTAGAAGCGTTAGATGACGAATATCTAAAAGAACGTGCAGCTGACGTTCGTGATATTGGAAAACGCTTAATGCGCAATATCTTAGAGATGCCAATTATCGATTTAAGTGCTATCTCAGAAAAAGTTATTTTAGTTGCAACTGACCTTACCCCTTCTGAAACTGCGCAATTAAGCTTAGACAACGTATTAGGTTTTATCACTGACTTAGGTGGCAGAACATCTCACACATCTATCATGGCTCGTTCATTAGAAATTCCAGCTATCGTGGGAACATCTAATGCGACACAAACAATTAAAAAAGACGATTATCTTGTTCTTGATGCGATTAATAACAAAATCATTATTAATCCATCAGATGAGGAACTCGAAGCATTAAAAGCTATCAAAGAAGAGTATCTACACGAAAAAGAAGAATTAGCAAAACTCAAAGACTTACCTGCTATTACACTTGATGGGCATCAAGTCGAAGTTTGCGCTAATATTGGTACAGTTCGAGATGTTGCTGGTGCTGAACGTAACGGTGCTGAAGGTGTTGGTCTGTATCGTACAGAGTTCTTATTTATGGATAGAGACTCTTTACCAACAGAAGATGAGCAATTCCAAGCCTATAAAGCGGTAGCTGAAGCTGTAGGAAGCCCAGCGGTCATTATTCGTACTATGGATATTGGTGGCGATAAAGACTTACCTTACATGAACCTACCAAAAGAAGAGAACCCATTCTTAGGCTGGCGTGCAATTCGTATTTGTCTTGACCGTAAAGAGATCCTTCATCCACAATTACGTGCTATCTTAAGAGCATCTGCTTTTGGTAAACTACGCATTATGTTTCCAATGATTATCTCTGTTGAAGAGATCCGTGCATTGAAAGCAGAACTTGAAATACTGAAAAGCCAGCTTCGTGAAGAAAAGAAAGCTTTTGATGAATCTATTGAAGTCGGTGTGATGGTAGAAACCCCAGCCGCAGCAGTGATGGCTCGTCATATGGCAAAAGAAGTTGACTTTTTTAGTATTGGGACTAACGATCTAACACAATATACTCTGGCTGTAGACCGTGGAAATGAGCTGATATCTCATCTATATAATCCAATGTCACCTGCAGTACTCAACCTGATAAAACAGGTGATTGATGCATCACATGCTGAAGGTAAATGGACTGGAATGTGTGGTGAACTTGCTGGAGATGAACGAGCAACATTGCTCCTTCTCGGCATGGGATTAGATGAGTTTAGTATGAGTGCGATTTCAATTCCTCGCATCAAAAAAGTGATCCGTAATGCGAATTACGATGATGCAAGAGCACTAGCAGAGCAAGCACTTGCTCAGCCAACTGCAAAAGAATTGATGGACTTAGTAGAAACTTTTACTAAAGAAAAGACACTATGCTAATCGCATTAGCCAGAGCCCGGTCCCAACTACAATAATTAGGAGAAGATTCATGGGTCTGTTTGATAAATTAAAATCACTGGTTTCAGAGGAAAAGAAAGGCAGTGGCACGATTGATATTGTTGCACCACTTTCTGGTGAAATCGTCAATATCGAAGATGTTCCTGATGTTGTTTTCGCTGAAAAAATCGTAGGTGACGGTATTGCTATCAAACCTGCTGGTAATAAAATTGTTGCGCCAGTCGATGGTACTATCGGTAAAATTTTCGAGACTAACCATGCTTTCTCTATTGAGTCTGACAACGGTATCGAGTTGTTTGTCCACTTCGGTATCGACACTGTTGAACTGAAAGGTGAAGGGTTTAAACGTATCGCTGAAGAAGGTCAGCAAGTAAAAGTAGGTGATACGATTTTAGAATTTGACTTAGCTGTATTAGAAGAAAAAGCAAAATCAGTTCTAACTCCGGTTGTTATCTCTAATATGGATGAAATTCAAGGTTTAACCAAAATGACAGGCCCAGTTACTGTTGGTGAAACCGTTATTATTCAGATTAAAAAATAATCTTCTGTGATGTTCTCTATTTAAACCGCCACCAATAATGTGGCGGTTTTTTATATTTAAAAAACACAAACTAAAAACTACTCTAACTCATTCGACGATGTTCTTACTCTAAATAATTCAAGGTGTAGCTAGGCGACAAGTGAATAAGTCCCTAGGAGCATACATTAGTATGTGACTAGGGTGAATGAACGCAGTCAACAACGCTATAACTTGAATTATGACGAGAAAACGCCCGTAGATAAATAACGATCACCCCTATCACACACAATCGCAACAATCACCGCACCAGGATTCTCTTTTGCAACGCGCAGAGCGCCAGCAACAGCCCCTCCAGAACTTACGCCACAGAAGATACCCTCTTGGCTAGCTAAAAGGCGCATCGTCTCTTCTGCTTCGATTTGAGACATATCTATCACACTATCCACCAGCTCTTTTTTAAAGATACCCGGCAAGTAAGCTGGTGACCAACGACGAATACCTGGAATTTGGCTTTTTTCTTCAGGCTGAAGGCCTATCACTTGCACACTATTAGATTGTGTTTTTAAGTAACTTCCCACACCTGTGATTGTACCCGTTGTTCCCATACTCGAAACAAAATGCGTAATACGACCTTGTGTTTGTTGCCAAATTTCAGGGCCTGTTGACATAAAATGTGCTCTTGGATTATCGGGGTTATTAAATTGGTCTAATACCTTACCTTCGCCCTGTTGTTCCATTTGTTGTGCGAGATCTCGCGCACCTTCCATACCGATTTCACGACTCACTAAAATCAATTCTGCGCCATAAGCTTGCATTGATGCTTGACGCTCTTTACTCATATTCTCAGGCATTAGCAGCTTTAAACGGTAACCTTTTACCGCCGCAATCATCGCTAAGGCAATCCCCGTATTACCACTGGTTGCTTCAATCAACGTATCACCTGGCTTTATTTCACCGCGTAATTCCGCTTGTTCAATCATCGATAATGCAGCTCTGTCTTTTACTGAACCTGCGGGATTATTACCTTCAAGCTTAACCCATATTTCAGCGTCTACCTCTTGTGTAAGTCGTTGTAGTTTTACTAATGGTGTATTACCAATAAATTGTTCTAACCCTGCCACAATAAGTCCCTGCTCATTTGTTTGTCTGTATTAATGAAGAAATCACATTTAACTTATTAACGCAATAACATTAACGTTAATTCGATAAGTCTCTACACTTTCGTAAAAACCAAAACACCCACGCTAAAAATAAGCATGGGTGAGAAATAATAAAAGGCTATGCTATTAATAAAATTAAGCGGTATAAGCTAACGATACTGTATTTAAGGGAGTATCTCCCGTATATAAACGGGCTTGAGCACCTCCCATATAATAGGTATTTCCTTTTGCTGGCGCCGAAGAAATATCATTCCAAATTGCAGTAATAGGTGTTTCACTCCATCCTAATGGCTGTAAAATTAACTGCCAATAATGCCCTTTGGGTGATACCTCAATAACCTTAACGGGTAATCTGCAAACACTATTGGCATGTGCACTTAATGCAATTTCCCACGGACGTAAGAACACATCTACCGAACCTTGATAAAGCGGTGTCACAGATAATGGCAAGTGATATCCCCCGATCTGTAATTGAGCGCCATTAATTTCACCTTTTAGGTGGTTCACATCACCTAAAAATTCTAAAACAAAGCGACTTTTTGGTGATTGCCACACTTCTTGTGGTGTTCCTACTTGCTCTATTTTGCCATTTCCCATAATCACAATGCGATCAGCTACTTCCATCGCTTCTTGTTGATCATGAGTGACGAAGACACTGGTAAATTTAAGCTCTTCATGCAATTCACGTAACCAACGGCGTAATTCGGTTCTCACCTTGGCATCTAAAGCACCAAAAGGCTCATCTAATAACAAAATTTGAGGTTCAACGGCCAATGCTCTTGCTAAGGCTACACGCTGTTTCTGTCCGCCTGACAATTGTGCAGGATAACGTTGAGCTAAATGAGGCAATTGGATCATCTCTAATAACTGCTCAACTTTTTTATGAATTGCGTCTTTGCTAGGGCGCTCACGACGGGGCAATACGGTTAAACCAAAAGCGATATTCTCAAATACGGTCATATGACGAAACAATGCATAATGCTGAAAAACAAAACCGACTTTGCGATCTCTCGCATGTAATCGGCTAACATCCTGCCCTTCGAAACGAATACTTCCTTGGGTTTGATGTTCAAGACCTGCAATAATACGTAAAAGTGTCGTTTTCCCCGATCCTGAAGGCCCTAACAGCGCCACCATTTCACCTGAAGCCACATCAAGACTGACATCATGCAACACTTCAGTGCGATCAAAATATTTTGTGACACTATTAATTTCAATACTCATATTTTGCCTCTACTTTTGTGTAAATAATGATGTCATTGCTGACGAGCTAAGTGCCATTGCAATGCACTTTTAAACATTAAAGTGAATATTGCCATCATGGCGAGTAATGCAGCCGCCGTAAATGCACCAACGGTATTGTAATCTTGATGAAGTAATTCCACTTGTAACGGTAGTGAATAGGTTTCGCCACGAATAGCACCAGACACCACAGAAACCGCACCAAATTCACCAATTGCTCTAGCATTCGTTAATACAACACCATAGAGCAATGCCCAGCGAATATTAGGCAACGTCACTCGCCAAAACATCTTCCAACCACTCGCTCCTAATAACACGGCGGCTTCATCTTCTTGGCTACCTTGGCTCATCATCACTGGCACCAGTTCTCTGACTACGAAAGGGCAAGTGACAAACACCGTAACTAATACCATTCCCGGCCATGAGAACATAAGCTGGATATCAAATTGCGATAACCACTGCCCAGCCCAGCCATTACTACCGTAAAAAAGCAGATAAAGTAATCCAGCAACCACTGGAGATACTGCAAATGGAATATCTATCAACGTCATTAACAGTTGACGCCCCGGAAAACGAAAGCGCGTGACAAGCCATGCCATACTGACACCGAACAACATATTGACAGGTACAGTGATTAGCGCGATGAGAACCGTTAACCAGACAGCATGTAACATATCGCTGTCTAATAAATTCTCAGTAAATATTTCAACGCCTTTTGAAAACGCGGTCATAAAGATCCACGCAATAGGCACAACTAAAAATAAAATGGATAACACAACGCCAGTAAAGATTAACCCCCACTTTACCCAATCAATTTGGCGACGATATACCGAGCGTTGTTGCATAATATCTGACATCAATGCCCCCTTAACCGTTGACCAAATCGGCTTTGTAATCCATTAATTGAAAACAGTAAGACTAATGAAACAAGTAAAATTACAGAAGCAACGGCACTTGCCGCAGGATAATCAAATTCTTGCAATCGAATAAAAATCATCAAAGAAACGACTTCTGTTTGCCATGCAATATTGCCAGCAATAAAAATAACGGCGCCAAACTCACCTAAACTGCGCGTAAAAGAGAGCGCGGTTCCCGCTATTAGTGCCGGTGATAACTCAGGTAATACAACCTTACGAAAAGTCTGCCAACGACTCGCTCCTAGCGTCTCAGCCGCTTCTTCATACTCAGGGCCTAACTCTTCAAGAACTGGCTGAACCGTTCTTACAACAAAAGGTAAACTGGTAAAAGCCATAGCAACGGCAATGCCAATCCATGTATTAATGACTTTTATATCAAATTTATCCAATACAAAACCGTACCAGCCTTGTGTTGAAAAAAGCGTTGCGAGTGTCAAACCAGCAACAGCCGTAGGTAAAGCGAAAGGCAAATCCATTAAACCATCAAGCAGTTGTCTACCTGGAAAACGGTAACGAGTAATGATCCACGCAAGCAACATACCGAAAATAGCATTAAAAATGCTGGCAACTGCCGCCGCTAATAGCGTGACTTTATAAGCGGCCACAATTTGTGGATGCGTGATTACTGCCCAATATTGAGCCCAACTCATATCAGAAAGTTGCACAACCAGCGCACTCATTGGTAACAGTAAGATCAAGCAGGTATAAAACAGTGTTCCACCTAAACTTAATCCAAATCCCGGTAAAACCCGTTTGCTGGTTGTGGTAAACATTATTGACGTCCTTGCGCTAATAACTTGTCAAGCATGCCATCTGTCGTGAAATGTGTTTTCATCACGTTATTCCAGTCACCAAATACTTCTTCAACCGTAAATAGTGACGTTTCTGGGAACTGTGCTATTTTTTCAGCCATGACCGCTTTATCATTTACGCGATAATTAAATTGCGTGATGATCTCTTGTGCTCTCGGGCTGTATAAATAGTTTAGATAAGCTTTTGCCAGTGCTTCGGTGTCGTTACGTTGAACATTTTTATCAATCCAAGCGACTGGAAATTCAGCTAAAATATCAACAGGTGGCACAATGGCTTGATATTCATCTTCACCATATTGTTGACGAATATTATTAACTTCAGATTCAAAGCTTATTAATACATCTCCGAGTCCACGTTCAATAAAAGAAGTCGTTGCACCACGGCCTCCTGTATCAAACACCTCAACATTCTTGAGGAATTTCTTCATCGCTTCTTGTGTTTTCTCATCGTTACCATAAGCTTTTTCAAAAGCGCCCCACGCGGCTAAATAGGTATAGCGACCATTACCCGATGTTTTAGGATTAGGGAAAACCACTTTGACATCTTCACGGGTTAAATCTTCCCATGAAGTAATGTTCTTGGGATTTCCTTTGCGTACTAAATACGCCATGGTGGAATAATAAGGTGAACTATTATTAGGAAGACGTTGTTGCCAATCAGCAGGAATTAATTTGCCTTTATCATGCAAAATTTGCACATCGGTAACTTGGTTATAGGTCACTACATCCGCAGGTAAACCTTGCAATATTGCAAGTGCTTGCTTAGAAGAGCCTGCATGTGATTGTTTGATGGTGACTTTATCGTCAGGATGTTGTGCATCCCATTGCGTTTTAAAGTCGCTGTTTAGCTGTGTGAATAACTCTCTGGCGATATCATAAGAGCTATTAAGTAATTGAGCCGCCCCTGCATAACTACTAACCACCAAAGACAATGCTGCGGTTGCTTGTAATGCAAAGGTTCTGATCATGTTTTTCTTCATTAAAAGTACCCATCATTGTAAGTTTTATTCTAATGGTTACTCTATCGACTTTATTTATAACAGTGTAGTTAGCTTTTGTTATTTGATATAACTATAAGATATTAAAAATGAATAAAACTCAGGCTAATTAATTAAATTTGCATCAATTACTCTTTATATGAAAAAAATTCAGACAAAAATGCCCGCTTTTAAAGCAGGCATTTCATTAATAAAGCGTATTTAACACTAGATAATAATCACAGTGATTTTAATACTTCATAAGAAGGAGCGAAGTAATAACTTCCCGTTACAGGTTTACTCATACGTAATAGGTCATCATGTTTGCCGTCTAATTCACCAAACATGCTCAATAGTTGCTGCTCGATGTTATATAAACGACCACAGTAAGCTAAGAAATATAAACCATGTTTACCGCTTGCAGTACCGTAAGGCAGGCTGTGGCGTAAAATTGCTAGCTCTTCACCATCTTCTTCAATCACAACACGAGAAACATGAGATGTCACATTACGCTCAGATTCATCAAGTTCAACACTGTCTTTTTTAGTGCGACCGATCATTTTTTCTTGGTCTGATTCACTAAAACGAGCCCATTTTTTCAGGTTATGCTCATAACGTTGCACTAAAACATAACTACCACCAGCATCAATGCCGTCATTAATTAGTGCAACACCATAACGTTCATCATCCTGTGGATTTTCTGTGCCATCAATGAAACCACTTAAATCGCGCTCTTCTATCCAACGGAAACCATGAATTTCTTCTTCAACTTTGATTGCATCACCAAAAGCAGCAATTGCGGCTTGTGCTAGTGAGAAATTCACATCATGACGCATAGATTGGATATGAATAAGAAGATCGCGCTGTGTTGCAGGCGCTAAACCTTTACCTAGAGGGCGAAAAGGTTTGAGCTCTGGTGCGCTATTTTCATCGGAAAGTTTTTTCCAGAGATCAGAACCAAATGCAACAACTGCGCCTAGTGATGCATCAGGAAATTGCTTTTGTAAATCAGATAATGATTGCATGAATTTCTGACATCCTTCACGCAGAGCCTCTAATTCACCGACAACCATTGCTTCGATAAAAAGACCAAATTTACTATGTGCGACTAAAATGCCACTTTGTGCATGAGACATATTGCTTTCCTAATCAATAATCAAAACACCTAGAATGATGTTAATTATATCGAATAT
This sequence comes from Proteus genomosp. 6, assembly GCF_040139785.1. Taxonomy (NCBI): domain Bacteria; kingdom Pseudomonadati; phylum Pseudomonadota; class Gammaproteobacteria; order Enterobacterales; family Morganellaceae; genus Proteus; species Proteus genomosp. 6. The sequence goes on along the minus strand of NZ_JBEEVJ010000003.1, from coordinate 335,032 downwards.
TTTTTTCTGAAGATTTGCCTTTTAACAAAAATCGGACAGTCTGATTATAAAATCTTCCTTGTTTTATAAGGAATAGCATAAGGAATAGCGTGAAGGCTATTTGTTCTGCCAAATAATTTGCGTTAACGTCCAGTTAGATAGAACTTCATCAGGTGGCATTAATCCATCAGGACCATCCCATTGACCACTAAAGACATAACTCACCGATTTAGCTTCTGTGGATTGACATAAAATAGTTCTCTGTTTTTCATCTTTAGAACCTTTGCTGCACACACCAAATGCTTTTTTATAGATATCTTTAAATGGTGTACCCATCGTTGTACCCCAATCTGTCGTAGCCTTGGCATCAAAGACTTCTATTTTCTCAACAGTGCCTTTTTCTTTGCCATAGAAAGCTACTTGAACTTTATTATCTTCAAGCGCTTGGACTACAACAATAATATCGCTACCTTGCATCTCCATGCCTTCACGATAATTGAAGCTACTCCCTAGCTCATTTTTTATTTCACTTTCTGCTATTTTGGTTGAGCTGGTAATATTTCCTAATCCATTGGCAGAAATTGTTAACGTATCATTTGAAAACCAATTCATCGGATTTAGTGCAGAAAAAGACATTCCTCCCATGGATGAACAGCCACTTAATAGCAAAACACTTGTGCTTAAACACAAGGGTAACCAAAACTTAGGCATCATTTATTTCTCCATTAAACTTTTTCGTCACACATTAAAATAGATATTGAGGTTATTAAGTACACCTTATCTTACTCTTTGTATCGTCTCAATCATCAGACTAAAACTGTCGCAATAAGTCAGCATAACAAAATATTTACTGATTTGATCTTAGATAACCACATGAAAAGAAAGCCTAGTTACGACCATCAACATAACATTTTGTTCCACAGAAAAGGCAATATCAGATTTTACGCATAAAATAAGAAGTACAAATGTAAGAATAGAAACAAAGAAAAAAGAGATAAGCATAAAGGGAAGAATAGAAAGGGAAGAGAAATAACCCCTAAAGATATCAGGGGTTTTAAACACAATTAAAGATCAAAATCCTGATCAACAATTAATCGTTTAGTATAAGTTGTGCTTTCTTGGTTTTGATCTTCATACAATAACTTCTCAAACATACAAATTGTTGCATCATTTTCTTCTGGTACAACTAATGTAATTTGAGGACACCCTTTCGCGATCAGCTTTTTCTCTAACCGAGAGATCAATGCATTCGCAATGCCTCTTCCTCGAAAATCTGGATGAACACCTAAATAGTATAAAGAACCACGATGACCATCATAGCCCCCCATCACACTACCCACGAGTTCACCCGCGACTTCGGCGATCAGAAACAAATCTGGTGAGTGGTTTATTTTTCTTTCAATATCAATTTCAGGATCGTTATCAGGCGATATCAAATCGCAACGCTCCCAAAGTGTAATAATTGCCTCAAAATCATCTTGGCGAAATACACGTATTTCCATGGTTTTGCCCATTATCGGTCACATAAATCTGAATTTATTATCGCTTGTTTAGTTTATGAATCAACTTGAAAATGAGAACATAGACAATATGGAGTTCTATTTTTAATAAATATGATAAAAATTGTAGGTTATTATGAATTTGCCTGATATTCATCGCGTTAAAGAATTTTTCTTATCACTACAAGATACGATTTGTCGCTCTCTTGAAAACATAGACCAAAAAGCCACTTTTCAGCAAGATAACTGGGAAAGAAAAGAAGGAGGCGGTGGTCGTACTCGCGTTTTAACCAATGGCGCTCTTTTTGAACAAGCTGGCGTCAATTTCTCGCATGTTTATGGCGACACATTACCGAAATCTGCCACTGCACATCGCCCTGAATTAGCAGGACGTCGTTTTCAAGCAATGGGTGTTTCATTAGTAATTCATCCTCTTAATCCTTATATTCCAACTTCTCATGCTAACGTGCGTTTTTTTATTGCTGAAAAAGAGGGAGAAGATCCTGTTTGGTGGTTTGGTGGTGGCTTTGACTTAACACCTTATTATGGGTTTGAAGAAGATGTTATTCATTGGCATAAAGTAGCTAAATCGGTTTGTACTCCTTTTAGTGAAGATTATTACCCTCGTTATAAAAAATGGTGTGATGATTATTTTTATATTAAACACCGCAATGAACCTCGTGGTGTAGGTGGCCTTTTCTTTGATGATTTAAATACTCCAGATTTTGACCATTGTTTCGAATTTGTCCAACAGGTTGGGCTTGGTTATCTTGATGCCTATTTGCCTATTGTTGAAAAGCGCAAATCAATGCCTTGGGGAGAGCGTGAACGCCAGTTCCAACTCTATCGCCGTGGCCGCTATGTTGAATTCAATTTAGTGTGGGATAGAGGTACATTATTTGGCTTACAAAGCGGCGGAAGAACAGAGTCCATTTTAATGTCGATGCCTCCCTTAGTCCGTTTTCAGTACAATTACTCGCCCGAACCGAATACCCCAGAAGCAAAGTTATACAGTGACTTTTTGATCCAAAAAGAGTGGGTATAAAATACTTCATTCATTGAGAGTAAAGCCACATTAAAAATGTGGCTTTACTAGAATCAAACGAGAAGTTTAATAACAAATATTTCCTAAAATCAATTAAACAAAAAAGCCAGTAAACCTGTCACTTTATTTTTGTTTTCCCACCCTTCTGCTCTCATACAGGTATTGAAATAGTCTTTACGTTCCCATTCATTAGCATCGGAAGGAAGAGATGCTCCTGCGCCTGAATTAGGAATATCTTTACCATTTATACTCATAGGAGCAAAAGAAGGCTGGCTTGAAGCCACATATCTCGCGGGATATCGCGCTTTAGCTTCTTGCATACACATATTCTTAGCAATATCTAACGGTGATGGATTTGTAGTTTTTGCTTCCCATTTTTCAGGTGTTGCACATGCAGAAAGCGTAAAAATTGATGCAATGATGATCGTTTTTTTCAAAGTAATAGCTCATTAAGACGAATGGGAATCAATTGCATTTTAGCTATTTTTTTAAAGAAATAATTAATTTTTTATGAAGCTTAATCTCATTGAATAATTATTGAGCATAAAAAACGACAAATTAAATGTTAAATAAGCTGTGACACCTCATTTAAGACAGTGATATCTATTTTTCATAATTTATCTCACTAAAATATATCAAAGCTCCCATCATGCAAGTATGTTGAAAAAATATAAAATTGAAAAATTTATCATTTTTCTTGTCTTAAACTAATCATGCGATCTAAGAAATAAGGAAGGTAAATAATGAGAAAATTACGTATTGGTATGGTCGGTTTAGGATCAATTGCACAAAAAGTTTATCTACCTATTTTAAGTAAAGCTTCTAAGTGGGAATTTATAGGCGCATTTTCACCTAATCAGGAAAAAGGGAATATAATTTGTGCCACTTATCGTATCCCTTTATTCACTAGCTTAAGTGCTTTAGCTCAACAGTGTGATGCGATATTTGTACATAGTACAACTTCAAGTCATTTCGAAGTTATAGACTATTTATTAAACGCAGGTGTACATGTTTATGTTGATAAACCCTTAACAGAACATATTCACCAATCTGAGGCACTTATTGAGCTTGCTGCCAAGAAAAATAAAAAAATCATGGTGGGTTTTAATCGCCGCTTTGCCCCCTTTTATCATCAGTTGAAACAAAATATTACCCACCTTTCTTCTTTAAGAATTGATAAACATCGATGTGATAGTGTCGGCCCTAAAGAGACTCGTTTTACCTTGTTTGATGACTATTTACATGTTGTTGATACGGCACTTTGGTTAGCAGGTTCAAACGCTAAATTATTAAGTGGTAGTATTATCCAAACAAAAGAAAATGCACTTTTTTATGCTGAACATCATTTAAAAATCAACGATTGCTGGATAACAACATCAATGCACAGAAAAGCAGGAAGCCAGCAAGAGCAGATTATTGCCGTTGATGAAGATGCAATCCATCAAATTACAAATATGAATTTATGGCGCAGTGAAAGCAGAAGTAGGCTCACTGAAAAACATCCAGAAAATTGGGACCCCATTTTATTACAACGAGGTTTTATTGGGGCGGTGGAACACTTTATTGAATGTGTTACGAATAATACAGAGCCATCGACAAGTGGAGAGCAAGCCATTGTTGCTCAACTCATGATAGAAAAAATGTTAGCTAATCAATAAATTCCAGGTATAAAAAAACTGAGTTCATTATAAATTGAACTCAGTTTTTATTTTTTGACGTTAAATTAACTTATTTCGATTTCTTCAAATGTGACATTAAACGCTTACGTTTACGCAACTGAGATTGTGTTAATTTATTTTTCTTATCCGCATAAGGGTTTTCACCCTCTTTAAATTGAATACGGATTGGCGTACCCATCACTTGCAGAGTACGGCGGAAATAGTTCATCAAATAGCGCTTATAGCTATCTGGTAAATCAGTGACCTGATTACCATGAATAACTACAACAGGTGGATTATAACCACCAGCATGTGCATATTTCATTTTTACACGACGTCCACGAACAATTGGTGGCTGATGATCATCTTCTGCCATCTTCATGATGCGAGTTAGCATAGAAGTTCCTACGCGACGCGTTGCACAGACATAGGCTTCTTGAATTGATTCAAAAAGATTACCCACGCCACTACCATGTAATGCAGAAATAAAGTGAACACGCGCAAAGTCAACAAAGCCTAGTTTAAGATCAAGCATGGCTTTTACTTGTTCGCGATCGTCTTGTGTCATGCCATCCCATTTATTAACAGCAATGACTAATGAACGACCTGCATTCAAGATATAACCTAATAATGAAAGATCCTGATCTGAAATACCTTCACGGGCATCAATAACCAGCAATGCAACGTTAGAGTCTTCAATGGCTTGTAATGTTTTGATAACAGAGAATTTTTCTACTGTTTCTTTTACTTTACCACGTTTACGAACACCCGCTGTATCGATGATGATATATTCTTTTTCATCACGTTCCATTGGAATATAGATACTGTCACGGGTTGTACCTGGCATATCGTAAACAACCACACGATCTTCACCAAGCATACGGTTTGTCAATGTTGATTTACCGACATTAGGACGACCAACAATCGCTAATTTTACCGGTAATGTAGAAGGATCAAAGTCGTCTTCTTCCTCTTCTAACGCTTGTGCTTCTTGTTCTGCTTCTAATGCAGCCCAATAAGCCGCATTTTCTTCTTCTTCAGTCAGCTCTAGCTCTTCTTCCACTACTTTACCCGTAATTGGTAAGAGTGCTTGTTCAATCAATTGAGCAACACCACGACCATGAGATGCAGCAATTGGGAAGATTTCGCCTAATCCTAAAGAGTAAAAATCAGCTAATGCAGTATCAATATCGATACCGTCAGTTTTATTCGCAACTAAATACGTTTTTTTCTCAACACCACGAAGGTGTTTTGCAATACCTTGGTCTGCTGGCATCAAGCCCGCACGAGCATCAACTAAAAACAGTACGATATCGGCTTCTTGAATAGCCTGTAGCGATTGTGATGCCATATGGGTTTCAACACCCTCTTCAGCACCATCAATACCACCGGTATCAATAATAATAAATTCTTCGCCTTCTAACTCTGCTCGACCATATTTACGGTCACGGGTGAGGCCTGGAAAATCGGCAACTAAAGCGTCTCTTGTGCGTGTTAGTCGATTAAATAACGTGGATTTACCCACGTTAGGGCGCCCTACTAAGGCAATAACGGGTATCATTTTTTGATGCCTCATAAAAATACAATCACAAACCTGATTGTATTTTACATGTAATTACTAAAAAGACGAAACGGCTCCTTTAAAGGAGCCGTAAAATAAATAGATTTGTCAGCAATTAATTACCGACTATAAAGATAAAGCTTACCGTCGCGAGCTTGGATCATCAGTTTATCTTGTACCGCTTGAGGGCGACTTAATAAGCCTGAACTGTTCACTTGGTTTTGTGCAATAAATTTACCTGTATTGGTATCAATCCAATGGAGATAACCTTCTGCATCACCAACCACTAAATAACCATCAAAAATAGCCGGAGCAGTTAAATTGCGATGCAATAAATCTTCTTGTGTCCATAATGTCACACCATCAGATTTACGAACAGATAAAACTCTGTCATTTTGGTCAACAAGGTAAAGATTATCACCCAACAGCACCATATCATTGACTGAGCCTAACTCACGTTTCCAAAGAATTTGTCCAGAACGCATATCAAGGCTAACTAAATTACCGTTATACGCCATTGCGTAAACAGTATTTTCATCAATAATCGGTGTGATATCCACATCATTTAATCGGCTAATTTCAGTAGAGCCTTTAATTTGTGAAATATTTTGTTGCCAAATCAACTGCCCTTGAGAAAGAACAACTGCACTGACACGGCCATTATCTGCACCAATAATAGCTGCGCCATAAGCAACAGCAGGTGCAGACTCGCCACGAAGAGATAATGATGGAGTATCTAAGTTAATAGTCCAAGAAATCTCACCACTTAACAAGTCGAGTCCTTGCAACATACCATTACTGGTATGAATAAGTACTAAACCATCACTAACAACAGGTTTTGAAATGGCTTCACCAGCAACATCTGCTTCCCAATCAATGGAGCCATCTTCAGTGTTCAGTGCGTATACTTTCGCTTTTTCAGTTCCCACAAAAACGCGAGTGCCTGAAACTGTTAACCCACCAGAAAGTAATGCGGACTCATTGGATGAAAGAAAACCTGTTTTAATAGAGAGATCTTGCGACCAAAGCTCTTTACCTGTTTCTACATCTAATGCTTTCACTAAACCATGGCGATCAGCGACATAAACAACTGCGCCATCCCATGTTGGTGACAAGTGAGAATAGTATTTACCAATACCATTTCCAACTGATTTGTCCCAAACAGCTCTAGGTGTAAATTGGCTTTGCACCTCAGGCAATGGAGACATTGTCACATTATCCTGTTCACTAGAACATCCTGCCAACAAAGCAGATGCTAGTAGACCAACCAGGAGAGTTTTACGCAGTTGCATGTCTGAAGATCCCTTTAATTGGATAAATTATTGAGTTTAAGTTCAACCAGTGAGCGAATAGCACCCGCATTTTCATCAGTTAATGCGCTACGATAAGCGGTTGTAGCACCCGTGTTATCGCCTTTTTTCGCTAAGACATCGCCACGGATATAATTTTTCATTCCATTCCATGCTTTGCCTTTCACTTGCTCTAACGAAACTAAAGCAGCATCTGTTTTATCTAATGCTAATTGTACACGAGCTAAACGAAGATTAAGCATATCTGCAAATGCGTCATTTTTTACTTTTGCCACAGCATTCGTTAGATGGCGTTCACCACTGACTAAATCATTAGCATCAATAGCGATTTGGGCTAGCTCTAATGAAGCTAAAGCGCCATAAATATCATTCGTTTCAGTAACAAATTTTTCAGCTAATGCAATATTTTCAGGCGTAGGCTTAGCAAGTGCCTCGCTGACTGTTGCAAAAGCACCTGCACTTTCTTGCAGACGATTTGTTTGATGTGATTGCCAATATTTCCAACCAAACACACCACCAAAACCAATAACAGCGGCTAAAACGATAGTTAAACCGTAGTTTTTAAAGAACTGTTTAATTGCATCAACTTGTTCGTTTTCGGTGCTATAAACTTCCACAAGTCTCTCCTTAACCTAATAACAGAGTCAATTGCTGAGCGAGCTCATTGCGAGCAACGATTGTTTGTTCCCCTGAACGCAAATCTTTCACTGCAACAGTACCGGCATTAATTTCATCTTCGCCTAAAATCAGAGCAATTTTAGCGCCTTGTTTATCAGCACGCCCTAACTGCTTTTTAAAGTTACCATTACCATGATTCGTCATTAAACGTAATGTTGGTAATTGATCACGAATTTCTTCAGCCAGCATTAATGCTGCGCTTTGACTCTTTTCGCCAAATGAAGCAAGGTAAACATCAGCGACATTAGTATCTGCAACAAATTCAGGGTTAACCGCTTGAACTAATAAGATCATGCGTTCCATCCCCATAGCAAAACCAACTGCTGGTGTTGGGTGTCCACCAAGTTGCTTCACAAGGCCATCGTAACGGCCGCCCGCACACACGGTTCCCTGTGAACCTAATGCGCTAGTTACCCACTCAAAAACAGTACGGTTATAATAGTCTAAACCACGAACTAAACGCTGATTAACACGATATGTAATACCGACAGCATCCAATAAAGCACAAAGACCATCAAAGTGCGCTCTTGATTCGTCATCAAGATAATCGAAAAGTTCAGGCGCATCATTCAATAAAGTCTGAATTTCTGGATTTTTTGAGTCTAAAACACGTAATGGGTTAGAATACATACGACGTTTGCAGTCTTCATCTAACTTATCTACGTGCTGCTCTAAGAAAGCAACTAACGCTTCACGATATTTAGCACGCGCTTCTAATGAACCAATAGAGTTAAGTTCTAATGTTACGTGTTCTGCAATACCTAACGCTTTCCACCAACGCGCAGTTAGCATAATTAATTCCGCATCAATATCTGGGCCTTGTAGACCAAAGACCTCTGCACCTAACTGGTGGAATTGACGATAACGACCTTTTTGAGGGCGCTCATAACGGAACATTGGTCCTAAATACCATAAACGTTGTTCTTGGTTATAAAGCAAACCATGCTCGATACCCGCACGAACACAACCTGCTGTGTTTTCTGGGCGTAATGTCAGACTTTGAGCATCTTCGCCACGATCGGTAAAAGTATACATTTCTTTTTCAACAACATCGGTCACTTCACCAATTGCTCGCTGAAATAGAGGGGTATGCTCTACGATAGGTGTTCTGATTTCACTAAAGCCGTAACCCGCTAAAATTTGTTTTAGCGTATTTTCAATTTTCTGCCATACACGAGTGTCAGCAGGTAGATAGTCGTTCATACCACGAATGGCTTGGATTTTTTGTGCCACTTTTCTTCTCTAATAGTTATTAATTGATTGTTAGGCTGATTATAGAAGCGAAATCAATCAGTATTCAATGTGAAATCAATAGTAAAACTGGCTCATTGATTAATGAGCCAGTTTTTTGAGTATTATTTGTCCAGCTGATTTATATTTATACGCATACTATCATCAAGCATTGATGCTTTAGCTCGAATTTTCGCTTCTAATAAATCAATCATATTAACGTTATCAAGACGCTCTTTTTGTCTCACACCATCTTCATAAAAACCACTTCGTGTTTTAGCGCCAGTTACACCTAGCGTTGAAACTTCAGCTTCGCCTGGTCCATTAACAACACAACCAATAATAGAAACATCCATAGGTGTGATGATATCTTCCAAACGTTGCTCTAATTCGTTGACTGTTCCAATAACATCAAATTCTTGACGAGAACACGTTGGGCAAGCAATAAAGTTAATTCCGCGAGAACGAATACGTAAGGATTTGAGAATATCAAAACCGACTTTAACTTCTTCAACCGGATCTGCAGCTAATGAGATCCTTAATGTATCGCCGATACCTTCTGATAATAAGATCCCAAGACCAATCGCAGATTTAACAGATCCCGCTCTTGCACCACCCGCTTCGGTGATCCCAAGATGCAATGGTTGATCTATTTTTTTTGCTAGCAAACGGTAAGAATCAACAGCAAGGAAAACATCAGAAGCTTTTACACTGACTTTAAATTGTTCAAAATTCAGCTTATCAAGGATATCCACATGGCGCATCGCCGATTCAACTAACGCCTCAGGTGTTGGCTCTCCGTATTTCTCTTGAATATCTTTCTCAAGTGAACCGCCGTTTACGCCAATACGAATAGGAATATTGTTGTGACGGGCGCAATCAACAACTTGGCGAATGCGTTCTTCACTACCAATATTACCTGGATTGATACGTAAACAATCAACACCATATTCAGCGACTTTTAATGCGATACGGTAGTCAAAATGAATATCAGCGACTAAAGGCACATTAACTTGTTGCTTAATTAATTTGAATGCTTCCGCAGCATCCATTGTGGGTACAGAAACTCGAACAATATCCACCCCTACACGTTCCAGAGATTTTATCTGGCGAACAGTCGCTTCTACGTCTGTTGTTCGTGTATTCGTCATCGACTGTACCGCGATAGGAGCGCCATCGCCAACAGGTACATTGCCCACATAAATTCGTGTCGATTTGCGACGAATAATAGGTGATTCTTTATGCATTGATTAATTCTCCCATGCTTCCATGCTTGCTCAAAGGTGTAGTCAGATTAAGCGCTCGGTACTGTTATTTTCGCTATTTTCCCAGTAAAACGGCTTAAATCAACAGATTCACCATTAAACTGTAAGCGAGTAACAGAAGGTGCGCCTATTTTTAGTTTATAAGGTTGCTCACCATCAAATTCCAAACGATCACCCGCTTTCTTAATACCATTAAATAAGACTTTATTTTGAGCATTACGAACTTCTAACCAACATTCACCATCAAACATAAGAACCAATTGATTCGCAATAGCAGGAGCTTCCGATGAAGTAGATTCTTGCGTTGAATTTGCTCGAGAAGTTGTTGATGTTGTTAGTGGTGAGACTGGTAATGGAACCGTTCTCACTTCTGTTGGTACTGGTACTGTTGGTGCTGGTGACGTCGTTTCAGCCGTTGGTGATGTAGCGACATTATTCGCCTGATTATCAACTAATGGCGACGCAGGTACTTGTAAATTATCACCTTCAGATGTTGACGTATTATCTAAGGTTGCTAAAGGAGAATCTATCGTGTTGGTGTTTTCTTGTGTACTATTTTGCCCTACGTCTTGAGATGCCATAGAGACTAATTCTTGTTGATCCGCCTGATGACCTTGCCACCACCAAACACCTACTAATGCAATCATAACAATCAAAATCACCCAAGTGATTTTCATCAGCCAACCTTCACGTTTTTTATGACGTTTGCCTAATGAGTAATTTTGTGTGGTTGTCATTCTAATTTGTTTAACAGGCGCTTGTTGGTCGATAAAACCAAGGATGTCTTTTTCAGGAACACCAACGAGCTTGGCATAAGAACGCATATATCCGCGTAAAAATGTGGGTGCAATATCAGAAGAAACAGAATCTGTTTCAATGTCGCGCACTGTTGATAACTTCAAACAAAGTCGATCAGCAACAGTTTGTTGTGTTAGCCCTACTTTTTCTCGTGCCTGACGTAAAAGTTGACCTGCTGTTAATTTCACTTCTTCGGTTTTGTTTTCAGTATTCATTAGCAATCTAGGCACTGTGGCTATTGGATGTTTAACATTGATGAACTCGCAAAAGCACAAAGTACCTTAACGTATATCACCGCGAATTTTTTGATATTTTATTATCACTTTGCTGACAGACCAAATAATCTGGCGGTATATCCTCAATTAACACACTATTATTGTTTAATAGTTTTTGTTCACAAAGGAAATTACCATAAAGCCTTAATACATTAACATTTACTGGCTTCGAGTTCATCGCTAATTTGTAATAATCTAACGCTTGAATAGAATTTCCTAATAACTGCGATGTTAATGCCATTCCTAAATTTGCATCAGGATGATTTGGCATCACTGATAACACTTTTTGGAAATGATATTGCGCTATTTGATATTGTCTTTCAGCTAAATAAGCATCACCTAATTGTAAACGTGTAGACACTGCAACACGTTCTTGATTGGCTGATGATTGACAACCAAGTGTCAATAGCATCAAGCCAATAGTTATAACTACTGATGATATCCTTATCATCGTTTTATTCCTCAAATATATTCATCCTTGTTCTCTCTACATTGTAATTATGTAATACACTTCACAAAGAAAGAGATATCCAACTGTATCAGACTGCTTTTACTGAAATTAGTTCACCTTGTTGGCGTTTTTTCAGTGTACGTTTTGTACGGTCAATAACATCACCTGCTAATTGTCCACAAGCCGCATCAATATCATCGCCACGGGTTTTACGTACAATCGTCGTAAAGCCATATTCCATTAATACTTTAGAGAAACGGTCAATACGGCTATTAGAACTACGTCCATATGGCGCACCTGGGAACGGGTTCCATGGAATTAAGTTAATTTTACACGGCGTGTCTTTTAAAAGCTCAGCTAATTGGTGTGCTTGGTCTGTGCTGTCATTAATATGATCAAGCATGACATATTCAATAGTCACTCGCCCTTGGTTCGCGTTTGATTTAGCAATATAACGGCGAACACCTTCAAGAAACATTTCAATATTGTATTTCTTGTTAATTGGAACGATTTCATCACGAATTTCATCAGTTGGTGCATGCAATGAAATAGCTAAAGCCACGTCCACAGCATCACCTAATTTATCTAATGCAGGTACAACACCTGATGTAGAGACAGTGACACGACGTTTAGATAAACCAAAACCAAAATCATCCATCATGATTTCAAGTGCTGGAATAACATTATTTAAATTTAGTAATGGCTCACCCATTCCCATCATCACGACATTAGTAATAGGACGACGGCCTGTCTCTTTTAATGAGCCGATAATTTTAGCTGCACGCCAAACTTGCCCAATAATTTCAGACACTTTCAAGTTACGGTTAAAACCTTGCTGTGCAGTTGAACAGAACTTGCACTCTAAAGCACAACCCACTTGTGAAGAAACACATAATGTTGCGCGATCATCTTCTGGAATGTACACAGTTTCTACTTGTTGATCGCCAACTTTAATTGCCCACTTAATCGTGCCATCTGTTGAACGTTGTTCTTCAGAAACTTCAGGTGCTTTAATTTCAGCAATTTCTTTTAATTTATTGCGTAACACCTTGTTGATATCTGTCATTTGATCAAAATCGTCATAACAGTAGTGGTACATCCACTTCATAATTTGGTCAGCACGGAAAGGTTTTTCGCCCATAGAGACAAAAAGCTCACGCATCTGTTTACGATTTAAATCTAACAGATTAATTTTAGTTTTTTGATTCACAGTATTTTCTTTAGAAACAGCGACAGAAGCGCTTGGCGCTGGAGTGGTAGATTGGGTCATGACATTGCCTCGTTGTTACACTATGCGGCCTGCATTAGCATTGATGCTAATGGGATACTTATATATTTGTATAATAAACAATAATAAAAAACGCCCTGTTAATTATCAAACAGGGCGTCGCATTGTACTGTTTTTCGCGTAGAGATGCTAATAAATTAGCGCGCGCAAACTTCGTTTTCAGTGAAGAAGTATGCGATTTCACGAGCAGCAGAAGCTTCTGAATCTGAACCGTGTACCGCGTTTTCAGTAAAGCTATCAGCGTAGTCAGCACGTAATGTACCTGCTAATGCGTTGTCTGGGTTAGTTGCGCCCATCAGATCACGGTGACGTTGAATCGCATTTTCACCTTCTAACACTTGAACCATGATTGGACCAGAAGTCATAAATTCAACTAGACCGTCAAAGAAAGGGCGGCCTTTGTGTTCTTCATAAAAGCCTTCAGCTTGTTCGCGCGTTAAATGCAACATTTTAGCGCCAATGATGCTAAAACCTGCACTTTCAAAACGGTGATAGATAGCGCCGATAACATTTTTTTTCACTGCGTTTGGTTTGATAATAGAAAATGTGCGCTGAATAGCCATGTCTTACCTCTAAATTATTTTATTAATGATAACTTTTGTTATTTCTTTTATCGCAGATCATGGAAAAACGAATCAAAAACCGCATTCCCTGCAAAAAATAGGGCTCGATTATAGGAGGATAAAAATAAATTGCACAGATTGAATATCCTTTTTTTTAAGAAACTGTGGCAAAAAAGTTATAAATTATCGATCTAATCACATTTTTGACGTATTCCATGTTCAAACTTGAAAATAAAAATAAAAAAGAACCGAAATGACACTCGATAAATAGTCTAATTATCTTTATTAAAAAACCTATTTTAGTGAAAAATCTCTCAGTTCTCATTTATTCCATTGATTTAGTTTAACGAAATATAAAATTAACCATATCCGTTTGACCACTTAGATCAAGCACAGAAAGTTGATATTTACCTCGTTTCTCTAATAAATAAGAGAATGTTTCTCCGTTTTCTGTTTTACCTATTTGCTCACCATTTAAAAACCACCATTGCATACCACTTCCTCCTTGCGTAGAAACTGTTATTTCGAGATTAGTTTCACCAGGTAATGGCCTTAATAAATCACCCGCACGAATACCCGAGATAAACAAGGGAATAATATCTTCTTTAATTGGTGGGCAAGTTTCAGAAATCGGTGGCAGTCGTTTTACTCTGCGCTCTTTTTCAGGCAACCATGCTTCTAATGCTATCGGCCATAAAGCAATATCTTTTAACTCTGCATTAGGACAATTAGGCCCAGTGCGTTTACCTTCATCATCTAACCAAATTTTTTCGTTGATCCCCAAAATACCTTCTTGGCTATCATTCAATAAAGTTGGTGGAATAGTGTTATCTAAGATCCAGCTTCGACGACTAACTCGACAGTTACTATCTTCTTTAGGTAATGCCTTACCTGTCGGCCAACAGATTGTTGCTGCTGTTACACTATTAGGACGTAAATCAGTAGGTGGTCTTTGTTTATTTTGATAGAAATAGCCAGTTAATAAGTTATTGACCTGATTCATAATAGGGACAGCCGTTGCAAAGCCAAATTGCCCTGCAACAGGTGTTCCATCAGGTCTGCCCACCCAAACACCAATGGTGTAGCGAGCATTCACACCGATAGACCACGCATCCCGATAGCCATAACTTGTCCCTGTTTTCCAAGCTAAAGGAACAACGGGTGAAATTGCACTATCTGGGCGAGGTCTGGCTTCTCCGGCTAATATGCGTCTGACAATCCATGCCGCGCCTTGTGACATCAACACTCGGTTTTCTATTATTTGTTCCGGCTTAAAACGCAACGGTGCTGTTTTTCCTTGCCTTGCTAATGCACTGAAGGCGGAAACGAGCTCATCCATTCGTGTTGCAGTTCCTCCTAAGATCAGCGCTAAATTTGGCTCTGAACCATAAGGAAAGCGCATTTCAAGATGGTTATGACGCAATTTCGCTGCAAATTTCTTTGCACCATACACTTCGATAAGTTGTACTGCTGGCAAATTCAAAGAACGACTTAGTGCTTCACTGGCACTGACCGCACCATTAAAATCAGAGTCAAAATTACCAGGACGATAATTATCAAATCGACGAGGAACATCTTGTAAGAGTGATTCTGCATGAATAAGCCCTTCATCTAATGCGAGTGCATAAATAAATGGCTTTAATGTTGAACCTGGCGAACGCCATGCGCTAATCATATCGACATGACCAAAGCGCGAATTGTCATTAAAATCAGCAGAACCAACATACCCTTTCACACTCATATCCGTATGATCAACAACTAGGATGGCTAAGGATGTTTTATCCGCTAATTGATACTTCCATTGATTCGCAATATCTTCGAGTTGTCGTTGAATATTGATATCAATCGTGGTGGTAATAACAGGCTCTCGCTTTTCGTTATACATACGGCGAGCCAGCAGTGGTGCTAATTGCGGTGTTTGCCTTGGCGCTAATAAAACCTGCTCTTCTTTGATTTCATCAACTTTTTCTTGTGGCCATATTTGATACTCAGCCAATCTATCTAATACTTTATCTCTGGCAGCTTGAGCACGTTCAGGATATCTATCTGGTCGTAAACGACTTGGTGCTTGTGGCAATACAGCCATTAATGTCGCCTCTCCCGCAGATAAATCAGCGGGTGATTTGCCTAAATAAGCCCAACTTGCAGCACCAATGCCCTCTAACGTACCGCCAAAGGGTGCTCTATTGAGGTAAATTTCCAGAATTTCATCTTTTGAGTAATACCACTCTAATTGCAAGGTGCGCCAAAGCTGTTTGATTTTTCCCCCTAAAGTACGGGAGTGAGGATCAATAAGGCGAGCCACTTGCATTGATAATGTGCTTCCGCCTGACACAATTCTTCCTGAACTTAGATCTTGCCACGCCGCACGTAATATCGCCATCGGGTTAACACCAGGATGCTGATAAAACCAGCGATCTTCATAAGTGATTAAAGCTTCTAAATATTCAGGAGAGACATCAGCGAGTTTGACATGATAACGCCATACCCCTTCTTTATCGGCAAAGCGCCAAAGAGGAGTACCATCTTGCGCTGTAACAATCGTCGCAATTTGAGGTTCAGGATCAGGGAGAGGCCAAATTTTATCTGCGATCCAGACTAAAATTGGCGTTGTTAGCAAAAAAATAATGATAACAGCAATAAGCCGTTTATATCCTAGTTTCATTCAATCACTCAAAGGAAAAAGCCCTTTCCGAAGAAAGGGCTACAAGATTTAAGGAACAACGTCAATCTTGGTTTCTGTTGATCCTATTGCACGCCAATAAGGCACATACATGGATTCAACTTGTGGTGGTGGTACTTGATAGTTACCTGGTGTTACAGCTCTTGCTAAATAGAGCAATGTCGTAGGGCGATATTTATCAACAGAGATAGCAGCAACAAAGCGATCATCTCGATACTCAAGATGTTTGATATTCGCTTGTCCCATATCGTCGATAAATTCCTGCAAGTCTGCAGCACTATCACTTAAGCTTGCACTACTTGATGCTAAGTTTTGGTTTTCGATTTCAAGACCAGCTGGTAATAAATCAACAACTAATGCATCAGGTACGTCTCTATCAGCAGAAACTTCCAGTTTAACCACCAGCATTTCACCACTTTGTAAGCGATTAGGATGAACGCGGTTTCCTTTCAAATCATAATAACTGCGATGGATATTTAATATATTACTATAAGGAGCAGGAGCCACTTTAGGATAGCCCACGATATTCATACGAGAATAAATCGCGGCACCACCACGATTATTTAGCTCTAAGCCTTCTTGTAATTGTGCTGATGTTAATGTCTCATTGACTGCACGATCGCTACTGATTGCGGGAACTTGACGATTAACAGCAACTTCCCAAGGCTGTTCTGCCATATTAATAAAGAAGCGCCCAGCAAGGTATAACGAGTTACTTTCTTGGGTTGAGAACCATTCACGGCTTGTTAAGTTATCAGATAGTGTCATCACACTTGCATCACGAGATTGTGTTTCAAGGTTATTTTCACTTAACAATGCAATAATTAATGCTTGGTCACGAATGGTGCTACCGTAGTCGCCCAATCCATAATTATATTTACGCGTTGTTGTCACACCTTCAGCAATCAAGCTTTCAGCGCGGCTGCCATCCCCCATCAGTTTTAATGCGATACCTAACTGAACTAAGGCTAAACCACTTCCTGCTTGATTACGCTCAAGATAGAGACGACGTAATTCACCTAAAGGTGCTTTTTGCTGATTAGCTAATACTAACGCGGCATAAGCCCTTGCTGAGAAACGTGCTGCATCTTGATTAACCGCATATTCATAGTTAACTAAGCTTTTATCTTGTAAATAACGTAATAAACGATCATTCGCACGTTTTAATGAATCAGTTGGAACTGAATAACCTTGTTGTGACGCACGGAATAAGAAGTCAGTCGCATAAGCGGTTAACCAATATTCTTCACGTCCCCCCTGATCCCATAAAGAGAATCCGCCTTCTGACTTTTGCATCGTCAGCAGATGAGCAATACCTTTATCAATAGCCGCTTTTCTATCAGCATCAGTTTGCGTTTTAATTCCCAACTGTTTCAACTCTTTTTCTGTTGAATACAGTGAAGGATAAAGCCCGCTGACTGTTTGTTCTAAGCAACCATAAGGATAAGCAAATAGCTCTCTAACATAACGCGCCACTTGTAACGGAGGACGGCTTGTTAGTAATAACTCACCTTCAAGCGTTGAGCTATTAAAGCGACTTAAAATTTCTGATGGTAAGCGCCAAGTATCACCATCTTGCAATGTGCTTGCATAATGAATAGTTTCTGCTGGGAATGCAGGGCGAACACCAATATTCCATGTATTGTGATAAGGTTTAATCTCTTCACCTGGTACTTTAATACCATAAATAGACAGTGAGAATTCCCCCTGACCAAAGCCATGTTTCGCTTTTACTGGGATTTGAATTTGAGTACGTTCACCTTTCGTTAGCGAGACAGTTTTGCTTTCAGCGCCACCTAACCCCACCAACCCTGAAGCGGTATAATTTAAGGTAATAGATTGTGCATCATCTGTCAGATTGGTTAAATCTAACGATAAAAGTGCATTATCACCACCAGCCATAAAGCGAGGTAATGAAAGCTGAGTCACTAAAGGTGCAGCAATAACAACTTTACCTTCCTGACTACCAAATTTATCCGCAGTCCAAGCTTGCGCCATTAAACGAACTTCACCATTAAACTCTGGAATAGGCAAAGAAACTTCGCCCTCACCTTGAGCATTTAATTTTACAGGAGCTGTTTGTTGAGCAATAATTTGCACATCAGTTAATGGCTTTTTGCCACCACGAGATAATGCGGCAGCTTCACCACCATCACCACCAAAACGCAAGTTAGCTAAACGACCTTGCCCTTCAATTAATTGACCGTAAACATCATATTGGTCAATGCTATAACGTTTACGACCAAAGAAGGCATCGTAAGGATCAGGGGTTTTATACTCTGTGATATTCAATACACCAGTATCAACCGCAGAAACTAATACATTAATATTTTCAGGTAATGGCTGACCAGCAACTGGATTCGCTTTAATACGAATTTTTAAATCTTGGTTAGGGCGAATTTTTTCAGGTGCATCAAGTGAAATATCAATCCGACGGTTTTTATCCTGTAATGGTAAATGCAAAATACCCACAGCACGTTTTACTGTCGCTTGTTTTGAAGTATCTCCTGGTCTTACAACAACAGAAGTCAGATAGAGATCGTGTCTTGCCCACTCTTTATTAATAGGCACTTCAACATCAAGCCCTTTTTCTGGTACATCAATTTCCTGCCACCATAAAGGTCCATTACTTGATTCAAGTAACACATAACCTTTACCCGGATGAGGTGCAACAATGTTTAACTTAACTTTTTCGCCCGGTAAATAACCATCTTTATCCAGTTTCAATTTAACTTGGTCTGGTCTTACCGCGCCTGTTCCACCAGTGTTATCCATCCAAGAATAACCTGCCCAGAAACGTAGGCTACTAACTAATTCTGTTTTAGGATCAACAACTTCAATACGATAAGAGCCCCACTCAACAGGGAATGCCACTTTTGCGGTGCCATCTTTCGCAATCTTAATTGTTTGCTCATCCATTTGCAGATCTTTTTCGTTATAGCCAGATTCCCAGCCATTCGAACTAGACCAACGCCAGTAATAATCATGGCGTTCATAGATAAACTTCACTTTCAGATCATTAGCAGGTAGTTTTTTGCCGTCTTGGTCTGTATAGACAATTTCAAATTCAGCCATTGAGTTTTCATCAACGCTATAACCTGATTTATATTTGTCTGTACGATAATCGTAGACTTCTTTTTTAGGAAAGACAGGACGAATACCCGCAAGATGAGTGGCAGGCCAAACTGCTTGTTGATAACGACGAGTAACAGGACGTCCACCCGCTTCAAGTAAGCTTGCTTGTAGAATAATATTGATAGGTGATTTCAACTCAGCGTAGCGTTCACTATCAACACTTAACTCACCTTCACCATCAGAGTCTAAATTAAGTTCAAACTCATCCAGTAGACGGCTGAAGTTTTCATCTTTTACAGTACCAAATTCATATCCAGGTAATTTACTGACAGCTTCACGAGAGGCTTTTAAGAAGACTTGCCCTTGTAAGCGATTATCGGCAGCTGGTGCGCCATAAAGATAGCGACCCTTAATGTCAAAATAAGCGTCATTACCACTCAATAAAATGCCTTTCTTACCAGTGATTTCTAATGCCATACGTTCTGGCATAAAATCTTCGACCTGAAACTCATAGAAACGAGGTGTACCATCGCCTACATCAAAACGTAAGGTACGTGTACCAGTATTTTCATCCGCAGGAATAACTAATTTTAATTGGTAAAGCCCCTTTTCAGGTTGCCAAACAAAACTACGAGACACTTGCCCGTCTGTTTTAAGCAGATCGACTTTAACAGGTTGCTCTTTAATAGGATTACCATCACCGTCACGTAGCAATGCGTTAACGATCAATGTTTCACCGGGACGATAGAGATCACGTGGGCCGAAAGCAAAAAACTGTTTGCTATAACCTTGTGGGCCACCAATATCAAATTCAGACAGATCAAGCGCAGGTTTACGCAAGTCAATCATACTGGTTTGCCCATCACGAATAGCCATTAATAAACGTGCTTTATCACTTTTCTCAAGTGTGGCATGCCCTTGGCTATCTGTCTGTGCTTTAGAAATCAATCCACCTTTTTCATCTAATAGGCGAATTTCTACTTTATCTAATGCAGAACCATTTTTAAGTGATTGGGTAAAGATATCTAACGTATCAAGATAACTGTGCATCGACAGTCCGATATCACTAAATGTAAATACCGTTGCTGGCACCGTATAAGAATACTTACCCGCTTGTTGCATAACCGCAATGTAGGCACCCTCTTTTTTCAGGGCATCTATTGATTTTAGCGGTAACAACACGTTTTCACGGGTATTTGTTTCTGTGTTTAATTCAAAGCGACCGGTATAAACCAGATCAGCTTGAGATAAAAACTCATCTGATTCCCAATAGTTAATATTAGAACGGCTTTCCCATTGCGTTAAGAATTGGGCTAATTGCTCATCTTTAACACGGAAAAAGTTTACGTCAACTTGCCCCACATTTAACGCAATGATGGGTAGACCTTCAGCCGCTTCAAGTGGCAGTAACGATCCTTTACTGGTAAAGCCAACAGATGGGAAAATTTCTTCTGTTGTTAGTTTCTGGCTAAAAGGTGTCGTTAATGTACGTTCATTAATACCTTTTATTTTTTCATCAATAGTTAAATTTAATTCTGTTGATGGTGGTAAATGACGGAAACGTAGTTCCATTAGGTTATCAGATAGCTCCCACGCACCTTCTAATTTCCCTTTTTTGGTATCAACAAGATGAATAACATCATCAAACTTTTGGTCAGGATCAAGCGGTACAGAGAAAGTCACAACCATTGTGCTCGCACCATCACGCTGTAATTCTGATGCATCTAATACGGTGACTTCTTTTCCAGCAAAACGCATTGCCAACTCATCACGGACTTCTTTACTTTTTAATGCAGTTTCGTTATTCGTTTTTGTTGTAACTGCTGGTTTTTCGCTTATTTGAGTTGCAGTACCTGATGTGCTCTGAGCGGTATCTTTTTGCTCTGTCACTTGTGTATTTTGCGTCTTATCAGCAGATGATGTGTTTTCATCCGTTTTATCATCACAACCTGTAAGAGCCAATGCTGATGCCAATACAACAGCAAGAGAGCTCCAACGATAGCCTCTCTTTTCTGTATATTGTCTAAATTGGTTTTGGTTCATATCCATTTCCTTTAATTCAACCCCTGAATAATGCGATGTTCTATGCAGGCAGAGATAATATATGTATTTTTTTATACTAATAAGATAAAGAATAACTTAATAAGCTATCTTTTACCGCGTAAGACGAAATAAATTACAACACAAAGTCGTCTTATTTTTACTTTAAAAACAAAGCCTAGCTAAAACAAAGCGTTATATAAAAATGCAAACAATTTGCTAATTTAGTCAATTTTCTATTATAAGATAAAAAAAAGCGATATCTGATGAGATATCGCCTAAATTTAGAGGGCTGTATTAACTATCCAAATTAACTATTGGGATGCCTTTTCTTAAGAATCCCCCTAGTTTGCGTTGATAAAAAGGTGATACATGGTGGATCATAAAATGACTCACGCCTTTTTCATCTTTATTCACAAAGCAAAAATCTAGAGATTGTCCTTCTTCTAAATATTCAAAAGCCGATTCAGCCGCTTGTGGGAGTATCTGCATGATCACATCTTCTTCACCCGTTATTTCTAAACCAATAAGATAAAATGACTCTTCATCATCTTGCTCCTGAGCATTAACAATAAAGGCGCGGCGGATCGGTTTATGTTCACCAAAAAACTCGCTAAGCGCGGTTATTAATTTTTCAGGTTGTGGCTCTAGAACACTCAACTTTAAAGAAGAACCTTCAACAGAAACAATTTCTTGTGTCTCAAATTGTTCAGATACACCCATTACAAACTCCAAATCAAATAACGTTTATTATTTTGCTTTTGCTAATAACAAATTCGCGATAGAACGTACACCGTAACCCGTAGCACCTGCCGCCCATTGCTCTACAGAAGATTTTCTGTACGTTGCTGAACAGTCGATATGTACCCAACCTTTTTTGTAGTTAGTGACAAAGTGCGATAAGAATGCAGCCGCAGTACTTGCACCTGCAGTATGAGAAGGTGCTGCGATATTATTTAAATCAGCGAAGCTAGAAGGTAATTGACTACGATGGAAATCCGCTAATGGTAGACGCCAGAACAATTCATTTTCTTGTTCAGCGCTAGTCAGTAGCTCTGCTGCTAATTTATCATCAAAACTTAATACAGAGTGGTAGTCATTACCTACTGCAACTTTAGCTGCACCCGTTAATGTTGCTGCATCGATAATCAGCTCTGGTGCAATATTGCTTGCATCAATTAAACCATCAGCTAAAACTAAACGGCCTTCAGCATCTGTATTCATGATTTCAACTGATTTGCCATTACGGTAACGAATAATATCACCTAATTTAAAGGCATTACCGCTGACCATATTATCTGCGATGCAGAGCAGTAGTTTTACGCGTTTATTTAAACCACGAGTAACCGCTAATGCTAAAGCACCTGCTAAGGTTGCTGCACCACCCATATCGGCTTTCATTGAATTCATGGATGATGAAGGTTTGATGCTATAACCACCTGAGTCAAAAGTAATACCTTTGCCGACTAAACAAGCAAATACAGGGGCATTGCTATCTTTTGTTGGATTGAAATCTAATGCTAAATAGACAGGATCACGAGAAGAGCCTCGTCCTACTGTATAAATACCGGCATAGTTTTGATCGCGCAGATCAACACCTTTGGTAATCTTATAGCTAATATCTTCTTTATCAAGACCACAGAACAGATCAACTGTGCGTTGTGCTAGTTGTTCAGGCCCTAATTCTTCAGCTGGTGTATTGATGGTATCTCTAACCCAATCAACGATGCGAATACGTGATTCTAGTTCGTGTTTATCTGCATCCTTTAATTGTGGCCATTCGATTGAACGAGCGCCTTTAGGTGCTCTAAATCCTAACCAGAAAGCCCAACTACGTTCTAAATCCCAGCCTTCGCCAACAAGTGCAACATTACGAATACCTTGGCCATCAACTTTACGTCCACCACGCTGAATAGCGCCTAAACGGTTTTCTTCCGTTAAGTGGATTGTCATGCCGGTTTCGCTAGTGCTAATTAGTGCTTTTTCACCCCAACATGCAGCAGCAGGTTCATTTGACAGCATGATAGGCATAATTTGTTTATTCATTTATTGTCTCACTTATTATTACTGGTGGCAGTTAACCTATTCAGACTACCAGATATTTACCGTTTAGCGTGATCAATTTACTGCAAAAACAAAGAGGTCACCATTATCATCCAGTGATCTTACGTATTTACATGATATTCCTCGAAGAAGATCGCACAATAAAATCCCCATACTTCCCTCTTTATGGTTATTTTTAAATCACTGATAAAGCAAAGTGAGAAAGGCCATAATGCAAAAAGACCAGCAATTAGCTAGTCTTTTAAATTTACGATGTCAGCAATTATTCAAATTCATCAAGCCAAACAAGTAAAATAGCCTCAAGAATTTTTTCATTGGATTTCTGTGGATCATCATCAAAATCTTCTAAATCACAAATCCACTGATGCATATCAGTAAAGCGTACCGTTTTAGGATCAGTGTCAGGGTAAAGATCAAATAATGCTTCCCCTATTTCACGCGTGTCACTCCATTTCATGCTCGGCTCCTAAAATTAATGCTCTCTTGCGTGATTAATCGAATATTTAGGGATCTCAACAACTAAATCTTCGTCAGTCACTTTTGCTTGGCAACTCAAGCGGCTTTCTGGCTCTAAACCCCATGCTTTATCTAACATGTCGTCTTCAAGCTCAGAGCTCTCTTCTAGTGAATCAAAACCTTCACGCACTACACAGTGACAAGTTGTACATGCACAAGACATTTCACAAGCATGTTCAATCTCAATGCCGTTGCGTAATGCAACATCTAGAATAGACTCACCTTCTGTTGCCTCAACAACAGCACCTTCAGGGCACAGTGTGCTATGGGGTAAAAATACAATTTTAGGCATAGTTATATCTCATCCACAGAATGACCTGCCAACGCTTGTCGAATAGATGAATCCATACGACGCGCTGCAAAATCCTGAGTTTGCTTATCCAGTAGTTTAATCGCGTTTTCAATAGCAACAGGATCTGTTCCTTCAACGCTCTCTATTAAGGTATCTACAACTTTGTCGATAGCCATTTTCTCATCTTCATTTAACAGATGAGCATCTTCTTCTAATGCTGCAGTTAAACTTTCTAACACGCGAGCTGCTTCGACTTTTTGCTCGGCTAAACGGCGAGCTTGTAAATCTTCTTGGGCATTTTCCATCGAAGATTGGATCATCTTAGCGATTTCAGTATCACTAAGACCATAAGACGGTTTGACTTGTACTGAGGCTTCAACACCCGTTGATTTTTCCATTGCACTGACACTGAGTAAACCATCAGCATCAACTTGGAAAGTGACACGAATATGTGCGCCACCCGCAGCCATTGGAGGAATTCCACGTAATGTGAAACGTGCTAAAGAACGACAATCACTCACCATTTCACGTTCACCTTGAACAACGTGAACACTCATTGCCGTTTGACCATCTTTGAATGTCGTAAATTCTTGCGCTCGGGCAACAGGAATAGTGGTATTGCGAGGGATCACTTTTTCAACTAATCCGCCCATTGTTTCAAGACCAAGAGAAAGTGGAATAACATCTAGCAATAGCATTTCGCTATCCGGTTTATTGCCCACCAAAATATCAGCTTGGATTGAAGCACCAATGGCAACCACTTTATCTGGATCGATAGAGGTTAACGGTTCTCGTTTAAAATAATCACCCACCATTTGACGAACTAATGGCACTCGTGTTGAACCACCAACCATAACCACTTCTAGAACTTCATCTATTTCAACATCCGCGTCTTTTAATGCACGGCGAACAGATAATAATGTACGTTTCACTAATGATTGAATTAATGATTCAAACTCAGCACGAGTGATCTCACCTTTCCATCCATTAATGTTGATATCTGCAACATCGTTATCACTCAATGCAATTTTGGTTTCTGATGCAACATCTAGTAATTGACGTTGTAATACAGCATCTTTTTGATGTCCAAAACCAGCACGTTCTCTTATCCAGTCTGCCAGCATCATATCAAAATCATCGCCACCTAAGGCAGTATCACCGCCAGTCGCTAAGACTTCAAAAACGCCTTTAGTTAAACGCAGAACAGAGATATCAAAAGTACCACCACCTAAATCATAAACAACGATGGTGCCTTCTTTTCCTGAATCTAGACCATAAGCAATAGCTGCCGCTGTTGGTTCATTTAATAAACGTAGAACATGTAAACCCGCACGACGAGCCGCTTCTTTTGTGCCTTGACGTTGAGCATCATCAAAATAAGCAGGCACAGTAACAACAACACCATCAAGTTCGCCACCTAATGATTGTATCGCGCGCTCTGCTAATGTTTTTAATATGTCAGAGGAGACTTGGATAGGATCGACAATACCTGCTGCGGTTTTAATTAATGGCAGATCGTTGTCATTTTCATGAAAATGATAAGGAAGGTTTGGATAACGGCTTGTCACATCACTCAGTGAGCGACCCACCATTCTTTTTATTGAGCTTATCGTGTTAGCAGGATCTTTTTCTGCTTCTTTTTTAGCATTCCAACCAACATTGATATTATCAACTTGATACTGCACAACAGATGGCAATAAATAGCGACCGTCGCTGTCTGAAAGCGCTTCGGCTTGCCCACTACGTACAGTGGCAACTAATGAGTGTGTCGTACCTAAATCAATACCCGCTGCAAGTCGGCGCTGGTGCGGTGCAGGCGTTTGACCCGGTTCACTAATTTGTAATAATGACATAACTATTTCCCTTAAAAACCATCAAACAAGCGTTCTTCAAGTTGCTCTACTTGCTCTTTTAATTTTGCGAGAAAACGCAATTTTCTCACATTATCTGCAGCAATATCCCAAGTTTGATTATCTAACGTTTTGACCATTTCATCATGGCGTACTGTGTACATTTTTTCTAAACGCGCAGAAAAATCGGCTAACAAACTTTCGGCTTCAGCACTGTGTTCGATGTTATCCAGCTCTTCACGTAATGTGAGTTGCTCCATTAAAAATGCAGTATCGTGCATCGTTCGTTGCTCATTAGCAATATCGATACCGTGTAATGAGAGCATGTATTCAGCTCTTGAGAGTGGATTTTTTAAGGTCTGATAAGCCTGATTGATGGTTGAAGCAAGCGAGATTGCTTGAGCCTGTTCTTTTTCAGACTGACCTGCAAAACGATCTGGGTGATATTGACGCTGCATATCTTGATAACGTGTAGCAAGTTGCTGTTTATCAATATCAAAACGATTAGGCATGCCTAATAGTGTGAAATAGTCCATACATCTACTCTTGGATTAATTAACGTTAATACTGTGTTTTAACACAAATTACACAGTGAAGCTCTCACCACAACCACACTCATTCGATACATTTGGGTTGTTAAATTTAAAGCCTTCGTTTAATCCTTCTTTGACGAAATCAAGCTCTGTTCCATCTAAATAGACCATGCTTTTACCATCAACGATAACTTTCACACCTTTGTCTTCAAAAACAGTATCTTCGTCATTGATGACATCAGCAAACTCAAGAACATAAGCCATTCCAGAACAACCAGATGTTCTTACGCCTAAACGCAAACCTTCACCTTTTCCACGATTAGATAGGAAAGAGCGAACTCGATTAGCGGCGGATTCTGTAAGGGAAATTGACATGGCACACCTCACTCATAAAGAACGAAAGCGGATACTGAAAAAAAGTTTCAGCATCCGCCAATATTTTATTTTTTTATTATAAAAGACAATTACTTGCCTTGGCGTTTGCTTTTATAGTCTGCAATCGCTGCTTTTATTGCATCTTCTGCAAGAATTGAACAGTGAATTTTCACTGGTGGTAATTCTAATTCTTCTGCAATTGCTGTGTTCTTAATAGATTCGGCTTCATCTAATGTTTTGCCTTTCATCCATTCTGTTACCAGTGAACTTGATGCAATTGCTGAACCACAACCATAAGTTTTAAAACGCGCATCTTCAATTACGCCATTATCGTCAACTTTGATTTGCAGTTTCATAACGTCACCACAAGCAGGTGCGCCAACCATACCACTCCCTACAGTAGGGTCATTATTATCAAATGATCCCACATTACGAGGGTTTTCATAATGATCAATTACTTTTTCGCTGTAAGCCATGATTTAACTCCTGAAAACGTCTGATTAATGGTGAGACCATTCGATGCTGTTGATATCAACACCTTGTTTATGCATATCCCAAAGTGGCGAAAGATCACGTAAGCGACCAATGGCACTGTGGATTTGTTCAATTGCATAATCTATTTCTTCTTCAGTGGTGAAACGACCCAGAGAGAAGCGAATAGAACTGTGTGCAAGTTCATCAGTTAAACCTAAAGCACGCAATACATAAGAAGGTTCTAAACTAGCTGAAGTACAGGCAGAGCCTGAAGATACAGCAAGATCTTTCAGTGCCATCATTAATGATTCGCCTTCAACATAGTTGAAGCTCACATTAAGAATATTTGGCGCAGTATGTTCTAAAGAACCGTTGATATAAACTTCTTCGATATCTTTAATGCCATTCCATAAACGTAAACGTAATTCGTTTAAGCGTTTAGTTTCATCAGCCATTTCTTCTTTCAAAATACGGTAAGCTTCGCCCATACCTACAATTTGGTGAACGGCTAATGTACCTGAACGCATACCACGCTCATGTCCGCCACCATGCATTTGAGCTTCTAAACGAATGCGTGGTTTACGACGAACATAAAGCGCACCAATACCCATAGGGCCGTAAACTTTATGCGCAGAAAGAGAAAGTAAATCAACTTTTAACTTAGAGAGATCAATCGGTAGTTTACCCACGCTTTGTGTTGCATCTACGTGGTAAACAATACCTTTGCTACGGCATAATTCACCGATAGCAGCAATATCTTGAACAACACCAATTTCGTTATTTACATGCATGATAGAAACTAAAATAGTGTCTTCACGCATCGCTTCTTCAAGCTCTTTCAGGTCAATCAGACCATCACTTTTTGGTGCTAAATAAGTCACTTCAAAACCTTCACGCTCAAGTTGACGACAAGTGTCTAAAATGGCTTTATGTTCAGTTTTTGAAGTGATGATGTGCTTACCTTTTTTCTGGTAAAAGTTAGCAACACCTTTTAGTGCGAGGTTATCAGCTTCAGTTGCGCCTGATGTGAATACGATTTCACGAGGATCTGCACCGATTAAATCAGCAATCTGATTACGTGCAATATCGATAGCTTCTTCTGCTTGCCAACCAAAACGGTGTGAACGAGAGGCTGGGTTACCAAAAATGCCATCAATAGTCAGGCATTGCATCATTTTTTCAGCAACTCGTGGATCAACGGGAGTGGTTGCCGAATAATCTAGATAAATGGGTAATTTCATTGCTCACTAACTCCAAAGACGACGGATCTTCTTTAATAATTTTGTTTTTGCCTACCTAGAGATCGCCGTTAAACTCGCATATTAACAATGGTTTCTTGTAAACGACCATTGATAGCATGGCGTTTTTCATTGTCTTGACGATCGGCGACATCCATAACCTCTTCGTTATTGACTAACTCTTCAAGGCTGATACTGCTTAGGAAACTGGTTATACGATCACTTAAATCACGCCACAAAGTATGAGTCAGGCAACGATCGCCACCTTGACAACCTTCTTTGTTACCCTGACAACGGGTAGCATCGACAGATTCATCAACCGCAGAAATAACTTGAGCAACAAAAATTTGCCCTGCATCACGACCTAATAAATAGCCGCCACCAGGACCACGAACACTTGCGACTAATTCATTTTTGCGCAAACGTGAGAAAAGCTGCTCAAGATAAGAAAGGGAAATCCCTTGACGCTCTGAAATATCAGCGAGGGGGACAGGGCCTTGCTGTGAATGCAATGCAACATCAAGCATTGCAGTAACTGCGTAACGCCCTTTTGATGTCAGTCTCATAACAAATACTCCGTGGTGAACAATAATCAAATTGTGTCATTCCCGAGTAATTTAGTCAACTATTTATCCGAGTGTTTTAGTCAAGTATTATACTCAGCCCAAAGTTGACTTAAGTTAATCAACTTTGCCCTCTATTTCTTAGCCCATTTCTCAACTGACGTCAGAATACCACGTAAGATATGAAGCTCTTGTGTTTCTGGGCGCGCACGCGTAAATAGACGGCGTAAACGGCTCATCACTTGTCCCGGATGTTTAGGGCGAATAAAGCCAGATTCATTAAGCACCTGTTCTAAGTGAACGTAAAAACGTTCTATATCATCAGCTGGTGGATAATCAATCTCTGATGGGTTATTTTCCTCTTGTTTTTCTTCTTGGGCAAGTGCTGCCATACGAATTTCATAACTAACAAGCTGAACAGCCATTGCTAAATTTAAAGAACCATATTCTGGATTAGTCGGAACATACAGATGAAAATCACATTTTTGTAATTCTTCATTGGTTAAACCTGTGCGTTCACGACCAAAAATAATAGCAACAGGCTTATTTTTAGCTTCCATGACACAGCGCTCACCACATTCACGCGGTGCAAGCATTGGCCAAGAAAGTGTACGGCTACGGGCACTTGTTCCTATGACTAAACCACAGCCTTCAATCGCTTCATCGATACTATTAACAATATGTGCATTGCCAATAACATCACTTGCACCCGCGGATAGGGCAATAGAATGCGAATCTGGTTTTTCTTTTGGATTAACAAAATAAAGATTGGTTAATCCCATAGTTTTCATAGCTCGAGCTGTAGAGCCCATATTGCCTGTATGCGAGGTTTCTACAAGGATGATGCGAATATTTTCTAACATTGATTTCTTGTTAATTGCTTTGTGATCTATCTATTTTATCACAATTGTAGCCAGAAACACGAATGCCTGTTATACTCTGGCACGTTTTTTATCCCCGTTCTTTAACATCTTGTGGAAGATAACCATGCATCCGATGCTGAATATTGCCATACGTGCCGCACGTAAGGCTGGTAATTTAATCGCCAAAAATTACGAAAATCCTGAATCTGTAGAAACTAATCAGAAAGGTACCAATGATTTTGTCACTAACGTTGACCGTGACGCAGAACAAGCAATCATTGAAATCATCCGTAAATCTTATCCAAAACACACCATTATTACGGAAGAAAGTGGCGAGTTACTCGGTGAAGATCACGACATACAATGGGTTATTGATCCACTTGATGGCACGACTAACTTCATTAAACGTCTTCCACACTTCTCTGTTTCTATTGCTGTACGCATTAAAGGCCGTACTGAAGTGGCTGTTGTTTACGATCCTATGCGTAACGAATTATTCTCAGCCGTTCGTGGTCAAGGCGCACAATTAAATGGTTATCGTCTGCGTGGCTCTAATGCTCGCGATTTAGACGGTGCTGTTCTTGCGACTGGTTTTCCATTCAAAAGCAAGCAACATTCAGCTGCTTACATGAACATGTTAGGCAAACTGTTTGTACCTTGTGCTGATTTCCGTCGCACAGGCTCAGCGGCATTAGATTTAGCTTATGTTGCCGCAGGTCGTGTTGATGGTTTCTTTGAGATTGGCTTAAAACCTTGGGATTTCTTAGGTGGCGAATTAATCGCTCGTGAAGCAGGTGCTATCGTTTCTGACTTTACAGGTAACCATGGCTACCTACAAACAGGTAATATTGTTGCAGGTAACCCTCGTGTTGTCAGAGCATTATTAGCTGAAATTCGTAGCGAATTAACAGATGCATTAAAACGTTAATTTCGTTGATACGAATAAAAAATATAAACGAAAAAGACCATAATATTATGGTCTTTTTTATTGCACTTTTTCTTATGTAGAACAAGTTAACTATTTTGAGGTTTAACTTGAGGTCTTATAAACATCGCAGGAATAGTTAATGCCGCCATTAACCAGAAAATTAATGATTCTTGATTTGGCAGTTTCTCATATAGCCAACCTGATACTATCGTCATAATCGCAATACTTCCTCCCATTGCTAAAGCAGAATAAACGGCTTGCAGGCGAATAATTTCATGCTCTTGACGCGCACTAATAAAGCGCATAGCGGCTAAATGGCACACTGTAAACGTACCACTATGTAAGATTTGAACAACAATAAGCGCAGGTAATGCGGTAAAACTCCCCATTAATCCCCAACGTAAAAATCCAGCAAAAGCAGAAAGCAAAAGTAAATTTCTTGCGCTCCAACGACGGAATAAACGATGGCTCAGCATAAAAACAACTACCTCTGAAACCACACCTAATGACCAAAGATAGCCGATTGTTGCAGTGTCATACCCTGCTTTTTCCCAATAAAGTGCGCTAAAACCGTAATAAGCTGCGTGTGCGCCTTGCAGTAAAGAGACACATAACAGAAAACGCCAAACTGGCCCATCTGAAATGAGTTTCATAAAGGACACATTGCTGTGTTCTGCTTTTTTTACTTTACCCTGTGGCATAACTTTAGGGCGGAGCATAGATGTCAGGAATAGAGCAAAAGTACTGGCAATCAATCCATAAAGAATAATGGGATGCCCAAAAGCATCAATTAAAACACCTAGCAATGATGAGCTAATAATAAAAGCGATTGAACCCCAAACGCGAATTTTTCCATAATCAAAAGGAAACTGTTTTTGCCACGTTCCCGCTAGGGAATCCCCTAAAGGCACCATTGGTGAAAAGAAAACGTTAAATCCTGTCATTACAAAGAATAACCATGCCCAATGGCTACCCATCATAAATGCAACAGTAAAAAGTAATGAGAGAAAAGCAAATAATCTCAATGCAGTGATAAGTTTTGACGGATCCTTTACCGCAGGCGTTAAAATTAGGCTACCAACAAAACGTGCAGTTAAACCTACACCTAATAACAGACCTATCATTGCCGGATCGACACCCTCTCCTTTTAGCCATATGGACCAAAAAGGTAAAAAAATGCCGTATGAAAAGAAATAAGTAAAATAATCTAAGGCAAGCCACAATGTTGATGGAATAACCATCCAATCCCCCATTTTTAAGATGCAAAAAAACCCGCCAAGAACAAGTTCTCGAAGCGGGCTTGTACAACGGGTTTTATTATATCGTTACAAACTTATGCGTAAACTGGAAATTTAGCGCAGATATCCAAGACTTTTTGTTTCACTTTCTCAATGTTCGCTTCATCATTGATATTATCAAGGACATCACACATCCAACCGGCTAATTCACGAGCTTCCGCTTCTTTAAAACCACGACGTGTAATCGCTGGAGAACCGATACGAACACCAGAAGTGACAAATGGGCTACGTGGATCATTTGGTACGCTGTTTTTGTTAACAGTGATATTTGCACGACCCAGTGCAGCATCTGCATCTTTACCTGTAATATCTTTATCGACTAAATCTAATAAAAACAGGTGGTTTTCAGTTCCGCCAGACACTACTTTATAACCGCGATCTAAGAAAACTTCTACCATTGCTTTCGAGTTTTTCGCAACTTGTTGCTGATAAACTTTAAATTCTGGCTCCATAGCTTCTTTTAATGCAACCGCTTTACCTGCAATAACATGCATTAAAGGGCCACCTTGAGAGCCAGGGAATACAGCAGAGTTCAGTTTTTTATAAAACTCTTCGTCGCCACCTTTAGCAAGGATAAGACCACCACGTGGACCCGCTAAAGTTTTGTGGGTTGTTGTTGTAACAACATGTGCATGAGGAACTGGGTTAGGATAAACACCCGCTGCAACCATACCTGCTACGTGTGCCATATCAACAAATAAGAATGCACCAATGCTATCTGCAATTTCGCGCATTTTAGCCCAATCAACCAGACCAGAATAAGCAGAGAAACCACCGATGATCATTTTTGGTTGATGTTTTTTAGCCTGAATAGCGATATCTTCGTAATCAATTTTACCTGATTCATCAATACCATAAGGTACGATATTATACAGTTTACCAGAAAAGTTAACTGGTGAACCATGAGTTAAGTGACCGCCTTGCGCTAGGTTCATACCTAAAACGGTATCACCTGGTTTTAATAATGCCATATAGACAGCGGCATTCGCTTGAGAGCCTGAGTGAGGCTGTACGTTAGCGTAATCTGCACCAAATAATGCTTTTGCACGATCGATAGCCAGTTGCTCTACAACATCCACATACTCACAACCACCGTAGTAACGTTTACCCGGATAGCCTTCAGCATATTTATTTGTCAGCTGAGATCCCTGCGCCTGCATAACACGAGGGCTGGTATAGTTTTCAGAAGCAATAAGTTCGATGTGCTCTTCTTGACGAGTCACTTCACCTTCCATTGCATTCCATAATTCTGGATCGTAATCAGCAATATTCATTTCACGTTTTAACATTCACATCTCCTGACTCAGCTAACTTCACTAAAGACAAACTCCCATGCGGGAGAAAGAATGGCATACAGTGTAAACTCTTTTTCTTCATTGAGATAGCCCCTAATGAAAAAATACGCAATCGTTTGCCATCCAACTATAACAGCATATTATTACTTTTTAACAACCTCATTTTATCCTGTACTTATTCCTCTTTTTGAGGTGCATCTCGCCTTATTTTGCAAACACCCCGCATCATTCTCTAAGAATTGAGATTTTTTGTTAAAAAATAAAAACAGAGATTTACAAAATACTCAAAAAGAGATAAGTTGCATATAAAATGCAATTTATAAAAATTCACAATAAACTGAAAATTTTTCAGGAGCAATTATGTTAGATGCACAAACTATCGCGACAATTAAATCAACAATTCCCCTCATTGCTAAAACAGGCCCTGCGTTAACTGCCCATTTTTATGATCGAATGTTTTCTCGCCACCCAGAATTAAAAGATATTTTCACCATGAGCCATCAAAGCAGTGGTGCGCAACGTGAAGCCTTATTTAATGCAATATGCGCTTATGCGACGAATATTGAAAACTTAGCCACTATTTTGCCTGTCGTTGAAAAAATTGCACAAAAACACACCAGTTTAAATATTCTTCCTGAACACTATCCCATCGTCGGTGAAAATTTATTAGCAACAATTGATGAGATGTTTAGTCCTGGGCAAGAAGTGCTAGATGCTTGGGGGGAGGCTTATCAAATATTGGCTGATGTCTTTATCAATCGCGAAGAACAAATTTATCAACAAAAAGAACAAACAAATGGAGGTTGGAGAGGATTACGAAACTTTAAAGTTAAACATAAAGTAAAACAAAGTGATGTAATTACCAGTTTTGAATTAGAGCCTGAAGATGGACTTGCGGTTACTCCTTATCAAGCAGGGCAATATTTAAGCCTTTATATCCGTGATGAACATCTTGAAAACCAAGAAATACGTCAATATTCATTAACTCACTC
The DNA here is from genome assembly GCF_040139785.1 of Proteus genomosp. 6. Lineage (NCBI taxonomy): Bacteria > Pseudomonadati > Pseudomonadota > Gammaproteobacteria > Enterobacterales > Morganellaceae > Proteus > Proteus genomosp. 6. Next base: position 300,353 of record NZ_JBEEVJ010000003.1, on the reverse strand, counting down.
TTCAAATAATAAAACCTATCGCATCGCAGTAAAACGCGAAGATAAAGGTATTTTATCGAATTTTCTGCATGACCATATTCAAGAAGGTGATACTTTACACGTCGCCGCACCAGGGGGCGATTTCTATTTAGATGTGTCACCAACAACACCTGTAACCTTAATTTCAGCAGGTGTGGGTTTAACGCCAATGCTATCTATGTTACACACACTTTCAGCTCATAAAGCTAATATCAATTGGTTACATGCGGCTGAACATGGTGGTGTTCATGCTTTTAAAGATGAAGTTAATCAAGTCGGTAATCAACTTTCACATTATCAACAAGCGATATGGTATCGCACGCCACGAGCGGAAGACGTGCAAAATAAAGATTATCAATTCGAAGGCTTAATGACATTAAAACAAGTTGAAGATTGGTTAACTATTCCTGATATGCATTTCTATTTTTGTGGTCCATTACCTTTTATGCAATCTGTTGCTAAGCAACTTATTGAATTAGGTATTAATAGTGACAAACTTCATTATGAATGTTTTGGTCCTCATGCTGTTATTACACAAGATTTACAATAAAAATACTTTCATTAAAGTTCGATTTTAAATTGAATAAAAAAAACGCTGATAGAGTTATATTTATCGGCGTTTTTATTAGCTATTTCACTGCCTTTTTATGATCGATATTTATTTTCAATCGCCGCAGGAATAACATGCTCTTTAGCAGAAAGACCATACCAAATAACACTAATTAAACAAAGCGTATAACCAAATAATTCACTGCCCTCTTCCACCATGTTTTTAACAGCACGGTTATAATCCTCACCCAATAATTTATGCCAAAGTATTCCCATGCCAAATAAACGAGAGAACAGTAAAACACATAATAAACCAGCAACTAACATTCCATGGCTTGGATGAGTAATAAAGTGAATTAAGCCTTTTAACGTTCTTTTGCCTTCTCTAATTGCAATAGCAATACAAATAAACGTAACCGTTAGAGCAAACCAAACCCAAGAGCCGTGTGCAATCTGATCAAATACACCATCTAACTCACGAATTAAAATACATAGAAAAAAGCCCAGAATAAGTGTGAATGCTCCCTGTTGTTCACATCCTTGGCACGCTTTAACAAAAAAGAATAAACAGATAATGGCAACGATAATTTCTTGACCTAATTCAGTTACCGACGTTTCAGAAATACCATTATCAAGAACCAAAATATCAAGAAAAATAAATCCCGTAGTGATAGCGATTAACACTGCTGCACATAAAAATAAAGCGAGACGCTTTAATAAATAATTAAACACTATTTTGCCCATACCTTAATGATTTTTTAATATTGATGATAATAACTTTCCTTAAAAGTTATTGAATAACATTTTGTGCCTTAAAGTTTATAAAAAATAGTAAAATAAATTGCTCAGTATCATCAATAGACTTGTATAAGATATAAATAGCATTATAGGCAAAACATTAAAAAATTAATTATGCGCAAAAAAAGAAAAAGCCCGATATCTTGATTAAAAAATATCGGGCTTTAATAAAAATGAAAAATATAATTATTTGGCTTAAATTAATTAATAACTAAATAGCCTCTTCGTCTTGTTCGCCAGTACGAATACGAATAACGCGATTCACATCAAAGACAAAAATCTTACCATCACCAATTTTACCTGTTTGTGCCGTTGTCATAATTGTATCTACACAGGTTTCAACAATTTCATCAGAGACAACAATTTCAATCTTCACTTTAGGTAAAAAATCGACCATGTATTCAGCACCGCGGTAAAGCTCAGTATGCCCTTTTTGGCGACCAAAGCCTTTCACTTCTGTTACAGTCATTCCCGTGATACCCACTTCGCCGAGCGCTTCTCTTACATCATCTAATTTAAACGGCTTAATTATCGCTTCAATTTTTTTCATCGTATTATCCTGCTATTACCAGTTGTGGCGACCAAAACCGCTTGTAATTGGGTATCTGCGATCTTTACCAAAATTACGACTTGTAATACGTGGCCCTACAGGGGCTTGACGTCGCTTGTATTCATTAATATCGACTAATTTTATCACTTTACGGACTGTCGCTTCATCAAATCCTGCTGCAACTAAATCAGATACAGATTTATCTTGCTCAACATAACCTTCAAGAATAGCATCCAGAATGTCATAAGGAGGTAAATTATCTTGGTCTGTTTGCCCCGGTGCAAGTTCTGCTGATGGTGGTCTATCAATAACACGCTGAGGAATAGCAGGTGAAAGTGTATTACGATATTTAGAAAGCTCGAAAACTAATGTTTTAGGTACATCTTTTAGTACATCAAAACCACCCGCCATATCGCCATACAATGTGGAATACCCCACTGCTGATTCACTTTTATTGCTTGTGGTTAACACTAAACGACGGCGTTTATTCGACATTGCCATCAAAATAACAGCGCGGCAACGTGCTTGTAGATTTTCTTCTGTGGTATCTGCGGCAGTATCTTTAAACATAGGCGCAAGCTGAGCCATAAAAACATCAAACATAGGTTCAATAGAAACCGTATCAAACTCAACACCTAATAAATCAGCCTGTTCTTTTGCGTCATGAATGCTCATTTCTGAAGTATAACGAAATGGCATCATAACAGCCTGAACACTCTCTTTGCCTAAGGCATCAGCTGCGATAGCAACTGTTAGTCCAGAGTCAATACCACCAGATAACCCTAGAATTGCCCCTTTAAAGCCGTTTTTAATTACATAATCACGCGTTGCAAGCACTAACGCTTGATAAACTTGCGCTAAAGGCGAAAGTTCCGGAGCAGGATCTGCCATCGGAATAATATTTAATTCATCGAACTCAACGATAGTGGTTTGTTCATCAAATGCAGCTAGACGATGCGTAATAGTACCGCGTTCATCAAATACTTTTGAACAACCATCAAATACCAACTCATCTTGGCCACCAATTTGGTTAAGATAAATCACGGGAAGATGTGTTCTTTGGCAATGTTCTTTAATTAGCTGTGTACGAACATGAGGTTTTTCACGGTTATAAGGTGATGCATTAATAGATAGAACAAGATCAGCACCCGCTTGTTTTAATGCATCGATAGGCTCATTGATCCAGATATCTTCACAAATTAACAAGCCTAAGTGGTAACCTTTAAATGGCACCACACAGCGCTCATTTCCTTGTTGGAAATAACGCTTTTCATCAAACACACCATAATTAGGCAATTGCTGTTTGAAATAACGCGCTTGTAATTCACCTTTATAGAAAAATGAAAGTGCGTTGTAAATTTTGCCGTTTTGCCACCAAGGATGCCCAACAACAATCGCCGTTTTTTTACTTGCTTGTTCTAAACGCGTAAGTTGTGTTTCACAACGCTGTTGGAAATCAGGACGAAATAGCAGATCTTCAGGAGAGTAACCGCATAAAGCCAACTCAGAAAACATGACCAAATCGGTATCTTCTTGTGCTTTTACGGTAGATAACATGCGTTCGCAGTTACCTTCAATATCGCCAACAACCCAATTAAGTTGAGCCATGGTGAGTTTTAGTTTACGACTCATAAAAATTAGTCTCTCCGCTATCTTCCGCATAAAAGGAAAGTTAGTTTAAAAATATATTCGTTATCTGAAAAGGTTATTCTTTAAAATCATTCGCATCTAGCTCATGACGAGATAACAATTTATAAAACTCAGTTCGATTGCGCCCAGCCATACGTGCGGCTTGGGTCACATTGCCTTTTGTCATTTGCAAAAGCTTTCTCAAATAGGTCATTTCAAAATGCCCTCTCGCTTCTGCAAATGTGGGCAGTGCCGTATTTTCACCTTGTAATGCCTGTGTTACAAGCGCTTCACTGATCACAGGTGCTGTTGTTAACGCAACACATTGCTCAATAACGTTAACCAATTGACGCACATTACCCGGCCAACTTGCTGTCATTAAGCATTTCATCGCATCGGTTGAAAAACTTCGAACAAAAGGTTTATGGCGTTTAGCAGACTCTCTCAATAAGTGATTAGCAAGAATAGGAATATCTTCTGCTCTCTCACTTAATGTCGGAATACGTAAGTTAACCACATTTAAACGATAGAACAGATCTTCTCGAAATTCATTACGTTCCATCGCTTTAGGTAAATCACGATGCGTTGCAGAAAGAATTCGTACATCAATATCAATATCTCGATTACTGCCTAATGGGCGAACTTTTCGCTCTTGTAAAACACGTAATAACTTAACTTGCAATGCCATTGGCATATCGCCAATTTCATCTAAAAATAATGTGCCGCCTTCAGCTGCCTGAAATAGACCTTCACGGCTACTCACCGCGCCTGTAAAAGCGCCTTTCGCATGGCCAAATAATTCAGACTCTAGAAGTTGCTCAGGTAAAGCACCACAGTTAATGGCAATAAAAGGTTTTTTCGCTCTAGGGCTTGCGCGATGGATAGCTTGAGCAAGGACTTCTTTACCCGTACCACTTTGGCCATTGATAAGTACACTGACATCAGATTGGGCGACTAGCTTTGCTTGCTCTAATAAACGTAACATTTGCGGGCTACGTGTCACGATATCTTTTGACCACTCTTCATCTGAAACAATAGTCACAAGCTCAAGTGCTTCATCAATCGCTTTATAAAGTGCGTCTCTATCAACGGGTTTGGTTAAAAAGCTAAATACGCCTTGCTGAGTTGCGGCCACTGCATCAGGAATAGAGCCATGAGCCGTAAGAATGATAACGGGCATGCCCGGCTGCTGACGTTGTATTTCAGCAAACAGCGCCATACCATCCATTTCATCCATTCGGAGATCACTAATAACAAGGTCTATTTTTTCTTTTAAGAGAAGTTTTAGTGCTTCTTGTCCACTTTCAGCGGTGAAGATATGAAAACCCTCACTTGTTAATCGCATACCAAGTAACTTTAATAACCCAGGATCGTCATCGACAAGTAAAAGATTTGCTGATTTATGGCCAGCCATGCACATTCTCCTTATTTAGAACCTGCTTCAGTCGGTTTTGAGCCTTGTGTGTCAGTATCTGTTTTGACAGGTTCTGGTTTTACCGCCTCAGTTTTCGTAGATTCGGTTTTTGTAGATTCTGGTTTGGAAGGCTCTGGTTTAACCACTATTGCAGGCGGTTGTTTTTCCTCACCTTTTGACTTCTCTGTTATCGATTGCGTCGAAACGGGTTTTTCATTCGTTTTTTCAACTGCTGGTTTTTCAGCAACAGGTTTCTCTGCATTCACTTTTTCTGTTTCCGTTACGCTCTCAGCTAAATCTTCATTTTGCGATAGCGAATCAACAGAGCCACTCTGTTTTCTATTCGATAACTGCCGTTCAATTTGGGTAAGGCTTTCAAGCTTTTTCAGGGTGACACTCAGTTCATTCTGTAACGCATTATTCTCTTTTCTTAGTGCATCAATTCTATTATCTGTATCTGTGATTAAACGGCGATAACGACTCTTTTCTTCTGCTAAAGAGAGAATAAGCGTTTGGTTCTCAATCCATGTTGATAATAGAACTCGCATAGAACTTGGAAATTGTAATTGATAGCTTTCTAATAATACTAATTGTGTTCGACGATCGGCAATCGTCATTCCAGCACGCTCTAATAGAATACTTTTATAAAATGCATCATCCCAACCAGTGACGACAACACTGCTGGCTTGGCGTTGTGCTTCGGTCGTCATTATGCGGTTTGTACATTCAATGGCACGTAACCAATAAAGCGCGTTATTGATGCCTTCATCATAAAATGAGCTTAATGTTTTACATTCAGCCCAACGATAATCAATCGTTTTTTGCTTAACAACGGGGATTTCTGGCTCAGGCTCTTGTGTCTCAGTGAGCGACTTTGGTGTACACCCTGAAAGAACCAGTGGAAACATAATAAACAAGAAACACTGCTTCCAATTTAATGCAATTTTTCTAGTTGATGCAGGGGCCATAGATAACAATTCAATACCAAGCATCTTCTTATTTATTTTTTTATACTCATGATGAGGAGATGCTTGTTTTTGTGACCTGATTTGCATTATTTAATCTCAGAAAGTAGCGGTAATTCAATACGAAAACAGACATCGGCATAGTCAGAAGGAACAACACTTAGTTCACCTTCCATTCTTTTGATACAGTCATGAGCAATACTTAAACCTAAACCACTTCCTTTGACAGCCCCTTTGCGTAGCAAAGATCCTTGGAAAAAGGGTTCAAAAATCATTTTTTGTTCAGATTCAGGAATAGGTGTTCCTTTATTGGCTATATCAATAACTATTTTCTGTTCAACTTGATAACTAGAGATCCAGATATTACCTGATTCAGCACCATAGTGCACCGCATTCGAGTAGAGATTGTCGATAACTCGCGATAATAACGTCGCTTCTGCTCGACATGTGGTTAGATTAAGTGAAATTATCGTTTTAATATCTTTTGCTCTCGCGGGTAAACTGTGGGCTAATACCACATCATTTACTAAATCAGTCAAGTTAATTTCTTCGATTTGTTGAGGAACTTCAGAAAGTTTGCGATTGTAATCAAGTAGTTGTTCAATTAATAACTGTAACTGCTTACTGCTATTATCGAGAATTGAAACGACTTCTTTTTGATCAAGAGTTAAAGGGCCCGCAACTTCATCAGCTAATAATTCCGTACCTTCTCGCATACTCGCTAACGGTGTTTTTAACTCATGAGAAATATGACGCAAAAATTCATGTCGTTGTGACTCAAGCCATGCTAAACGCTCACTTAACCAAATAATACGTTGTGCTAATGAACGAAGTTCTCGTGGCCCTTGAAAAGTATCTAAATTATTACTCAGTGTTCGACCTTCACCTAATCGATTGATCATCTTCTCAATCCCTTTAACAGGGCCAATAATCATTCGAGTAAATAGCGCAATGAGGATCAAACTGAAAACAAAAACGATAAGACTTTGCCAACCAAAATAGCGCCCTTTCTCAGCGATTGCCATTTGAAGTTGTTCACCACGGCTAAAAATAATCTCTTTAGTTAATACAACGATACGGTTATTGGCATAAGAGAATTGCTCTAAAGCTTGTTGCATCTCTTTTGTGGGTTCACTGCTTTCACATTGAATCGATTTTAGTTTTTCAAGTGAGGTATTAAGTACATCGGCTTCTTTAGATGCCGAAAGAGGAATAATGGTTTGCTGTAATGTTGAGAAGAGTTTGGTGTATTGCTGGTAGCGTTGCTGATACATATCATCATCAGTTTTATCTCTTAAAACACAATACCGACGATAGTTTCCTTCCATTTCAATCGCAAGATTTCGCATTACTTCACTGCGTTCAGTATCTGCGAGTGCATTTTTATTGGTAATAGCAGCCTGATTACTTAATTGATCGAGACTTTGATAAGCCTGATAAGCAAGCACAAGTAAAGGTAATAGCACCATCCAAAATGCCATTATCACGAGCTGTCTTAAAGAACGGGGGAAAACACGCCACTTTTTCAATGAAATCATCTCAACACCTATTAGAGTAATGCGATGCTACATGACTTGATAACAAGAAAAAAGTCCGACATTGGGAAAATTAGGTAAGAGAACAAACACAAACGAGGAAATGCGACAGGCTCTAGAAGTGGGAGAGCGGAATATCTTATTGAGATATTCCGCTCGTCAATATTTCATCTCTTTTTTCTCTAAAAGAGAATGAAGGTGGTGCCTCACTCCACGTGTCGCCCTGTGTTTGATAAGGTCCGAAGACGAGTATCATGATGTTGGACGGTAGGCACCTTACTCTGGCGTCATTCCTGGCTTATGTGGTATGTTCCCACCCATATTGTGGACCGACATAAAAAGTTGAATGAGCAACTGATTTATATGATGCACAAGGCGTGCCAACTTTTCAAAAAATCTTCTAACAAACTGAAAATAAACAAAAAATAAAAATACCTCTCTGATATTTTATTTATAACTCTTTTTTATCTAGTTATAAAACAACCAAGCTGTCTCCATATCCAGACAGAGTTACCCTAAATTTAATAATTACTTATATTTCAATAAATTAAATGTCGCCAAAAAGAGACAAGCAAACTAGTAAGTGTCGCCGTTTTTACACAACAAAAAATAATTCTTTTATTATCAATAAAATAAAGCCTCTAACAATGTAGAGGCTTTATGTATTTATCTCTAAGATAATATTACATTTGATTAATCAAATTGTTTTCTTGCATTGCGGAATAAACGCATCCAAGGGCTGTCTTCACCCCAATTATCTGGATGCCAAGAATTACTGACTGTTCTAAACACACGTTCTGGGTGAGGCATCATAATGGTTGAGCGACCATCTTTTGTAGTGACAGCCGTGATCCCTTTTACAGAGCCATTAGGATTTAATGGATATTGTTCTGTTGGATTACCGTAGTGATCCACAAAACGTAATCCCACTAAATTTTGTGCTTCTAGTTGTGCTAGTTGCTCAGCATTACGGAATTCAGCAAAACCCTCACCATGAGAAACTGCGATAGGCATTTGTGAACCCACCATACCTTGTAGTAATAATGATGGGCTTTCTGTCACTTTCACTAAACTAAAGCGCGCTTCAAAACGCTCAGAACGATTGCGAACAAAACGAGGCCACAAATCTGCACCTGGAATAAGTTCTGATAATGTCGACATCATTTGGCAACCATTACAGACCCCGAGAGATAAGGTATCTTGACGTTCAAAGAATTGAGCAAATTCATCGCGTAAGCGAGAATTAAATAAGATGGACTTCGCCCAGCCTTCCCCCGCACCTAATACGTCACCGTAAGAGAATCCACCACAAGCCACCAGCACATCAAAATCACTGAGTGAACGTCGTGATGAATGTAAGTCACTCATATGAACGTCGATAGCATCAAAACCAGCCCTGTCAAAAGCAGCCGCCATTTCAACATGAGAGTTAACACCTTGCTCTCTTAAAACTGCAATACGAGGGCGACTCCCTGTTGCAATATAAGGTGCAGCAATATCTTCATTTGGATCAAAGGTTAACTTCACATTTAACCCAGGATCGTTGAGATCTTGTTTTGCTTGATGCTCTTCATCCGCACACTCTGGATTATCACGTAAGCGTTGCATTTGCCATGTTGTTTCTGCCCACCAAAGACGCAATGTGCTGCGTTTTTCGTTGTAAACTTCCGTTTCACGGCTTTGGATAATAATGGCATCATTTTCTGTTGCTTGACCTAAATAATGTAAACAATCCGATAAACCATATTCGGCAAATAATGCTTCGACAACTTCTTGATGTTCAGCACGAATTTGGATCACACCACCGAGCTCTTCATTAAAGAGTCCAGCTAAAATATCTTCATCATAAGCACTGATATCAACGTGTAAGCCACAATGGCCTGTAAATGCCATTTCTGCAAGAGTGACAAATAACCCACCATCAGAGCGATCGTGATAGGCCAACAATTTGCCTTCATTGACCAATTGTTGCATCACATTGAAGAACTGTTTCAACTGTTCAACATCTCGAAGATCAGCCGCTTTTTGACCTAATTGGCGATAAACTTGCGCTAGTGCCGTTGCACCTAATGCATTATGACCATTACCCAAATCAATTAAATACAAGCGGTTTCCAGCTTGTGTTGATAATTCAGGCGTCACTGTTTTACGCACATCTTCAACACGAGAGAATGCTGTAATAACTAAAGATAGTGGAGAAGTAACCTCTTTGGTTTTCCCATCTTTATCTTGCCAGCGCGTCTTCATTGACATCGAATCTTTGCCCACAGGAATAGTAATACCTAGCTTTGGACATAACTCTTCACCAATGGCTTTCACTGCGTCATATAAACCTGCATCTTCACCCGGATGACCTGCTGCTGACATCCAGTTAGCCGAAAGCTTAATGCGATTAAGTGCTTCTACATCACAACCCGCCATATTTGTTAGTGCTTCACCGACAGCCATACGTGCAGATGCAGCAAAATCTAACAGCGCGATAGGTGCTCGTTCACCAATAGACATCGCTTCGCCATAATAGCTATCTAATGTTGCTGTGGTAACGGCACAATTGGCAACAGGAATTTGCCAAGGCCCGACCATTTGATCACGCGCAACCATTCCCGTTACAGTACGGTCACCAATGGTAATTAAGAAGGTTTTTTCAGCAATGGCTGGTAAATGAAGAACACGATAGACGGCATCTTTTAAATCGATATCTTTACGGGAGAGATACTCACCTTCTGTTTTAAGTGATTTTACATCACGCAACATTTTAGGTGCTTTACCTAATAATATGTCTAATGGCATATCAATCGGCTTATTATCAAAGTGTGTATCATTGAGCACTAATTCACGCTCTTGCGTTGCTTCACCGATCACAGCATAAGGTGCTCTTTCACGCTGACATAACGCATCAAAAAGAGGCATTTTTTCAGGCGATACCGCCAATACATAACGCTCTTGAGATTCATTACACCAGATCTCAAGTGGGCTCATACCAGGTTCATCATTAAGAACATCACGTAATTCAAAACGACCACCACGACCACCATCATTAACTAATTCAGGCATTGCATTAGAAAGACCACCAGCACCAACATCATGAATAAATAAGATCGGGTTATCGTCACCTAATTGCCAGCAACGGTCGATAACTTCTTGGCAACGACGTTCCATTTCTGGGTTATCACGCTGAACAGAGGCGAAATCTAAATCAGCATCTGATTGACCTGATGTCATAGAAGAAGCGGCACCACCACCAAGACCGATGTTCATAGAGGGTCCACCAAGTACAATTAACTTAGCGCCAACAGTGATTTCGCCTTTTTGTACGTGATCTTCACGAATATTACCGATACCCCCAGCTAACATGATGGGTTTATGGTAACCGCGAATTTCAACACCATTGTGGCTATTTACTTGTTCTTCATAGGTTCTGAAATAACCTAATAATGCCGGACGACCGAATTCATTATTAAATGCCGCACCACCTAGTGGACCTTCAGTCATGATGTCTAATGCATTAACAATACGCTCTGGTTTGCCAAAATCTTCTTCCCAAGGCTGTTCAAATCCCGGAATACGTAAGTTAGAAACCGAAAATCCAACTAGACCAGCTTTAGGTTTTGCACCGCGCCCCGTTGCGCCTTCATCTCGAATTTCACCGCCTGAACCCGTTGCAGCCCCTGGCCAAGGTGAAATTGCTGTTGGGTGGTTATGTGTTTCTACTTTCATCAAGATATGTACGGGCTCTTGATGATAGTGATAATGCCCTTTTTCTGTATCAGGATAAAAACGCCCCGCCACAGAGCCTTCCATTACTGCCGCATTATCTTTATAAGCTGACATGACATAATCAGGCGTTTGCTCAAACGTATTTTTAATCATTTTAAATAATGATTTATCTTGAGCTTTACCATCAATTATCCAATCAGCATTAAATATTTTGTGGCGACAGTGTTCAGAGTTAGCTTGTGCAAACATATAAAGCTCAACATCTGTTGGATTACGCTGTAAGCGGTTAAAAGCATCGACTAAGTAATCAACTTCATCGTCTGCCAGCGCTAATCCCATTTCGATATTCGCTTTTACTAGTGCATCTTTGCCTTTTGCAAGCACATCAATCGTTTTTAGTGGTGCTGGCGTTTGCTCGGCAAAAAGTGCATTTACATCTTGATAATTTAAGAAGATGGTTTCCATCATTCGATCATGAATAAAACCATAAAGCTGTTGCCACTGATTGTCTGTCATCGTATCGCACTCAATAAAGTAGGCGATACCACGTTCAATTCGGACAACCTTGGCTAAACCACAGTTATGTGCAATATCTGTCGCTTTAGAAGACCAAGGTGAAATTGTTCCCGGGCGAGGTGTAACAACTCGCATTTCCCCAACAGGCTCATGTTCTGTTAATGAAGGTCCATAATGCAGTAGTTGACGTAATTTAGTTTGATCATCTTCAGATAACTGCCCTTCCACTTTCGCGAAATGGACAAATTCCGCGTATATACCTTGTACAGGAAGATCATTTTCCTGACATAGAGTGAGTAATTTATTAATACGAAACGCGGATAAAGCGGGGGAGCCACGCAGGATTTCCATAGTATTGAGTTCTCTCTTTTAGCAGCTAACCTGACCAATCATTCAGGGGAAACGCGCCTAGTATAATAGAATAACCGCCCAGACGAAACCGTTTGCGTGAACAAAATAACGGCATTTAACTTAGAGTGTTTTAATGATTAATTGGTGTAATCAAGTTGCGTCTTGCCAATATGTTAAGCAAAATGCTCGATTACTGGAAATTTATCCATGTTAAAATGACGATTTTACACACAACAATAAACAACGTTAACGAGAACCAACCTATTGAATAATATAAGGATAAACTATTTCGTTATCGTTATCATAGCGCTCTTTTCAGCGGCTATTATCGCGTTGAATATTACATGGCCAGATAGGCAAAAAGCGCAGATAAATAAGATTTTATCTCGTGGTGAGTTAAGAATTAGTACGATACCTTCACCATTGATAACGATGAACGATAAAAAGGACCCCGTAGGTTTCGATTATGAATTAGTGAAACGCTTTGCAGATTACCTAGGCGTGAAACTTGTCGTTAATATGCGGACAAATATCAACCAAATGTTTGATGATCTGGAGAATAATAAAGCTGACTTTATCGCCGCCGGATTACTTTATAATAAAGAGAGATTAGATACGACACGCAGTGGCCCTGCTTATTTTTCAGTTTCTCAACAGCTGATTTACCGTAAAGGGACATTAAGACCACGTAGTTTTGATTCGTTAGATGGGCGGCTTGTTGTCACTGCTGGCTCAGCTCATGCAAGTTTATTGCGAACATTAAAAGAGACGCAATACCCCGAGCTTGAATGGGAAGAATCAGATAATCAGACGACCTCGCAACTGCTAGAAGCATTATCAGAAGGTAAAATAACCTATGTTTTAGCAGATTCCATCAGTGTTGCAGTACAACAACGCATTCATCCTAATGTTGCCGTAGGGTTTGAAGTCACTGAAAGCCGTCCACTAACGTGGTATTTGCCAGATGGTGAAGATAATAGCTTATATGCAGCGATGCTCGATTACTTTAATCAATTATCTCAAGAAGATGTGTTAGCAAGACTTGAAGAAAAATATTTTGGCCATGTAGGTACATTTGATTACTTCGATACTATCTCTTTTATTACAGCGATAGATTCTATTTTGCCAAACTATCAACCTCTTTTTGAAAAGTATGCAGATACTTTCGATTGGCGGTTATTGGCAGCTATGGCATGGCAAGAATCACATTGGGACCCTCATGCTACATCACCAACTGGAGTTAGAGGATTGATGATGTTAACTCGCCCTACTGCATCAAGTATGGGCGTTACTGACAGGCTTGATCCCGAAGAGAGTGTTCGAGGAGGAGCACAATATCTTAAGCATCTCCTTTCGCGCTTACCAGATTCTATTCCAGAAGATGAAAAAATTTGGTTTGCATTGGCAGCATATAATATGGGATTTGGTCATATGCTTGATGCCAGAAGGCTTACGGAGCAACAAAATGCCGATCCTGATAGTTGGCTAGATGTAAAATCAAGATTACCTCTACTTAGCCAAAAGAAATATTATGCAGACCTCCCTTATGGCTATGCCAGAGGCCATGAGGCTTATCGCTACGTTGAAAACATTCGACGATATCAACTTAGCCTTGTCGGTTACCTTCAAGCCAAAGAGAGCAAAAATAAAATATTATCTAAAGATAAAGAGAATGATAACGATGAAGAGCAAGAAAGCTCATCATTATCATTGACTCAAGATATGGCTTATCAATAATTTTTGTACTTAAAAACAGCCTATTAAACAACATAGCCTCTTTTATAGAGGCTTATTTATTTCATTTCTACTATTCAAAAATCACTCCAACCAATTAAAGCAATCCCTAAATTAATATTTTCTTAATATTAAAAATTGTTACATTTTGTCATGCCATTTTTTACCCAAAATAGGGAAAATTCATGTGTTAAAAAATGTAACACTCATTAGCCAAAACACTCACCCAATGAGTAAACTGTGTTTAAAATGATCCAATTAGTCATTTTAAGACTATCAGAATAGGTGAAACATAAGAAAAAATTAACTTAAATACGTAGGAATTATCTCATGTGTTATTATTCATTTTATGATTGTTATTTTTGGAGAAACTTTTTTCACGATAAAAATTAACCTAAAGGTGTCATTATTAACATCTAACTTATTGAATTATATACATTGCGATAATCTATAATTGATTTTATTAATTTTTCTAACCTAATGTTAATAACATTACTTTTTGTAAAGTTAAAATAATGTTAATTGCATTGTCTATTAAATTTATCTGCCTGATAAACTTTTTCACCCATAAATTGAGTAATAAAAAGAATAAACCTACATAAAACTCTATTAATATGGAATAGGCAAGATTAAATATGAAAATTGAGTAAATCAACAAAATGTTATATCAAATAGAATGCCTTTGTTGATATCATATAAACCAGTCATTATTCGAAACAACTCGAAATATAATGCAAATCAATTTTTATATTCCGACACTAATATTATTTTTCTATAAATAATAATACGCACGATCTTCAAGGGATTATCTATAATGAAACTGAGTAAAATTGCTTTAGCTGCTGCTTTAGTATTTGGTATTAATTCTGTTGCAACTGCTGAAACTTCTGCACCAAAAGTTGGCGCAACTAAAGGCGAAATTCAATTAAAAGGTGAAATTGTTAATTCAGCTTGTGGATTAGCAGCTTCTTCAAGTCCTGTTATTGTTGATTTCAGTGAAATCCCAACTTCTGCATTAGCAAATATGCAGAAAGCAGGTAACGTTAAAAAAGATATCGAATTACAAGACTGTGATACTACCGTAGCAAAAACAGCTACTGTTAGCTATACACCAAGTGTTGTTAATGCAACAAATAAAGACTTAGCATCTTTCGTATCTGGCTCAGCTTCTGGTGCAGGTATCGGCTTAATGGATGCTGGCAGCAAATCAGTAAAATGGAACACAGCAACAACACCAGTACAATTAGTTAATGGTGTTTCTAAGATCCCATTCGTTGCTTACGTTCAAGCTGAATCAGCAGACGCAACTGTAACTCCAGGTGAATTCCAAGCCGTAATCAACTTCCAAGTTGATTATCAGTAATCGTTTTATTTATTTAAATTAATTAAATAATAAATTAATTACTGCATTAACGCAGGGGACTTCCTCTGCGTTAAATTTGATAAAACACTTCAATTTAATAAGAATAAAATAAAAAGTAATAAAATAAATATTCATTATTTAATTACTTTTTATTTTATTAATAATTAGGCGTTTATTCATGTTAATTTCTTTTTTTCACAGCACAATATGGAAAAACATTTGTGCCATTTTGCTATTGTGCTTAGCGCTTTTCGCTCAAGCCGAGCCTGATGATTCTGTGGAATTTAACATTCATATGCTAGATGCCGAAGACAGAGATAATGTCGATTTATCTCGTTTTGCAACCTCTAACTACATTATTCCGGGTATGTACTACTTAGATATCCGTATAAATGGTCGTGACTTCCCTCGCCAAAACATTAATTATGTTGAAGTAAAACCCAATTACTCCATCGCTTGTATTGACCCTACTCTTCTAAAAAAGTTAACAGTTAACGAAGAAAATCAAAAATTTATCGAAGAAATCTCACCAGATTGTTTCAATATTAGTCAATTACCAGGTATCTCTATCAAAAATGATGGCGGTATTCTCGATATTGTTATGCCTCGCTCACTAATGAAATATGAAGATGCGGATTGGACACCACCTGAATTGTGGGACCCAGGTGTATCTGGGTTATTAGTTGACTATACCCTAACAGGTACATCAACTCGCCCAAATCAAGGCAATAATAACAACTCATTAACAGGATATGGGCAAGCTGGAATTAACCTTGGTGAATGGCGACTACGTGCTGAATATCAAGGAAACTATTCATCTGAATATTCATCAAATAATAGCTTTGATTGGAATCAGATATACGCCTATAAACCATTACCTAGCCTAGCTGCAAAATTAACGCTTGGTGAAACTTATTTAAACTCTCAAGTTTTTGATAGTTTTCGTTTTACAGGTGCCAATATACAAAGTGATGAAAGAATGTTGCCCCCTTCTTTGCAAGGTTATGCACCTGAAATTCATGGCATCGCAAACACTAATGCCAAAGTGACTGTAACGCAAAACGGTCGCTTAATTTATGAAACTACGGTACCTGCGGGCCCTTTTGCTATTAAACATTTACAAGATACAGTACAAGGCCAATTAAATGTCAGAGTCGAAGAGCAAAACGGTAAAGTAAGCGAATTCCAAGTACAAACAGCCAATCTACCTTATATGACTCGCCCAGGCTCAGTGCGTTATAACACATCAATGGGTCAGTCGTCGCTCAACAACCATAAAATGCAAGGCCCTGTTTTTTATCAAGGCGATTTTTCATGGGGTATGAACAACACATGGTCGCTGTATGGTGGGGTTTTGTTGACAGCTAAAGATTACAATGCGTGGTCATTAGGTTTAGGTCACGATATAGGGCGTTTAGGTACGCTTTCAGGTGATATTACTCAGTCTTATAGCAAAACCTATGATAATGAAAATATCAATGGGATGTCATTCAAACTGAACTACGCTAAAACCTTTGATGAGTACCATAGTACGATTACTTTTGCGGGTTATCGCTTTTCAGAGAAAACATTCCGATCTTTCTCTCAATATATGGATGAGCGTTACAACGATATTAATAACAATGGTTATGAAAAAGAGATGTATACCATTACAGGTAACAAAACTTTTTGGGCTGATGATATTGAAAAATCGACAACACTTTATCTCTCTTATCGACACCAAAACTATTGGGATAAAAAGACACAAGAACAGTATGGTGTTACGGTAAGCCGTAATTTTTCTATTATGGGTATAGAGCAGATTAATACTAACTTATCTGCCTTCCGTACTCAGCATAAAGATAATACTGATGACAGTATTTCTTTTAATATTTCAGTTCCATTAGGAAGTGGTAAAAGCATTGGTTATAGCTTGCAAGACAGTAACGGAAAAGTGAACCAAATGGCCTCTTATTCTGATAATAGCAATTATAATAATCTATGGCGTGTCCGTGCAGGTTTAAGCTCAGACAATAAAGCCAATACTGATGGTTATTATCAACACCGTTCGCAATATGCAGAAATTAATGCCAATGCGAGCTATCAACAAGATAATTATGTTGCACTAGGTGCAACAGTTAAAGGCGGATTTACTGCAACACGCCACGGCGCTGCATTACATAGCAGTAGCATGACATCAAGTACTGCTCGCATGATGGTTGATACTGATGGCGTTGCAGGCGTACCATTTAATAATCAAAGCACAACGACAAACCTATTCGGTATTGGGGTATTAACTGACTTAACTAGTTATAACAATGTTGATGCTCGTATTGATGTTGATAAAATGGATTCAGATATTGAAACACACAAAGCCATTACTTCTGCCACATTAACTGAAGGCGCAATTGGCTACTATAAATTCCCTGTTCGCCAAGGTGAGCGCCTAATGGCCATCTTACAAACAGTCGATCAAAAACACCCACCATTTGGTGCCGAAATCACCAATAAAAACGGTGAAAATATGGGAATGGTGATGGAAGATGGTTTAGTTTATATCGCCGGTGTTAACCTTAATGAATCATTAAACGTGATCTGGGGTGGTAAAACCCAGTGTACGATTACAATCCCAGCTGCAATTAACGATCCACTAAAACATGAATTGTTATTATGTCAGGGATTTTAATGAATAAAATGAATTACTAGAGATAATTGTATGAACTCATTCAACACACTTAAAACGCTTTTTTGTGGCTCATTAATTGCACTTAGCATTGTGAGTACGACTCAAGCGGGCGTGTCATTAGATAGAACTCGCATTGTACTAATGGGCAACGAAAACTCAGCTAGCGTAAACCTAAAAAATACTAGCCCTGATATTCCTTTCTTAGCACAATCATGGGTTGAAAATGAACACGGACAAAAAATCGCTTCTCCTTTAGTCGCATTGCCACCTTTACAGCGTCTTGATGGTGATCAAAAAGGCGTGGTTAGAATTACCAAAACAGCAGAAATTGGTCTTTTGCCACAAGATAGAGAATCACTGTTTTATTTAAATGTGCGTGAAATTCCACCAGCACCAAAACAAGCTAACGTGTTGCAAATGGCAATGCAGTCTCGCATTAAATTATTCTACCGCCCAACAGCCATTATTCCTGAAAAGCCAGGCATGGTTTGGCAAGATCAATTAGTGTTTAAAAAACAAGGCAATCAATTTATTGCAGAAAATCCGACACCTTATTACATCACAATTATCGGGCTTTCTAATAAGTTGAATGGTGAGGATAGCGATAAGTTAACTACCTTCCCTGGTTTAATGGTTGCGCCTAAAGCATCACTGGAAATTCCAGTTAAAAGCAGTAACGTCAATCAATTTTACATGATGTATGTAAATGATTACGGCGGACATCCAGAATTAAAATTTGCTTGCCAACAAAATAGCTGTAAAGCAGCACCTAAAGAACAACAACCCAAATATTAATTAACTTGACGCCGGTAGGAATAAAATGAAATTAACAACAGCAAATTTTTATTTCAATACGCTAAAATTACTTTTTACTGGCGCAATGTTATGTACTCCAGTTGTGGCATCTGCTTATATTCATGGTGAAGTTCGCACTGTTGGAGGCCCTAATATTTTTAGAGTTGCATTAAATAACGCAACATTTCCTAATAACCGACCTGGCGAAACGGCCACAGTAAACTTTTCTTTGCCTGACAGATATTTAGCAACGGTTTATTGTCCTAAAGATCCTTTAGTTCCGAATTCTCGCACTTATTATATGGCAAATTCTGACCTACGCTATTTAGGCAATAATTACTATGAACTGAATGAATATGTCGATGTTCAGATCAAGTTTTCTATTTGGGGTCCTGAATCACTTCCTACTGTTCCTTTTATTGAAAAACCGAACAATCGAAATGGGCAACAAGGCTGCAGTGTCCCTGAATCACCAAAACCCAACATGTCATCAGGAAGTAGTGGTGTATTAGTCTTTCGCTTGAAAAAACCGATTATTAATGGGGTTTCATTAACAGGACAAGCTGTAGCTCAAATGTATGCACGTGTAGGTAATGGCTTATATCAAGAATATGGCCCTGAGCCAATTTCAAAATTAGTGATTAGTTCAGGAATATTAACCACGGAAGATAGATGTACATTTAATAATGGCTCTCCAATTACCTTTGATTTTGGCAATGTCGGTAATACCTCTGACTATTTAAATGGTCAAAACTACAAGATCACGCGCAATATTCCCATCAAGTGTGAAGGTGGTAGTTTTACTAACCCTAACAGTAGAATTATGTTCAAAATTCAAACTGGGAGCTCAGGTATCGCTAGTTTTAACCCTAATTATCTTGGCACAACAGGACCTGTAGATAGAACTAATTTAGGTATTGTTTTAAGAGACAAATCAGGAGCGATTGTGCCACCTAATCAATATTTTTCTGTCGGGAAACTGAATAATTTTAAAGGAAACTGGGAAGTCACAGCAGCTCCTATCGCAAAAACAGGTAGCAAAATTACAGAAGGTGAATTTTCAGCACATGCCACATTAGTTGCGGAGTTTATGTAATGGAAAACCCAATAACAAAATCTGCTATTTCTCTTTTATTATTACTTTCACCTTCCGCTTTTGCTGTGACCGAGCTTATTGGTGGTGATATGGAATTTAAAGGTGTTGTGGTTGCACATGGTTGTACTATTGTTGCTGGTGATGAAAATAAAGTAATTGATTTCAAACAGATATCAGCAAAAGATCTCTATACTTTTCAAAAAAGTGAACCTGTTGCTTTTAGTATTAGTTTAGAAAATTGCAGTCAGGATATTTATAAAAGCGTCACGATTACGTTAGATGGGAAAGAGCATCCTACAATGCCCGATCACCTTGCTGTTGTTGGCACAGGATCTGAAGATCCTAAAAGTATCGGGATTGTATTTACAGATGTTCAACGCAATGTTATTCAATTAAAAAAGCCGAGCTCAACTCGACTTCTTAATAATAAACGTATTCAGTTTAATTTTATGACATATGTTGAGGCATCACCCTCTGCACTGAAAAATCAAACATTGCTCACTGGCCCATTCCAAGCACAAGCAACGTATACCCTTAATTATCAGTAAACAGGTATTATTCTTTTATGGCTGGTTCAGTATTGATTATAACTGGACTGGTTTTTTGCTTTTTAAGTTGTTTCTTTTCAGCCCTTCTCATTTTAAAAAATTGGCTTAAAAGCTGTGAACACTCCTCACCTAATACACCTGATGTTATCTCAACTTTATGGTTCATTCCGGGGTGCTGTAAAATATCAATAAATGAACCAGCTGCACCTGTTTTTAAATCTGAGGCGCCATAAACTACGCGTTTTACCCGACTATGCACAATCGCTCCTGCACACATCACACAAGGTTCTAGGGTAATATAAAGAGTTGCATCGAGTAGACGATAATTTTGTAAATGCTTTCCCCCTTTGCGTAATGCCATAATTTCTGCATGTGCAGTGGGGTCGTTATCGATAATTGAATGATTCCATCCTTTAGCAATGATTTTATTATCAACGACTAATACTGCGCCCACTGGTATTTCACCGATTTCTTGTGCTTTTTGCGCTTGCTCAATCGCTTTATGCATCCAATAAATATCATCTTTAACTTTATTCACAAGGATATCTCTTCATGATCATATAGCGGGATATTGTACCCTGTTTTCTATTGATAACTAAAGAGATTGTCTTGAATTGTTTATGACAAAGATAGCAAGATGAAACTTTAGTTTACGCGCGCTTCTGTGGCTAATTTGATAGCTAAAGCCCCTAAGATTGTTGCCATAAACCAACGTTGAATGAGTGCCCAACGAGGCCTTTGCATAAAGAACCCTGCAATAGAGCCAGCGGCAATAACAATCAATGCATTTACTGCGATGCTAATAATAATTTGAATACTCCCTAACACTAATGATTGATTTAAAACGCTGCCATTTTGAATGCTAATAAATTGAGGCAACAGTGATAAATACATCAATGCAATCTTAGGATTCAATAGATTGGTAACAAACCCCATAACAAAGAGCTTTGTTGTATTACCTGAAAGCAATTTTTTGGGATGAAAGATAGAACGCCCACCAGGTTTAATAGATTGCCAAGCTATATAAAAAAGGTAAATCGCACCACAAATCTTCAACGCATCATAAGCATAAGGTACAGCCATAAAAATGGCCGTAATACCAAATGCCGCTAATAACATATAAAAAATATAGCCGACAGCCACACCGATTAGTGAAATAAATCCGGCTTTTTTCCCTTGAGAGATTGAACGTGAAATCAGGTAAATCATATTAGGACCTGGAGTTAATACTAATCCCAAAGATAAAAGCGCAAACGTCCACATATTAAACAGTGTTGGCATAGAATACCCCTTATGTTATTGCATTATTTAACATCAATAACAGAGTATTAGGTGTGCGGAATACCACAAAACATACTCTTTATAATTAATATTTACTCGCTTCTACCTAGGATTTTTGATTTTTATATATATTACTGATAAATTATCGTAGCTTATAAGCTACAAATATAGTTGTTGATTCGTAGCTTTTAAGCTACATTTTGCCAATGAAAACGATCAAACATTACTTAACAATAGATGGCAAAGACTTATATGCTGACTATTTCAAAAAAATACGCGATCCTGTTGCTAAAGCAAAAATTGCATCAAGAGTAAATAGAATGGCAAGTGAGCATTTTGGCGATCATAAACCTTGCCGTGATAGTGTTTGGGAATTACGAATTGATCAAGGAGCTGGATATCGGGTTTACTATAGTTTAATCGATGGCGAAATTATATTGCTACTTCTAGCTGGAGATAAGCGAACTCAGGATACTGATATTAATAAAGCTATCCTATGTCTAAAAGATTATTTGAAGAGGTAGATTATGCCAAATTCTCGTTTGCATGATGATGCAATGGTCGAAATTTTACGTGAAGACCCCGATTTTGCTAAAGCTTATTTACATCAAGCCTTCCTTGATATAGATGAAGATGGTGGGCAAGAAGCTTTTCTTATGGCATTACGCCATGTCGTAGAAGCCCGTGGAGGCATGGCAACCATTGCAAAAAAAGCAGGTGTTTCACGTGAAACACTTTACCGAACACTATCACCAACAGGTAACCCTACATTAAAAACACTACGCCATGTCATTAATGCTACTGGTTTTCATTTCTCCTCATTGGCAAGCGCTTAATATTTTATTTATATAATCTGATAAGCCATTTGAGTGATGTTACTTTAGGAAATGTCATATAAATGGTAATCTTACCCTCCCTTGCTTATCTCTCATCAAGCAAGAAGATTTGGGCGATATCCCCATTTGAATGATAAAACGCTATTTTATCGGATATAGCTACATAAAACTGATAGATGGTAACATATAAGTGCAAGATATAAGTTACTGAAATTTAATAATTTATATATTAAGTGACTGATATGGCTTTACTAATTACGAAGAAATGCATCAACTGTGATATGTGTGAACCCGAATGTCCTAATGATGCTATTTCAATGGGGGATGAAATTTATGAAATTAATCCTGATCTTTGCACTGAATGCGTAGGACATTACGATAAACCGACTTGCCAATCGGTTTGTCCGATTACTAACACGATCATCACTGATCCTACTCATACTGAATCTCAAGATGAATTATGGGAAAAATTTGTGTTGATCCACCATGCAGATAAGCTCTAAACCTTAGTCAATGATTTTGTGGGTGATAAATCTAAGAGAGCTATTTTTCTAAAATAACTGTCGCACAGGCATAACGCTGTTCATCAGCAAGTGTTACGTGAATAGAGTTTATCCCCGCTTTCTCTGCCATCTCTTTTGCAACCGCTAAAAAATGCAGTGTAGGTTTGCCTAACTCATCATTACGCACTTCAAAATGATTAAAAGCCAATCCTAAACGGATCCCTGTTCCTAATGCTTTTGCCGCCGCCTCTTTTACTGCAAACCGTTTAGCTAAAAAGCGTATTGGCTGTTTATGGGATTGATAGATTTCCCATTCGGTATCAGTAAGAATGCGACGAGCAAGGCGTTCACCAGAACGCCCTATAATATCTTCGATACGCGATATCTCGACGATATCCATACCTAAGCCAACAATAGCCATTAGCGACGCGCTTCTCGCATTAAGCGTTTCATTTCTTCAACCGCTGGTGCTAATCCACTAAATACGGCTCTACCAATAATTGCATGACCAATATTCAGTTCATAAAGTTCAGGTAATGCGGCAATACGTTGTACGTTGTGGTAATGCAAACCATGTCCCGCATTCACTTTTAAGCCTTTAGATGCGGCGTAAGTCACTGCATCACGAATACGGACAAACTCTTTTTCTTGAGCCATTTCATCTTCAGCGTCAGCATAAGCACCAGTGTGGATCTCAATAAAAGGTGCACCAACACGATCGGCTGCGTTAATTTGCTCATGGTCAGGGTCAATAAACAGAGAAACTTTGATACCCGCTAAAGATAAGCGTTTAATTGCATCAGCAACTTTTGCTTCATTGCCAACAACGTCTAAACCACCTTCCGTTGTCACTTCTTGGCGTTTTTCAGGTACTAAGCAGCAAAAATCAGGCTGAGTTTGACAAGCTATCTCAATCATCTCTTCAGTAACTGCCATTTCCAGATTTAATCTTGTCTGAACCGTTTGGCTTATCAACATTAAATCGCGATCAGTGATATGACGCCTATCTTCACGTAAATGGATAGTAATACCATCAGCACCAGCTTGTTCTGCAATAAAAGCCGCTTGAACAGGATCGGGATACGTTGTGCCTCGGGCATTACGAAGGGTGGCGATATGGTCAATATTAACGCCAAGTAGAATATCAGACATGCTCTTCTCCTGAAAAATAACGTTGCATTACCTTAGTTTACACATTCCATAGAGAAGAAAAAGACAATATTACTGTTCTGCCATCAATGCTCTTTTCTTTGGGGATTTTTTAATAGCAAATTGTCTAAAAAGTTCTCTACTTTTTAATGGTTTTCCGCCTAAATAGGGCTTCAATGCCATTCGAGTAAACCTTTTCGCCGCTTTTAATGTTTCAACAGTAGGAAATTCGCGACTGGCTAAGGATTTTAATTCAAATCCCGTAAAACTATTATGATCAACCACTAAACTCGCAATAAAACCTTTTTCTTCCCGATAACGATAGGTCATCGAATCTGAAACAGGCTCTCCACTTCCGGCACAATGCAGAAAATCTAATCCATAGCCAAGTTGTGTTAATAACGCAAGTTCAAAGCGTCTTAGTGCCGCTTCGGGTGTGGTATCGCTAGCAGCAAGAATTTGCAAACAGGAGAGGTATTCAAAAAAAAGTACACTATAAGACGTACCATTTTCTAAAACGCGAGACAATAACTCATTAAGATACAAGCCACTGTATAGTACAGAGCCTGTCAGTGGTAATGCTAAAGAGATAGGTTCAGCATCACGAAGTGTTTTAACTTCTCCTCGCCCACTCCAACGAATGAGCAAAGGAGTAAAAGGTTGAAGTGCCCCTTTTAAGGGTGAACGACGGCCTCGCGCACCTTTTGACAATATGCGTACTCGCCCTTCATTTTCAGTGAAAAAATCGAGTAATAAACTCGTTTCACTGTAAGGTCGAGCATGGATAACGAATGCACGTTGCCAGCCATCCACTTCAGTTACCTACTTTAAATCGTCCACATAGCCAAGGCTACGTAAAGCACGTTCATCATCAGCCCAGCCCGCTTTGACTTTCACCCAAAGTTCTAAGTGAACTTTGTTTTCAAATAAGTCTTCCATATCCATACGGGCTTCAGTACCAATTTTCTTGATTTTCGCACCTTTATTACCAATAACCATTTTCTTCTGGCCTTCACGTTCAACCAGAATTAATCCGTGGATATCATAGCCACCACGCTCATTGGTAACGAATTGCTCAATTTCAACAGTGACAGAATAAGGTAATTCTTCACCTAAAAAGCGCATCAATTTTTCACGAATAATTTCTGATGCCATAAAACGCTGAGAGCGATCAGTAATATAATCTTCAGGGAAATGATGAGTCGCTTCTGGTAAACATTTACGTACGATTTTCGCTATCGTATCTATATTCATGTCTTTTTCAGCACTAATTGGCACAACATCAAGAAAATCCATTTGTTGGCTTAAAAAGCCAATATGTGGAAGTAACTTGGTTTTATCAGTCACGTTATCCACTTTATTAATTGCTAATAAAACAGGGCAACGTAATGATTTTAATTTATTTAACACCATTTCGTCATCAGGCGTCCAATTGGTGCCTTCAACAACGAAAATAACCAATTCAACATCACCAATTGAACTGCTTGCTGCGCGATTCATTAGTCTGTTGATTGCTCGCTTTTCTTCGATATGCAAGCCCGGTGTATCCACATAAATCGCTTGGTAAGCACCATCTGTATCAATACCCATGATACGGTGACGCGTAGTTTGCGGTTTACGTGATGTAATAGAAACTTTCTGCCCCAGTAATTGGTTCAGTAGTGTTGATTTTCCCACATTTGGGCGACCGACTATCGCAATAAATCCGCAATAGGTTTGTTCTTCGCTCATTCAAGCTCCAGTTGTATTAATGCCTGTTCAGCAGCGGCCTGTTCAGCTTTACGACGGCTTGTACCCATCCCTTTGACAGGTTGTTCGATACCGCTTATCTGACAATGGATCGTAAACTCTTGATCATGGGCTTCGCCACGAACCTGTACCACAATATAAGAAGGTAATGGTAAATGACGGCCTTGCAGATACTCTTGCAAACGAGTTTTAGGATCTTTTTGCTTATCGCCTGGACTAATTTCAGCCAAACGATTCTCATACCAGTTTAAAATAATTTTTTCGATATTTTGAATATCACTATCGAGGAAAATTGCACCAATTAAAGCTTCCACCGTATCCGCTAAAATTGATTCGCGACGAAAGCCACCGCTTTTTAATTCCCCTGGGCCTAAACGTAGACATTCACCTAATTCAAATTCACGCGCTAATTCAGCGAGTGTATTTCCACGAACAAGTGTTGCTCTCATTCGGCTCATATCACCTTCATCAACACGAGGAAAGCGATGATAAAGTGCGTTAGCAATTACATAGCTTAGAATTGAATCACCTAAAAATTCTAAACGTTCATTATGTTTACTGCTGGCACTGCGATGCGTTAAAGCCTGTAGTAATAATTCATTTTGCGTAAAAGTATAGCCCAGTTTCTTTTGTAACTGGTTTATTAATAAAGTATTCATGTGCGATCAATTTCCATAACTTAATTTGAAGCACACGCAACAAATCTGTTTAAGACAACGAGAAATTATCGAGTTGGATAACAGAACTGTTGCGTTTGCACTGGCTCCTGTCAATAACAGGAGCCAATCATATTTAAAGAAGCGACACATTCTACACTTAGATAAGAAGGAATGCTGTCGCTATTTTGTTAATAATTACTTAATGCCACCGATACGGCTAAAACGAACGCCTGTTGGCCATTCATTCTCTACTTTTTCAAAGCTCATCCAAATTGTTGTCGCTTTACCTACTAAATTTTTCTCAGGAACAAAGCCCCAGAAGCGACTATCTGAACTACCGTCTCGATTATCACCCATCATAAAGTAATGACCTTCAGGAACAATCCACGTACCGACAGGTAATCCAGGTTGGATAAACTCAGGCATCGTCATATCACCAGGTATTGTCATAATACGGTGAGAGACTTTATCAATAGTTTCTACTCTTTCTTCTTCACGTAATTGAGTTGCTGTTGAAATAGGCTCCTCAATTGGAATAGATTTCATACCATTAATACGCTGACCACCCGGTACATTTTGTAATAATAACGTCCATTCACTTGGATAAGCAGTACCATAATTTACTGATATTTCCTCATTACAAATGGCTTTATCACAATTTGGATAGATATGAAGTTTTTTCGACACCATATCATAAACAATTTTATCGCCCGGTAATCCAATAACACGTTTAATAAAGTCAGTAGAAGGATCACGAGGATATTTAAATACAGCGATATCGCCTCGTTTAGGTTTCCCTGTATTAATTAACGTGGTTTGTGTAATTGGATCTTTTAATCCATAAGCAAACTTTTCAACCAAGATAAAATCACCAACCAACAAAGTTGGCATCATGGAGCGAGAAGGTATTTGAAACGGCTCATACACAAATGAACGCAGAACCAAAACAATAATCAAAACTGGGAATAAAGAGCCTAATGTCTCTGCCCAGCTTGGTTTATTAATTGATTTTGCTAACTCTTGCTGATCCTCGGTCCCTTGCGTCATCTCTTGAAGACGCTTTAGTTTTGCTTTTCGGGCTGGCTTGAGCTTAAAGCGCTCAATTCCCCAAAAAACTCCCGTTATTAGCGTTGCCAGTGTTAGGATCAAGGCAAACGTGTTAGCCATGTTTTCTCCTTAAATTATTTATCTTTACCAACATGAAGAATGGCTAAAAACGCTTCTTGTGGTAGCTCTACGTTACCAATTTGCTTCATACGTTTTTTACCATCTTTCTGTTTCTGTAACAGTTTTTTCTTACGGCTAACGTCACCGCCATAACATTTGGCTAATACGTTTTTACGTAACTGTTTAACAGTTGAACGAGCAATAATATGGTTACCAATTGCCGCTTGGATAGCGATATCAAACTGTTGGCGTGGAATAAATTCTTTCATTTTTTCCACCAGCTCACGACCACGATAAGGTGCATTATCGTTATGTGTAATCAATGCTAAAGCATCAACGCGATCACCATTAATCAAGACATCGACACGTACCATGTTAGAGCCTTGGAAACGAATAAAGTTATAGTCTAAAGAAGCATAACCGCGTGATGTTGATTTTAAACGGTCAAAGAAATCTAATACTACTTCAGCCATCGGAATTTCATAAGTTAATGAAACCTGATTACCATGATAGACCATATTGGTTTGAACGCCGCGTTTTTCGATACATAAAGTAATTACGTTACCTAAGTATTCTTGCGGTAATAACATATGACATTCAGCAATAGGTTCTCTGATTTCTTCGATATTATTCAGTGGTGGTAATTTAGACGGGCTATCCACTAACACAATATCACCGTTAGTCATTTCAACTTCATAAACTACGGTTGGAGCTGTTGTGATCAGGTCGAGGTCATATTCACGTTCTAAACGTTCTTGAATAATCTCCATATGAAGAAGACCCAAGAAACCACAACGGAAACCGAAACCTAACGCTGTTGAGCTTTCTGGCTCATAGAATAATGAAGCATCGTTCAGGCTTAATTTGCCTAATGCATCACGGAATGATTCATAGTCGTCAGAGCTAATTGGGAATAAACCCGCATAAACTTGTGGCTTAACTTTTTTAAAGCCAGGCAATGGCTTATCTGCTGGTTTTTGCGCTGCTGTTAAAGTATCCCCAACAGGTGCACCTAAAATATCTTTAATACCACAAACAACCCAGCCTACTTCACCACAATTAAGCGTGGTTGTATCAATTTGTTTTGGCGTAAAAATACCAATACGGTCAATGTTATAAACCTGTCCCGTACTCATTACCTTGATTTTATCGTTTTTGCTGACTTTACCGTTTTTAACACGGATCAGTGAAACAACACCAAGGTAATTATCAAACCAAGAGTCAATAATCAGTGCTTGTAATGGAGCGTCTGCATCACCTTCAGGTGCTGGAATTTCTTTAACAAGACGTTCGATAACTTCTTTAACACCAATACCTGTTTTTGCAGAGCAACGCACTGCATCTGTGGCATCGATGCCCACAATGTCTTCAATCTCTTCAGCAACACGCTCAGGCTCTGCTGCTGGTAAGTCTATTTTATTTAAAACAGGAACGACGGTGAGATCCATATCCATCGCGGTATAGCAGTTTGCTAATGTTTGCGCTTCAACCCCTTGCCCAGCATCTACGACCAATAACGCGCCTTCACACGCAGCGAGTGAACGAGATACTTCATAAGAGAAGTCAACGTGTCCTGGGGTATCGATAAAGTTAAGCTGATAAACTTCACCGTCATCAGCGGTGTAATTCAAGGTTACGCTTTGCGCTTTGATTGTAATACCACGTTCACGCTCAAGATCCATAGAATCAAGAACCTGCGCAGCCATTTCACGATCTGATAAGCCACCACAAATTTGAATAATTCGATCTGATAACGTCGATTTACCGTGGTCAATATGTGCGATAATGGAAAAGTTACGTATGTTTTTCATTCTGAAATTATTTTTCTCTATTGCTTTGCTCTATAAATCTGGCTTTGGCGTCATTCATGGACACAAAGCGAAAACTCTATATTGCAGGAGTTATTATTGATGACGCATTCTACACACTAGAGACATTATACTCAAAGAAACGTTCATCAAACACAAACATTTATGCTAAGACTTGCATTTATTTGTAATTTTTTGCGGGTAATTTCCAGATATAGAAACGTGTTAATTTAAGATAGATATTATTACAAAAGCAGCATGACAAGAATAATGGGGCAGATGCCCCATTATTTTAATCAACTCATTATTCTTGAAATTGAACTTTAAGTTCATGAGGTGGAAGCCCTATTTGCAATACAATAGGTTCAAAACCTTCATCTTTGCTCCACCAAGTCGCCACTTTTTTGGCAAATAAAAAACCAAGAGCACCACCCACAAGTCCACTGCAAAAAATAGCAAATTCACTCGAAAGCCAAAGGCTCGCAATGCCTGCGACAATAAATAAGCCAATAAGTGGCGTTAAATACACTAGCATTGCGGAAAGAAGTAGATTATTTTCAGGAATACCGACTTCCACTTTTTGCCCTTCAACTAAAGGTTGTGCAACGGGAAGTTCGAGTTGATGAACTGTCTCTGGCCCTATTTTATTTAATAAATAAGAGCCACACGCAGCGCGAGCTTGGCAACTACCACAGCCAGAAGAAGATCCGTAGCGTAATAACGCCCGTCCTTCATGCCAATGTATAACTGTTGCCCACTCTTTAACCATAACTTATACCCTTTTACTTTTTCGTAAATACAACACTATTAACTATTGCTTGTGCCGTAGGAAATGGTAGCTGACCAATAAAGGTAATTTCATTACCTTCTTTGTCATAGGTATAAATTGTATTACGACCATACCTCAACATTTTATCGCGTTCGGGCGAATTAACGTGTTGACCACTTTTATTAACATAAATAGAGAAGTCAAATAATCCATCACTAAATAAAATAGACTGACTAAACTCAGTCTCAGAAATTTGATGATTACTGCGTTTTACCTCTTTAAAACCTTCAGGCAATTGGCTAACCGACCAGTTATAAACCAAGGGCTTAGCTTTTGGTACAAGTAATAAAGGTGGCATATTGACGGTACGTAACGAATTAAGTTCTGCTCCGACTTCACTCCCTTCATTAACTGTAATCACTCGAAATTGTTCAATGATGTCATTATTCTTATCTAGTAGATCGACTCTTAAAGGTAGATATCTTTCTTCATCTATAAACAAGACATAATCATAACGGTCATTATTTTTTGATAGCACGCGAACAACTCGGCTTGGAATATCACCAATATGCGTTCTACCTGCATCAATAAAATTATAATAACCTGATAATTCATTGAAATCTTGGTAAATGATAGAAGGGATATAATCAACGATATGATCATTTCTTAAGCTGAAAGCATCTAAGCCTGGCTCAAAATAGCTGATCTCATCACCACGTTGAACTATTTCACGGCGAGTACTATCCATTTGCATTAATTGTGCAAGCGGTTTGCCATCGATAAGAGTGTGGCGGTAGCGAATAGGAACAATACCTTGAGAATTGATATTGATAAAAGATAATTCATAGGTAGAGCTTTGACTTGTCTGACCCATCTTTTGCAACAAAGCCTCGACACTACCTGTTTGAGGTTGCGCCAAGGCTTGTATCGGCATTGACAGGCTGCCCACCAGCAATAAGGTGGATAACCATGATTTTTTCATTACGACTATTTCATTCCCACACGTTATTTATACATTCACATCTATTACTGTGCAGCTACGGGTTGAGTTTCACCTTGAGCGCTAACTGGCGCTTCATTTTGTGGTGCATTATAAATGCGACGATCTAACTCATACTGTTGCAACATTAATCCAAGGCGCTGATTACGCTCTTGTAAACGTGTTTGCTGGTCTTTACCTAAAGTATCATTTTGAAGATTTAAGCTTACTGGTGAACCTGAACCCATAATAGGTTGAGTATTAAATACAGGTGTATCTACTTGGAAATCTTCAGAACCACTTTTTCCATTATATTGCTGAACACCAACAATAACAGCTAATGAAACACAAGCCGCGACACCGATTTGAGTTAACTGACTTGCCCAAGGACGTAACGTTTGTAAGAAAGAGTGCTGACGCCATTGTGATGGCGCAGGTTGCTGCTCTTGTTGTTGTTCAGGACTTATGCGAACAGGTTCATTCTCTAAAGCGAGCGCAACGCGACTTGCGATATCGAAGTGGACTACTTCACCTACATCACCACGCATTGTGTCACGAATTAAATGGTAGCGTTGCCATGTCTCTTTCATGGAGTCATCACGAGCAATTGTACCCATTAATTCTTTATCAAGAACTTCGCCATCCATAAATGCAGAAAGTTTTTCTTTTTGCATGTAAAAGTACCCTTCAGTCAATGATGGTTCACCCACAATTAAAACTCTTGTATTAATGGTTGAACCTTATTATCAATAGCTTCTCGCGCCCTAAAAATACGTGAACGTACTGTTCCGACAGGGCAATCCATAATGACCGCTATCTCTTCATAGCTTAGCCCGTCAAGTTCCCGAAGTGTAATAGCAACCCTTAAATCTTCAGGTAATGACTCTATGGTGTGAAAAACCACTCTCCGTAACTCTTCAGACAACATTAAATTCTCAGGGTTCGAAATTTCTTTTAGTGCATTGGGTGATTCGAAATTTTCAACATCACTCGCATCTAAATCATTCGAAGGCGGACGTCGCCCCTGTGCGACCAGATAATTTTTTGCTGTATTCACAGCAATGCGATAAAGCCATGTATAAAAAGCACTATCTCCACGGAAAGAACCGATGGCACGATAAGCTTTAATAAAGGCTTCTTGCGAAACATCTGGTACATCGCCCTGTGGTACATAACGGGAAATCAGGCTTGCTACCTTGTGTTGATAGCGGATAACCAGCAAATTAAAGGCTTTCTGGTCACCATTTTGTACCTTTTCAACCAACATTTGGTCCGTTAACTGCTCGCTCATTAGAGATGGACTCTCCCGAAGTCAAGCTTCGCACTATTTTTAAATGACTCCGTCATATTTACTCTCGTTATTCCTTCTCGTTTTTATGAGCTACAAGACTTAGAGCGCAAAAATAGTATGAAGTTCAATTCAATCATTATTTTAAGAGATGAATCACAAAAAAATCATCATGATGATCACCCAACCAAAATGCAATCTGCCAATAAAAAAACGATAACACAATGATATTATTTGAATATATACGATTACTTACAACAATATATATTATCTTAAACAAGATATTATTAAATATAGATTTAATAATATAAATAAAAGTCAGTCACCCAAGATTGGAACTTGTCGGTATAATGCCCTTCATTATTACGAATAATAAGTTCATCTATACTACATGCAACACTGCCTTGATTTTGTCTTTGAAATGCTAACAAAACTCGATGATAAGGCTTATCTGCACTGTCTTTAATATTAACGCGTTTCGCAACATTCCACTCTTTTTTTTCTGCAATTTCAATAAATTGCTCACCAATAGAATAAGGTAATACAACACAGAACAAACCATCTTCGGTGATAAGTGATTGCGCACTATCCAGTAATCCCTCATGCGTTAAAGTTTTGGTATAACGCGCTTGCTCACGAACATCATTACGACAAGCAATTGCTGGCTCAAAATAAGGAGGATTACTAACAATCAAATCATACTTATTTTGCGTTTGCTCTGCATAATGATGAATATCACTATGATGGATATGAATAAATGAATGCCATTGTGACTCCTGAGCATTTTCCGTCGCTTGTAATGCGGCTTTCTCATCAAGTTCAATGCCATCAATACACTCAATTTTAGTCGCTCGTTGAGCTAGCATTAATGCAATTAGTCCACTTCCTGTACCAATATCAAGTGCTCTTTTTACATTATCGATAGGCGCCCAAGCCCCTAATAAAACACCATCTGTACCCACTTTCATTTCACACTTATCATGAGCAACAAAAAATTGTTTAAATGTAAAACCACCTTTGCGTAATCCTGCTTTTTTCACTTTCTTTTGATTCATCTATTGGCTCTATTGATTTGTACAGCAATCTCTTTTTTATTGCTTATCAATCATGTCACGGAAAAAGAGATATATGATAAGATAACGTTTCTACAACCCCTATCTTAACATTAAACTATTTGTATACGATGCACGCTTATTTAGATTAAGCCTAAAAACAACGAATACCTTCGTCTATCGGTAATATATAATGTGATAGCGGTAAATCCTCTGGCTTTTAGCGGGGGATAATGTCAAAATCCGCGCCCTAAACAGAGGTATACAATGACAGCCACGACATTTTCCAGTCTTGAACTTGATGAAAGTTTATTGACCGCATTAGAAGAAAAAGGATATCAACGTCCTACAGCTATTCAAGCAGATGCAATTCCTGCTGCAATGGATGGACGCGATATTTTAGGCTCTGCGCCAACAGGCACAGGGAAAACTGCGGCCTTTTTGCTTCCGGCAATTCAACACTTGCTTGATTATCCACGTAAAAAATCAGGCCCGCCGCGTATTCTTATCCTGACACCAACACGCGAACTTGCTATGCAAGTTGCCGAGCAGGCAAAAGAATTATGTGCGCACACACATTTAGATATCGCCACAATCACGGGCGGTGTTGCTTATATGAATCACGCTGAAGTCTTCAGTGAGAACCAAGATATCGTTGTTGCGACAACAGGTCGTTTATTACAGTACATCAAAGAAGAAAATTTTGACTGCCGCGCAGTGGAAATGCTGATTTTAGATGAAGCAGACCGTATGTTAGATATGGGTTTCGCTAACGATATCGAAACTATTGCAGGCGAAACTCGCTGGCGCAAACAGACATTACTGTTCTCTGCAACACTGGAAGGTAATGCGGTTATTGATTTTGCACAGCGCATCCTCAACGAACCTGTTGAGCTTAATGCCGATCCTTCTCGCCGTGAACGTAAAAAAATTCAGCAGTTCTATTATCATGCTGATAATCTTGAACATAAAACAGCGTTACTTGCTGCATTACTTAAGCAAGACGATGTTAAAAAATCGATTGTCTTTGTTCGTAAAAGAGAGCGTGTAAGAGAGCTTGTCACTGCGTTAGAAAAACAAGGTATTAAATGCAGCTACCTTGAAGGTGAAATGGCGCAAACACAGCGTAACGATGCAATCAAACGTTTAGAATCAGGCAAAATGAATGTGCTTGTTGCCACAGACGTTGCTTCTCGTGGTCTTGATCTAGATGATATCACACACGTTTTCAACTTTGACTTACCTCGTACTGCGGATGTTTACTTGCATCGTATTGGTCGAACAGGACGTGCGGGCCGTAAAGGTATCGCAATTTCATTAGTTGAAGCTCATGATCACCCATTATTAGGGAAAATTGGCCGTTACGTTCAAGAGCCAATTAAATATCGTGTTGTTGCTGAACTACGTCCAGAAACCAAAGCACCAAGCCTGAAAGCAACATTCAAACCTTCTAAAAAAGTACTTGCTAAACGCAAAGCGAAAAAAGAAGAAGAGAAAAAAGCAGTTAAAGAAAAAGTGCGAACTCGCGATCGTAAAAATATTGGTAAACGTCGCAAAGCAGTTGCTGAACATACAGAAAAAAATGTTGCACCTACTGCACCAGTAAAAGAAACGAATACTAATAACGAATAATCTGTGCTCTTTCTGAACCTATAAAAAAACCGTAGCTATATAATATAGTTACGGTTTTTTATTTTTTTCTTTTGTATAGAAAAAAAGCCCGATATTTTCATATCGAGCTTATTATTAACTTATTACTTTAGTGAAAATTACAGACTTTCTGTGAAAGTACGAGTAATAACATCACGTTGTTGTTCTGGAGTCAGTGAGTTAAAACGCACAGCATAACCAGAAACACGAATAGTTAATTGAGGATATTTCTCAGGATTGTTAACAGCATCTTCCAGTGTTTCACGGCTTAATACGTTAACGTTAAGGTGTTGACCACCTTCTACACGAACAACCGGTTTAGATTCTACAGGCACTTCACGATATTCGATATTGCCTAACTCTTTACGGTTAATCACTTGGCCTTCTTCAAAACCTTTTTTAGCACAGATGCAACGAGCTTCGCCGTTTTCATCATCTAATAACCAGAAAGAGTGTAATAAATCGTCGTTATCAGCTTTAGTAATTTGGATACCAGTAATCATTTCGACCTCCAATTTGGGCACAAAATCAAATTCCAATCTCATATCAGAACTTGGGTATTTGGTCTAACCAATGTTTCTGTCTACTTATATACCAGTATAAATGGCGCCATTCTTTGATAAATATCAACAAAATTCATAAGCACTTTATCCAAGAGGGTGCAAAGTGTTGTTTTAAATCAATAATCATTCATCACTGATTTGCAATTTTTTTTGTAAATTTTCAAATAAAAGTTGATGGCTCAATTAATTTTTATTTTTAGCCCGTAATATTTTCATTCCCTTGATGAAATCGGTAAGCTTAGACACTATAAGATATCAACAAGGATTTTAGGTTATGACTACACCATTAACTTGGCATGATGTGATAGGCGCTGAAAAAGAAAAGCCTTACTTTCATCAAATTATGTTTCAAGTCGCACAACAAAGAGCCGCTGGTAAAATTGTTTATCCTCCTCAAGAAGATATTTTTAATGCTTTTCGTTTTACGCCTTTTGATAATGTGAATGTAGTTATTTTGGGGCAAGATCCTTATCACGGCCCTAATCAAGCACATGGACTCTCTTTTTCAGTACGACCAGGCGTGCCAGCACCACCTTCATTAGTCAATATGTATAAAGAACTAGAAAAAGAATACCCTGATTTTAAACGCCCTAACCACGGCTATTTAGAAAGCTGGGCAAAACAAGGTGTTTTATTACTTAATACCGTATTGACGGTAGAGAAAGGCCAAGCACATTCTCACGCTAACTATGGTTGGGAGATCTTTACTGACGCAGTAATCGAACAGATCAATCAGCGTAGAGATGGGGTTATTTTCTTACTTTGGGGCGCTCATGCTCAGAAAAAAGGACGTTTTATTGATACAAATAAACACGTTATTTTAAAAGCACCTCATCCATCCCCGCTTTCTGCTCATAGAGGCTTTTTAGGTTGTGGTCATTTTAAACAAGCCAACGATATTTTACAGCAGCAAGGCCGCAAACCAATCAATTGGCATCTTGATCCCATTGAATAAAATTCCCCTATAAAACATAAAACCGCACAATAACAAGAATATTGAATAATCTTCGTATTGTGCGGTTTACTTTATCTACATGTAATAACTCATGTGATAACGAATGTTTTAATCAATGTTATTTAGAAACGATAACCATAGCTGGGCGCAGTAAACGGCCGTTTAAGGTGTATCCTTTTTGCATAACATCAACAACATGATTAGAGTCATGTGCTGGGCTATCAATTAATGTCATCGCTTGGTGAACTTCAGGGTTAAATACCACATTTTTTTCTTCAACCACTTCAATGCCAAATTTATGAACAGCATCTAAGAATGATTTCAGCGTTAACTCTAACCCTTCAATCATAGGTTTTAGCGATTCATTTTCATGATCAGCCGCAGATAAAGCACGCTCTAAATTATCAAGTACAGGCAGTAACTCATTAGAAAATTTCTCAAGCGCAAATTTATGTGCTTTCTCAACATCTTGTTGAGTACGGCGACGAATGTTCTCAACTTCAGCTTGAGCGCGGATCATTGCTTCACGCTCTGTCTTTTGAGATTGCTCAAGTTGTTTTTCAAGAGAATCAACACGCGCTAATGCTTCCACTAATTCAGCTTGAGCATTAAAGTCCGCTTGTGCTTCTTCGGTCATTGTTGGCTCTTGAGACTCATTCATTGCAGATCCCATTCCTTCTTTTTCTTTTGAGGCTTGCTCTTCATGTACATTTTGTTCTTTACTACTCATGAACATCTCCGCGTAGTTTTGGTATTCATCTTCATATTTAGTTTATTATGGGGATCAATAAACGGGTTTCAAGGAATTGGCGCAAAACGAGGGTAAAAAAATGCCAGATAATACCGTAACAGAAGAAAAACACTTTAAATGCATTGGCATTGTCGGCCATCCCCGTCATCCTGAAGCAATTTCAACGCATGAAATGCTCTATCATTGGCTATTGGCTCAAGGTTATGACGTTATTATTGATACACAAGTTGCTCAAGAACTAAAACTAGAAAATGCACAAACAGGTGATTTAACACAAGTGGGCAAAGTTGCTGATCTTGTCATTGTTGTTGGTGGTGATGGCAATATGCTTGGCGCTGCGCGCGTTTTATCTCGCTATAACATTAAAGTAATTGGCGTTAACCGAGGTAATTTAGGTTTTCTTACCGATCTCGACCCTGATAATGCCTTACAGCAATTAACCAATGTGTTAGCTGGGCACTATCATGAAGAAAAGCGTTTTTTACTTGAAGCACGCGTCTATGCTGAAGGTCAAAGAAATCGCATTGGTACAGCAATCAATGAAGTCGTGCTTCATCCTGGCAAAGTTGCTCATATGATCGAGTTTGAAGTTTACATTGATGATCGTTTTGCTTTCTCTCAACGTTCTGATGGCTTAATTATCGCAACACCAACAGGATCAACGGCCTATTCACTCTCTGCCGGTGGTCCTATTTTAACACCCAATCTTGATGCTATTGCGCTTGTGCCTATGTTTCCACATACCTTGTCAGCACGCCCTTTAGTTATCAGCAGTGATAGCCAAATTCGCTTAAAATTCTCACAAACAAATATCGATTATGAAGTCAGTTGCGATAGCCAATTAGTGTTACCCATTAAAGAAGGTGATGAAGTTATTATTAAGAGAAGTCGTCAAAAACTCAATTTAGTTCATCCGACTGATTACAATTATTTTAATACGCTCAGCTCAAAATTAGGTTGGTCGAAAAAAATGTTTTAATTTTTGTGCCTCACTACTTTACTGTATAAAAAACCAGTTTATACTGTATGTAATTACAGATATGTTTTTATACACAGGAGAGGCACTATGCTGACTCAATTAACCATTAGTCATTTTGCCATAGTCCGTGAACTTGAAATCGATTTTTCTGGTGGCATGACCACCATTACAGGCGAAACTGGCGCAGGTAAGTCTATTGCAATTGATGCACTAGGTTTATGTTTAGGTAACCGTGGTGATGCCAATATGGTGCGCCCAGGTGCAACTAGAGCCGATTTATGTGCACGATTCTCACTCTCTGACACGCCATCAGCACAACGTTGGCTTGAAGAACATCATCTTGATGATCATAATGAATGCCTATTAAGAAGAACTATCTCTGCTGATGGGCGTTCTCGTGGTTTTATCAACGGCACTTCCGTACCACTTTCACAATTAAGAGAGCTTGGTTCTTTACTTATCCAGATCCATGGACAACATGCTCACCAACAACTTCTAGAGCCTCGCTATCAAAAACAACTGCTTGATATCTATGCCCATGAACCGGCTTTATTAAAAAGCATGAAGTCGGCTTATCAAACATGGCATCAAAGTTACCAAACTTTAGCCGCTTTTCAACAACTCTCTTTAGAACGAGAAGCAAGACAGCAACTGGTTGATTACCATTTAAAAGAACTCAATGAATTTCAACCAGTACAAGGCGAATACCCAGAATTAGATCAAGAATATAAACGTCTTTCTAACTGCGGGCAATTTTTGACTTTAAGCCAAAATAGCTTACAAATTTTAAGCGATAACGAAGAGCAAAATATTTTAAGTATGCTCAATGTGGCTAAACATGAAATTGCTGAACTGACCTCTATGGAAAGTCAGTTCAATTCACTATTAGAGATGCTGGAAGAAGCTACTATTCAAATTAGTGAAGTGAGTGATGAACTTCGTCATTATAGCGATCGCTTAGAGATGGATCCTAATCGCTTATTTGAAGTTGAAAAACGCATGTCTAAGTACATTAGTTTGTCACGTAAACATCGCGTTGCACCTGAAGAATTATACGATCTTCATCAGCAATTAATTGAAGAAAAAAATGCCCTACTTCGTCAAAATGATGATTGTGACGCTTTAATAGAACAAGTTAAAGCTGACCATTTAATTGCATTAGATGTCGCAAAACAGTTACATCAGGTTCGCCAGCAGTATGCGAATGAATTAAGCCAGCTTATCACCAACAGTATGCATCAATTATCAATGCCTCATGGCTATTTTACTGTTGATACTCATTTTGATGATAGCTCACTGCAAATCGATGGTGCCACAAAAGTTGAATTTAATGTCACTACAAACCCAGGACAACCGCATCAAGCCCTTTCTAAAGTTGCTTCTGGTGGTGAATTATCACGTATTGCACTTGCAATCCAAGTGATCACGGCGAAGAAAATGGATACGCCTGCTCTTATTTTCGATGAAGTTGATGTTGGTATCAGTGGTCCTACTGCTGCTATTGTGGGTAAATTATTACGCGAATTGGGTGAATCAACTCAAGTAATGTGTGTCACTCACTTACCTCAAGTCGCGGGTTGTGGTCATCAACACTATTTTGTCAATAAAGAGACAAATGGTGAAGAAACTGAAACAACCATGAAACTATTATCGAAAAAAGAACGTCTACAAGAGCTAGCTCGTTTATTAGCAGGTAGTGAAGTCACCAAAAATACCTTAGCAAATGCGAAAGATTTGTTGGCTGCATAACGATTAACAAACTTTTATTGATATTTAGGGTCATAGGCAGAGTGTGAAAGGTTTTCAATTGCTGCGTTGTCGATTATCATCGTCACTATGACCCTAAAAGGAATGTAATAACCATGCGTTTTAAACTGTTAAAAGTTGCCGCCTTATCTTTAGTCGTAATGACTTCAGGTTGCTCTATGTTCGAGAGACTGGTTTATCACCCAGATATCAATCAGGGAAATTATTTAACGCCAGCCGAAGTCGCAAAAGTTCAGCAAGGAATGACACAGCAGCAAGTTCAATTTGCCCTTGGTACGCCAATGCTAAAAGATCCTTTCGGAAGCCAGACTTGGTATTATGTTTTCCGTGAAGAGCCTGGTCATCAGAAAGTACGTCAAGAGACTCTTACCCTGACTTTTGATAGCAATGGCATACTGACTAAGATTGATAAACAAGGCAATATGCCTAACTTCTCAGCACCTGAAACAAAATCGTAATGCGATAACAGCGCTAAGAAAGCTTAGTTTTGTATAGATTGGCAAAAACGGATTGCACCCCATACGTTAGATTTGACGTTGGGGTGTGTTTTTATAAAGAGAAATTGCTTTATAACAGTGTTGTCTTGTATTGTGTCTGTCTGTAATCAAACGGCCTATCAATGCAATATATGATGCTCACCCCTATTGGGCAAAAAGCATAATATTAATCTGCTTTTTGTCGTGCTTTCTCAGCACGTTTACGACGCATTTCTTTAGGATCGGCAATTAAAGGTCGATAAATTTCAACTCTATCACCGTCTCGCACATTATCGCTTAACTTTGCTGGTCGACTATAAATACCCACTTTATTCTTAGTCAAATCAATATCATTACAAATCGTTAAGATATTTGAAGCAATAATGGCTTGTTCAACAGTATCCCCTAATGTTACTTCCACAGGGATAAGGTACTGTTTGTCAGGTAACGCATAGGTTACCTCTACCCATATTTTAGTCACGATAGATCTCTTTCGCTCTGTGAGTAAACGCCTGCACCATATTGTTCGTTAAATCCTTAAAAATACGACCAAAGGCTAACTCAATTAATTTATTGGTAAACTCAAAGTCTAGCTGAAACTCTATCTTACACGCATTATCATCAAGTGCGGTAAACACCCATCCCCCAGTTAATTTACGAAAGGGACCATCAACAAGACGCATATCCACACGTTCATTTGTCTTTAAAAAATTATGGGTAGTAAATGTTTTACTGATCCCTGCTTTAGAGACATTTATTGATGCAATCAT
This sequence comes from Proteus genomosp. 6, assembly GCF_040139785.1. Taxonomy (NCBI): domain Bacteria; kingdom Pseudomonadati; phylum Pseudomonadota; class Gammaproteobacteria; order Enterobacterales; family Morganellaceae; genus Proteus; species Proteus genomosp. 6. The sequence goes on along the minus strand of NZ_JBEEVJ010000003.1, from coordinate 258,959 downwards.
TTCTTCTGGTGTGCTTTTGATCAGTTTACTTCCAACGCATCCTGGTAGAAAATCAGGATAAGTAAGAACATCATTAACCAGTTTAAACATTTGCTCTGTACTAAAAGGGACAAGAGCAGATCGACTAATCTGAGGCATAGTTATTCCTGTACGACAACACTGCGCGGATCATATCATTGAACAGTGACTAATTAAAAATCTAATGGAATATAGCTTAAGTTTTATGCAATTGAAAAGAAAACAGTCGGTTAAATGATTTCTTTCTATTGCTCATACAGTATAATGTGGACATTATGACAAAGAAAAAATCACACAAACCTGGTTCTGCGACCATTGCGTTAAACAAACGTGCTCGCCATGAATATTTCATCGAAGATGAGATAGAAGCGGGCTTGGCGCTCCAAGGCTGGGAAGTTAAATCACTGCGAGCCGGTAAAGCAAACATCAGTGATAGCTATGTTATCATGCGTGATGGCGAAGCTTATCTTTTTGGTGCAACTATTACTCCTTTAAATGTTGCATCAAGCCATGTCGTTTGTGATCCGACACGTACCCGTAAACTATTATTAAAACAGCGTGAACTTGATAACCTTTATGGTCAAATCAACCGTGATGGTTATACCGTTGTTGCACTTTCTCTTTATTGGAAAAACGCTTGGTGCAAAATCAAAATTGGTGTTGCAAAAGGTAAAAAAGATCACGATAAACGTGAAACCATTAAAGATCGTGAGTGGAAATTAGACAAAGCACGTATTATGAAAAATGCTAACCGCTAAATTGCGTTAAGTACTAGCAATGACAAGTATTTTTCTGATATACTCGCTGTCAACAACTTGGGGCTGATTCTGGATTCGACGGGATTTGCGAAACCCAAGGTGCATGCCGAGGGGCGGTTGGCCTCGTAAAAAGCCGCAAAAAAGATAGTCGCAAACGACAATCAATATAAAGCACTAGCAGCTTAATAACCTGCTTTGAGCCCTCTCTCCCTAGCTTCCGCTCTTAAGACGGGGATAAAGAGAGGTCAAACCCAAAAGAGATCGCGTGGATGCCTAGCTTGGGGTTGAAGCGTTAAACTTAATCAAGCTAGCTTATTCATGGCGCGTCTGTCCGCAGTGGGTAAGTGAAATTAAAGATAGACTAAGCATGTAGTACCGAGGATGTAGAAATTTCGGACGCGGGTTCAACTCCCGCCAGCTCCACCAAATAAAACAAGGGGTTACGTGAAAACGTAGCCCCCTTAATTTTTAGAATGTCCACATTACGTCCACACAGAAAATCTTCACATCGATATCAGTTACTGTTTCATTTCCGTTCTAACAAATATTATTTAATTCTTCTTAAGTAATCTATTTTCTTTTGTTGGCAAATTGAAATATCATTTTTATACTTATAGCAAAAGACTTATTTAATTATTCAAAAATAAACTGAGGATAGGATAATGAGAAAAGTTATTATTATTAAATCAGATAGCACAACAGAAACCATGATGGTCGATAAAGAGATCACCGCACTGGCAATACCTGATATTACTTTAGTTCCTAAAGATATTAGAGTAAGACCTATTGAAGAATTTCTATATAAAGATAAATTGTATTTTTTCGTGCGTGATTGTGAGCTAGTCAGTGATGATAGAGTTTTATGTGTTATTTCTGGCATCGACTAAATTTTCTGAATCATTTCAATTTCAAAAATCTATAACTCACTGAAAAATAAATATTCTCTAAAATGCTCTCGCGTAAAATGTGGATCATCAATCCCACGTAAAGTATGAAATTTCTTTTACTATCAATGCATTAAGTTTTTATCGAGATCCTTTTTCTATCCCTCAAACTGAAATAACCTGAAATCTTTTACAATCATTTCAGTTTGACGCCTACGCAAAGAACCCAATCCCCGCGCGCCCTCACGATATGTTTTGTAAAAATTTCAAACTGAAATATTTTTTTGATCTAAATTGTGCAGGCGGGTGCGGATTAGTGCGTTTTACGTGGTGAATGATTTTATTTCGTGGGGATTATGCGCCCGCAGTCGCACGCTATCGATGCGATCCATTTTGAGCTATGCAGGGGATGTATTATGAGAATTGAACGCCTTAGAATGGCGTAGAGATGGGAATTTATAGGTACAAAAAAGCCAACTGGTAAGGTTGGCCTTTTACGATTTGATATTCTCATTCAACTAACATTAGTAATATAGACTAATCAGATAATAACTCAATCAAAGCTAATCGTTTTTTATATGATAGTTTATCTAAAACCCCTTTATTATCTCTTTCTATTTTATCTTTTAACTCAATGTAGTATGAGAAATTTAAATCATATTTTAAAGCATCTTGCTGACAAGCATGGCTATTACATATAGCGATTATTTCAGTGTGATGTCTATGATGCTGATGTATTTTTATTACTTCTAAGGGTTTATGGCAACAAGGGCAAGAAAGGGGAATATTCGTGGTTATATTTCGTTTTGATAATTGATACCCACCTGTTTTACGAATAGATGGTAATACCTCGTTTGTAACCCACTTTCTAAACCTGTGAGCAATAGAACCATTTTTAATGGCATCACGGCAACGTAGTATCAATGTATACATTCCAGACTCATTGATAATATTGACCTTCCCTTGACGCCCTAAGTTTAACTTAGACCGTTCGTCATCATCTAAAGATTTTAATGACATTGTAGGATTACTTAGATTTAGAGCACTACAAACATCTTCCGCTACAAACCACGGCATGTCTTTTATTGTTAGTGTTCTTATTGAAAATGATTCAAAAGCGAATGGTACAACAGAATATTTAGCCATTACTGACCCCTTGTATTTTTTTGAGATTTTGATGTCACCATAAAATGGTGTCAGGAGGCTCAAAACGGCTACAAGAGACCGCGGACTTATTTCCCTTTCGGGTGTTGTATTCGTCGCCCTCCCGACATTATTCGGGGTATGGTCGCGCAATGCGCCCACTAAATGATAGGCATAAAAAATCCAACACTGACGGGGTTGGTCTGACCGCTTGTATGAGGTTTTGAGTCCTCGTGAGTAAGACAATAATTAATAATGATTTAAAGGTCAACAAGATAATATAAAAAAGCCCGCAATCGCGGGCAAGGATGGTAACAATTTTATCACCCAATGACAGGTGAATACTTCTGCTTAAGTCCTGTTGATTTAGTGCCTGTGTTGCTAATGGCTGAGGCATTTAATGGACTGCCCGTGTTGTTATGAGTATGGTTTGCCGTGAGTGTAGCCAACTCATTCACCACATCTAGCGTATCTAACATGCACTGCATCACATTCAATTGTTCATTACCCAAATAAACAACGGGTGCCATGATTTTTTGCATCGCGCCTGCAATACTCGAACGCACTGCCCCGATTTTTTCCTCCAGTTTCTGACCAACATCAATCGTCATATTTTGCCCCACAGCAATAACTCTATTGGCTTGCGTCGCTTGGCTAAAGTCACCTTCAGCAATTTGCATAATGGCACCCGCCATTAACGTGCTTGTGCCAATGACTGTCGTTTTATCGGTAGCTTGTACAGTGGTTTCTCTGGCGATAACGGTGCGATTTTCCGTATTAGTTTTCACCTCACGATGCATCGACTCTTCAATGATTTTTTGGTCAGTTTGCCGATGCCATGTGCCGTCCTGCGTAACCCGTTGTGATACCTCTTGACGTTGCTGTTGCAGTTGTTCGCCTGGCTTAATATCGGGCAAGGTATTGCCATGACTTAACACTTGACGAATAAAGGGCTTATCTGCACGGCCATTTTCAAATGCAATTTCAACCATTGAACCCACAGGCGGATATTGAAACATCCCCGACTCATTGCCTGCCATCGGCAACGGTAACGGCACCGCGTGATAAACGGGTGCCACATCATTGCCGTCGGCATCAACCATTTGCACATCAACCGCATATTTTGGTCTGAATGGATCAGAAATATCCCCCGCGGTAGTATTTTCGGTGGGTGCTTCAACACGGGCAAATTTCGGCAAGTGCAATCCTGCCGAAAGCTCGGGGTAAGCATTATCAATGTGTTGCTGGGCTATGGTGCGGTTTTCGGCTCGCCCTGTAATCGCATCGGGGCTGATCCACGTTAACGTCATATTGTCGTTATCCAGCGCCACACGCTCTAAGCGTTTATCATTCACTTTCACACCAGGGCGTAAACTTTGCACCATCGGGATGGTCATTTGATTACCGGCACGTTGTTCAGAAGAAAACTGATTGTCTATTTCAATCTCTTTATCTTTCCAAAATGAATCATTCCAGCTTCCTACGAACACGTCACCGTCTGGCGTTTGATACCAAACATAATCGGGAATATTGAAGACTTTTCCCAGGCTATTTAATAATTGATAACCCGTACCGTTATGAGTGTAATGTGGAATAGGGGTATTCACATATTCGGCATCCGGTAACACAAAATGTAATCCGCTGTGCTCTTTTAGATAATCGGTGATCTGTTTTAAGGTGGGATGCTGAAAAGAGCATGGCCACATTCTGTCGAATACGCCAACCAATTCGCGCACGAACAATTTTTGAAAACCATTTTGTGACGGTTGCGAGCGCTCCACGTAACCCGTGAAATACCGTAATAGTAAATCCGTGTAGCCAATATCAAGACGCACCAATTTACCTGTGTAATCAGTATCGGTTTTAGCAGTAATAAATCCACGTCCACATTGGGATAATTCCAGCACCATTTTCACGTCAACAAGGTGCGTTTCATCACCCGATAAATAAAGTCGATTAATTGATTTCATTTAAATACCCCACCGAGTCCGTCGTTAATTGGTTTTAACACTTCTTTTTCAAACCGACTCAATTCCTGCTCTTGTTCTGGCGTTCCTTCGCCATTGGCTTTTGGCTTATCACTCATACTTTGTATTTTGGCTTTAACTTGCCCTGCTGAACGACTTTCGCGTTTTTCGGGCACCGATAAATGCTCACGTAAGGTAAAGGTGACTTGCCAGGCTTGTTTACCGTCCATCTTTGACGCATCAATGCCGTTAGTGAATGTGCCAAGACGAAAATTAATCGCGCTAGCCATGCAGTTGGCGACACGGTAGCGTTTTAGTAGTCCGTTATCTTTGGCTTCTGCCAAGGCAAATAAACGGGTTAGCGTTTTTTCTTCGGTGAAAGGAATCGTGCCCGTGATGCGTAGCTCTTTGGGTTTAATCCCCTGCTCACTGTTTACCGTGCTTGATGACTGCCCCGACTGGTCTTTGTCTTGATACATCATCGAGGGTGTGACGGTCAGGTTTTTTAATAAGATAGCTTCACCATCCAGCGCCAACGTAATGATTTGACTGACTTGAGGTGTGTTATTTTCGTTGAGTGGTGTCTGTGTCATGCATCATTCCTTTGATTGCATCATTTACTTGTTTACAAAGAGGTTATGTTTTTGACTCTCAAAAAACTTGGAAATCAGTTATTCTGTCCAGTAATTTTTTTGAGTTGTTCTTAAGCTATGAAAAGTATGATGGAACGAGTAGAACAGTTTTTGGGCGAACAATTTCAAAGATAGGAATAGGTAAATCTATACTATTTGGCAATCCACCAAATAGATTTAGAGCTTTTAAATTAAAACCACTAGATGAGGCAAGATTAATATTCGCAACGAATGTACTAAATAATGTTAATTACAATTGGAATTAAAAACTCACTATATGGGATTTATTATTGCATAGCATATATTATAAATCCCATTGGAACAGCGCATTAAATATCATAATCCATTGCTAAATATGCTCCAACAAGTGATGGTAAACAATATAAAGCAGCGATTCTTTCTCCTAGCTGCCAATTAAAAATAAATAAGCCAGCTAACACGACGATACCAATATAGAACAATATTTTACCTACTCTTTCTTTGTTACTTGGTGCTATTAGTTTTCCTACAGAAACAAACGTAGCCCCCATCACCACAGAAGTAGCCAGCTCTATATAGAAAGGTAATGGTTCTTCCCCCCTGTAATTAAAAAAACCTATATTTGTTAGAACTCTCAACAGTACAGGCAAAGCTATAGCTGATACAAAAGCTATAGGAAGGAGCCCTACCCATCTAAAAAAATTATTCATTTAGTGACATCTCCATATAAAAGCTATAATTATCAATCCTCTGATTTATTTTCATCAGGAACGCCATAACACCTAACAAAACTTCCTGATACAGCCGCTGAAATTGGGTCGGCATCCGCAATACAGCTTTGCCCTTTATCATTTGTATAGCTAATGCACCCGCTTAACATTATGGCGACAATAGTTAATAGTAACGGTTTCATGTAAAACTCCTTATAAATTATTACACTCATACAATACTACGTTATTCGTAGTATCCAGAGCAAGCTAAAACTACGATTCTCGTAACTCCATATTACTGAGAGTTATTATGAATCCTATTGAAAATCACAAAGATATCTTTTGCAGACGCTTAAAAGAAGCCAGATTAGCTGCTGGGTTATCACAAAAGAACTTAGGTATCGCAGCGGGAATCGACGAGTTTGTAGCTAGTACACGTATCAATCGTTATGAAAAAGGTGTTCATGAGGTAGATATTGGCACGGCTCAAAAGTTAGCTGATGTGCTAGATATCCCGTTAGCTTATTTTTATGCTCAAGATGACCAGTTAGCTTGTCTGATTAAATGTTTTCACAAACTGCCAAGAGCACTACAAGAAGAACTCATATTAAAAATAAAATAGTAATACAACCTTAATTTAATTAGATAGCGCCATCTATATAGCGATTCTGTTAAAATTTCAGTGTTCCTCCCCCCTCTCCTCTCTCGGATTGACTTTGCTGGTTTTCGCTTTTCATTTAGTAGCTGTAAAGAGTTTTTAACAACGAAACAGTGCAAAAGATCATATTGGGGCGATGATTCATCACTCAAAAAATTATCTTCCTTATACCACATCGTATATTGAATTCTCATTTAGCATAGGAATATCTATAGTTTATAATCCTTAATTAAATAAGTGATAAATAGTGTTTAAAAAACATATGATTAAATAAAATTCTTATCATCTAATTTCGCTATTTTACTCTTTTTATTTTTTACTAATATACCGCCATAGCTAATCCGAGATCCGTTGCAATAGCCCCCTCATCTGTTAAGATATGGTGGAATTTCCGCATAACCCAATGATTGATAATAGGTAAAAAATGTCCACACTTAAACCCGCCATCTTCTCTTTCTTTTCTGGCTCTGGATTCTTAGACCTTGGCTTTGAAAATTCTGGCTACGAAGTGGTTTTTGTGAATGAATATCACCCGCCATTTATGGATGCTTACAAACACTCTCGAAAGGTTATGAACAAAGCTATACCTCGCTTTGGCTATGCTGAAAAGAGTATCGAGACAATCGATCATAAACACTTGAAAGATTCAATTAAAACTCTAAAAAAAGAACACAGACTTGTCGGTTTCATTGGAGGACCTCCTTGCCCAGACTTTTCAGTTGCAGGTAAGAATAAAGGGCGCGATGGAGAAAACGGTAAGCTATCTCAAAGCTATATAAATATTATTGTAGAGATGAAACCTGATTTCTTCTTATTTGAGAACGTCAAGGGGTTATATCGCACACTTAAACACCGAGAATTTTTTGAGCATCTAAAAGAACAGTTGGTAACTGCTGGTTATAACCTACATGAAAAATTAATAAATTCAATTGAATATAGTGCACCACAAGATCGAGAGCGCATCATTTTGCTCGGTTTCAAAAGTAAAGAATTATCTAAGAACTTTATCTGGAGCGGTAGAACTTACCCAGATCGTAGTGCTTTTGAATATAAATGGCCGACAACTAATGAATTTGCCGAAAATTCAATATTGGATATACCCAAGCATCTTCCTGAAGAGCTAACAGTTGATTACTGGTTTACTAAAAATGATGTTTCTGCACATGTAAATTCAAAACATGTATTCACTCCCAGAGCAGGATTAACTCGCTTCAAAACTGTTGAAGAAGGTGACGACAGTAAAAAATCTTACAAGCGCCTCCATCGTTGGAGGTATTCCCCAACGGCAGCTTATGGTAATAATGAAGTACACTTACATCCATATAAACCGCGCAGAATAACGGTTGCAGAAGCACTTGCTATTCAATCTCTACCAAAAGAATTTGAACTACCTAGTTATATGACCCTTTCAAACATGTTCAAAACTGTTGGTAATGGTGTCCCTTATCTTGCCGCATTAGGAATAGCAGCATCTATATTAGAGCATTTAGGAATAAAAGATGAATTTAACAGCAATGAATCTGGTGAATGCAATAGCGAACCTACCCAAAAACAGGCAATTTGATTATGTAAATGGCAGAAATGCTGGCAAAATAGTTATCGACTCGATTACTCAACCAGAAGGTCCTATTCGTATAAAACGTTTCAACCCAACAAAGGGAGAAACGTTAAAAGCCGCTCGAACAGAAAGTATATCTAGTCAAATGATTTGGCGTCTAGCAAATGCGATTCAAGAGGATTCCCCGATCAATTTAGATCGAGTATTTGGTGCAAGCTATAATACCCGTTCCGTTATTGAAAGTTTACTTGCTCATACTCCTCTATTTTACTAGTGTAAACTTGACCGTTTAGAAGTTATTAATACTAAACAAACAATCACTAAAGGTCACAAACATCTTATCTATTTACCTAATTCACCACATGAAAACGGAATTCTTTCTGAATATAAAACTAATATTGTTATTTCGGAGATGAAAACTGAAGTTATTTACCAAAGTGTTGATTTAGATACCATCCGCGCAGTTGATGGGTTATCGATTGAAGAAAAAAGAAGACATGCGCAGATCCAAATAGCATTAGTAAAAATTGGTAACTACTTAGGCTATAGAACATGGGTTGCAGCAAATGATCGAGGGCTTAAGTATAACGGAAAAGCTATTGCGCAAATGGATGGTGTAATCGATAGCCTTTCCAATGAAAAGGTCTTAAGTTCATACAGTGAAGCTATCAATGGCGCAAAATTAATAGACTGTATATGGTTCAGAAATGGTAAGTTAATGCCAGCAGTAATGGAAATTGAACACAGTACTGGAATAATAAGTGGCTTAACTCGTATGAAAAATTTTTGTGATTATGCCCCCCGCTTACAAGATATCAGATGGACAATTGTTGCTCCTGATGAATATCGAGCAAAAGTTATTGAATTTGCAAATAGACCACAATTTCGCGAGTTAGATGCAAAATTTTTTCCTTACTCGGCAGTAGAAGAATTATATTCTCTTTGTGAACGCCGTAAGCCAAAAGGAATTACAGATCAGTTTCTTGATTCATTTATGGAAAATTGTGTAACTCACTAACCACTAATTTAAGAATCATGCCGAGTTAATCTCGGCTATTTTAATCTTCATGATAAAAAATAGCTCCTTTTAACTTGAGCTGATTACATATGATATTTTTTCATTTTATATCACAATAATCGCCAACAAAAAATCATCATATCTTATTGATTCTACTTCTGTATGTAGCCAGCTGTTATCAGTAGATTACTCTTATGCAAATGCAAAAGCCCAAGAAACAACAAAAACAATATAGAATCAGCCCCTCATTGATGAAGAAGCCCATAACCTGATGAATTATTATTACTAAATCTAAGTTAAATTTATAAGGCGCAACAGCGTTTATATTTCTTACCACTACCGCATGAACATGGTTCATTTCTTCCAATTTTATTTCGTTTTATTTGCGGTTTTTCACCAAACGAAAACGTTTTTGCATCTTTTATATGATTACTCGACGAAATAGGTTTTAAACTAGCCGTTAGTCTGTCCATTCTATCCGATTGTTTCCACTTACTTTCATGATATGAAGCAAATCGGAGTTTACCTTTAGTTGGACTAATACAGCATCCTACCCAATTCTCTGCTTGGGTTGTATATTTTCTTTTTTCACAATGTGCAACCAGTTTGTTATAGGCCGTATCATTATCATCTTCATTGCAGTGAATAGTTAAACCCGTTTTTTCCTTTAGCAAGGGAAGAGTTATATCATGGTGTTGATTATCTATTTTAAACTGAGCAATCATCTTTGAAATCGCGTCATTGAGTAGATCTATACTTTCACCATCCAATGATAAAAGGTGTAATCCTAGTTTCTGAAGACAAAAATCTGCTGAAAACTCAATATCATTGATAATATCACCAACAAAACCTTTTTTGTGAGAAGTTATAAACCCCTCAGGTGTTTTCTCTCCATCGTAACCATCCCTTCTGGCTAACATTGCTAATTCAAGATCTGTAGATATATCATCATCAAGCATAACTAATGTCGATTCTTCCCCAAAATATAAGTTTTGCATGATGTAAGCTGAAAGAATTACTAGCTCATGATTAGAAAGAATTGAATCACCATAGTCACTCCGTTTAACAAGATAGTCTAAGACTCGTAAAGGTGATGGCAGCATTTCGGTAATCATATCTATTAAAAACACATCCATTACATAAGGATGTTTTATTACATTAGTCGTTTGATATTGAAGAAAATGTCGAGCTTGAGCAGCAAGAGCAGGAAAATAGTCTGATACTATACAAATAGGTAATATCGTCTTGAAATTAGATTGAATTTTAACTTCATTGCCAAATTCATTTTTAAAAATACACCCTTCTTTTTGTAGTAGTTGGCTACATAAATAAGCTTGATCATAGGCATCTTGAATTGCTTTTTTAAAATCTCCTTCTAATTGTTTACTATTACCCTTACGAGCCTCGATAGTGAGTTTTTTAGACTTAGCTTGTACGACTATCGCAAAAACGCCGAATGTGACCAAAACATCAATTTCACCTGCTTTATTTTTACCATCGAAAATATCAATATTGGTTAAAACATTATCGTCACCAAACACTAGAGCTAAGCGTTCAGCTGTAAAGTTTTCTGTAAAAGCACCTCGATGCTTACTTGCTATAACCTTATATGTTCTGTCTTCGTTAAACCAAAAAAATGGGCTTTCATAAAGTGCCTCCCATAAGCTGTAACCTTGAAAACTGACGAATGCCCCCTCTACAGTTTTTATTATTGGAAACGCATTTTTATGATTAAAATCATCCACAGATTTAAAACAGCTCATTCCGTCTTCGGGCTTAGCTGATAACGCCGCAATCACAGCCTCTACAACCTTTTCATTTAAACTACTTTGTGCCACGACTTCAGAAATAGTAAACATGAACATAGGCAAATGATATGGCAATGGCAGGAACTTTACTGAAGATACTAATTGATTGGCTTTCTCTAGTTGAATTTGTTCTATGGCCGAAATAACTTCAGCTGCTTGAGAAACGTTAAAGCCTTTATTTGCTTCAATCCAACCATCATCAAGAGAATAGCGACGTTTGGCTAAGTCCCTATATTGATGCTTGAAAACTCCATCCCCGCCATAAAAGATAGCTTCTCGCATAAAATAATTTTTATCGCTACTTGGAATTACTTCTCGAATAAATTCACTAAAACTAGGGATGTCATTACTATTTTTAGGATCAAATTTTTTCAACAATAGAGCACTGTCTAATGGCGGGCAAAAACTATAATGTAGCTCTTCAAAAAGTTGCCAGACACGATCTGCTATTTTTTTTAATTCTTCTAATTCTAATTGCCTATTATTAAATCCACTTTTACACGCTAAACCAATAAGTGTTGAAAGCTCAGTTCTGGATAAACGCGTCCGATCAAATGCTTGTGCAAATGATTCCTTATCCAATTTTTCACCTGAAAAGTGAATAAAGGTATCTTTCCAACAGAAAAATGCTACAACTTCCCAAAAACCTTCTACACAACTAAGTTTCTCTAGTTCATCAAAAATTTCTTGCTCGGTTCTCATAATATTCACTATTATTCAAGATTGTTTATACTCAACTTAACACACTCTAAGTTGCATCAACTAGCAACAAATCTTGCTTCGCGACTTAACTATTGATTATCCCATAATAAAGTTAGTCATGTAGTTAGTGATAATAATTTACTATCTCTATTAATAATGTCATACGATTAATAGCTAGATTGTATGTTGTATTTTTCTAAAAAATTTTAACCCACTTCTTTCCTATTTACCCAAGGTATTAGCTAGGTACTCAAAAGTCACTAGTCCAGACCCTACCCCCTATGTGAAATTTTATTACTACATTAAATGTGACACTAAAATTACTCTTGTCATAAAGTGTGACTCAAAAAAGTAATCTAACATATTGATATTAAATAGCATAACGTGAGTGACACTTGTGACGCATATTTTTATTTAATACATTATTTTTATTTGCATGCTTCTTGGGTTGCTAAATACTTAGATATAACCACATCTATTACTCCAGCTTAATGGCACTCATCAATTACTCAATTTAATAAATATTCATTAAATACAGATAAATACACAACCAATTCAGACTCCGCCAGCTTGGGTCAGTGATAGGACAACGGTTTCAAAAACAAGAAGTTAGCGAAATCATCAAGACTACACACTGACAACAAAAGGACTATAAATGACACGCAAATGACACGCGGATCATTTAAAGTATAGAAAAGCTCACTTAGGTGGGCTTTTTTAGTTTCAATGACCAAGCAAATACATTCTTCCTCTTCAACTTTTATAGCATATTCATCATAAATTATTGCTAAACCCTAGCCGCATACATATAAGTTTTACAATTTTTTCTTAAGAATGAAAATACAAAAACGAGTGAATCTACTGACATAAAAAATTTCTGGAATAAAATTAGTTACTTACTCTTTTACATAAAAGCTATTTAATAACAATGTTATGAATCTCTAAAATCTATTATTACAAGGTCATTTTTAGTAAAAACTATCATATTTAATTAGCTCTATTAATCCTATATATGACTGGTTTAAAATAATACAAAATACCTATTCTAAAGAGTTTAAGAGGATCATAATGAAAATACTCTTAATTGAAGATCACGAAAAAACAGCCAATTGGGTTAAAAAAGGGCTAGAAGAAGCTGGATATACTATTGATATTACGAATGATGGTCGTGATGGCCTCTATTTAGCATTAGAAAATGATTACAAATTGATTATTCTTGATATCATGCTTCCCGGAATGAACGGTTGGAATATTTTAAAAATATTACGCACATCAAAGTCAGTCCCTGTGATTTGTTTAACAGCAAGGGATGCTATAGATGACCGAGTTAAAGGATTAGAATTAGGTGCAAACGATTATTTAGTAAAACCTTTCTCATTTTCAGAATTATTGGCAAGGGTCAAAAATCAATTAAGAGTTCAAAAAAATATTTCAACAATTATTGAAATTGCTGACTTAAAAATCAATTTATCTCGTCATGAAGTGGAGCGTAATAATATACAGATCCCAATGACTCGCCAAGAATATTCTTTATTACTTTTTTTTGCTTTACATATTAATGAAATATTACCAAGGACATTAATTGCAAGCGAGATTTGGGGAATTAACTTTGATAGTGATACTAATATTGTAGATGTTGCTATCCGTCGTTTACGAAAAAAAATTGATGATGGATTTGAAATCAAATTAATCGAAACGGTTAGAGGAATGGGATATAGGTTAAATGGAGTCAATAATGAAAACAAAATCACTGAGATTTAAAATTATCTTTTTATTTATCATATTGATGATTGCAAATGCAGGTTTTATGTCTTTAACGCTTTATCAATCGCTTAAAAATGAATTAATATCTCGTGATAATAACTTACTTGTAAATCGTGCAGACCAATTAGTAAAGTTAATTAATAGTGGAATTGATATCAAAACATTACCTATCTATTTTCAACGTATGATGGATATGCAACAAGATATTATTTATATTACGGATGCTAATAATAAAATTTTAGTTGATACTAATTCAGATATTTTATTTGCAGATCATCTAAAAACCACTGATACAAAGAATATAGATTTAAACATGATTACCTCCTGGGAAACAGAATCAGGTATTCCTGTTTCGGCTATTAACTTTACAATAGAATCACCAATAGGTGTGCTAAATGTAGTGATTGCCAAAGCATCCTTTGTGCGCATCAGTATGCTAAGCGAATATTTAAGTAAAATATTGATTATCTCATTAGCTTCTATTTTATTTATGGGAATATTAAGTTTTTGGTTAATTAAACATGGATTGAGGGATATCCGTTTTCTTAGCCAAATTACGGCTAAAACAGACATACATACTCTTAGCCAAACCATAAATATCTCACAACTTCCCAATGAACTGAAAAGTTTAGGTGACTCATTAAATATAATGAGAAAAAGGTTAAAAAATGATTTTGTAAAGCTAACTCAATTAGCCGATGACTTGGCTCATGAACTCAGAACCCCCATTAACGCTATAAAAGTTCAAAATGAAATTATGTTACAACGCTCTCGTAGCGTAGAAGAATATGAATCAATTATTATTAGTAATATTGAAGAACTGGATAAACTTGCAAAAATAATTGAAAATATTTTATTTATCGCTCGTGCTGAAAATAAAAATATCATTTTAAATAGAGAAAGCTTGGATTTATCGGATCTAATTGATGAAATTTATAACCTATTTTCATTTTATGCAGAAGAAAAACAGATTACCTTATTAAAAGAGCCTACAACATTAACAGTTAGTGCAGATCACTTACTTTTTACTCGCATATTAATGAACCTCATATCAAATGCAATTAAATATTCTCCCGCTAATACACAAGTCGTCACTCAATGTAAAAAAGAAAAAAATCAGTTACTGATTTGTATCAGTAATATTGGTGATGAATTGAATCAACATGAACAAATATTTACTCGTTTTTGGCGTGGTGATAATGCAAGAACAACAGATGGAAATGGCTTAGGCTTATCAATTGTGCAAGCGATTATGACATTACATGAGGGTAAAGTCAGTTACGAGCGTATTGGAAAACATAATGTATTTATTTTAACCTTTCCATGCTAATTACGCGATATGACAAAATTGTCATCTTTTTGTCAGCTTTTTTATAAAACATCTCTGCATAATTAATTTATCAATCAAATATCTTCTTAATTATGTAGAGGTAACATCATGAAAAAAAACAGGAAAAATAACCTATCAGAAATTACACCTGAATCTGTTTTTATGATGAAACGACGTAATTTACTAAAATTATTAGGCATCGGCGCTGCTGGAATAGCGGTTTCATCCACTGTAAAAGCCGATTTATTTTCATGGCTTACTGAAGATAACAAACCAACAACACCAAAATCATCCCGTAAAGAATTACAATTTATTCAACCTGAAGAATATCAATCTTCATTACAATTAACTCATGAAGATAAGGTAATTGGATATAACAATTTCTATGAATTTGGCCTTAATAAATCCGATCCTGCTAAGTATGCACACACAATGAAAACAGAAGAATGGACATTAACTATTGATGGTGAAGTTAATCGCCCACTTACTTTAAACTTAGACGATATTAATCATAAATTTCAATTAGAAGAACGTATCTATCGTATGCGTTGTGTTGAAGCATGGTCGATGGTCATTCCCTGGGTCGGTTTTCCATTAGCGAGCTTACTTTCTTTGGTTGAGCCCAATAGTCGTGCAAAATATGTTGCCTTTGAAACGCGTTATGCACCACAGGAGATGCGCGGACAAGATAGTCGCTTCATTGGCGGCGGTTTACAATACCCGTATGTCGAGGGATTAAGACTCGATGAAGCGATGAATCCACTCACATTATTGGCGACAGGGGTATATGGAAAATCCTTGCCAAACCAAAATGGTGCACCTATTCGCCTTGTTGTTCCGTGGAAATATGGATTTAAGGGGATCAAATCCATTGTCAAAATTCGTTTAACTGAGTCAATCCCACCAACAACGTGGAATCTTTCAGCACCGCATGAATATGGTTTTTATGCAAATGTTAATCCAGATGTTAGCCATCCTCGTTGGTCACAAGCAACAGAACGCTTTATAGGCACAGGTGGATTAGGTCAAGTTACAAGACAACCAACATTATTGTTCAATGGCTATGGCGACCAAGTCGCACATTTATATAAAGATTTAGATTTGCGGAGAAATTTTTAATGCAACCAATATATGGAATAAAAGTTAAGTTATTAAAAACCATATTCCATCTTATTGGTTTATTGGCTTTCACTTGGCTTATTTATACAATTTATACGCAAAATTTCAGCGCAGATCCTTCAAAAGATATTCAGCATTTTACTGGAATTACAACGTTACGTTTATTAATTATATTAGCTCTGATCCCTATGGTTGCCTTTTACTTAAAATTAAACACATTATTTCAAGTAAGAAAACTATTAGGATTATGGTGTTTTTTTTGGGCTAATTTACATTTAGCAAGTTATCTGCTACTTGAAATAGGTTGGGGAAATATTACTTTCTTTTTTAGCGAAGTTTTTTCCCGTATTTATCTTATTATAGGCGCTTTATGTTGGATAATTTTATTATTGATGGCTATAAGTTCATTTGATTGGTTAAAAAATAAATTTAATCAAGAATGGAAAAGAATACATAATCTGTTTTATCCACTCTTATTATTAGTCTGTATTCATTATTTTTTATCATTAAAATCGCCAACACCAGAGCCTATTATTTATCTAATTATTATTGGATTAACTTACCTTTTTCGCTTTTGGCAACAGAAAAAAAACAAATCAACTAATATATAAAATAGCCTACCCACCAATTTAATTCTAATATTATATAAATGATCTTGTTAAAGCCTCATTTAAGAGGCTTTAACAAATTGTAATAAACTAAATAGTTGCCTATCAATTCAGTATTAGAAATACAATGATATATCCATAGAAAAATTACGCCCAGGAGCAGTAAAACGTTGTAAACCAAGACGATCACGATCTATTTGATTTGTTGTACCAAATTCTGGCAGACTTCTTAATGCATCCCAAGTACTATATTTTCTATTAAATAAATTAAAAACCCCAGCACGTAATACAATATTTTTATTTACATTATAGTAAGCTGTTGTGTCAAATATAGTATAAGAATCACTAAGATATGGCCATTCACGACCATTCCGTATTGCTTGATTACCTTCTTTTCGTGCTGAATAAGTCATAAATATCCCTGCACCATATTTTTTATCCGCATTATCATAAGATAAGGAAGAAACCCATTTAAAAGGTTGTACAGAAAGTAATGAATCTCCAGAAGCATCTTTTCCGCGTGTATAATTAAATGTATTACGCAATATATATGTATTATCTAAGCCGAATATTTTAGAAAGCCGAATTTCATTCGTTAGCTCAAAACCATAAACGTATGCTGAGGCAACATTACTATATTGAAGATGATTTTGTGGTAATGTTGGCTTATTCCAATAACTATCGCCCATATTAGGATCATACCACGGATTAGGAACTTGTTTTTCGCTCTGCTTAAGATCAATAAAGTTATTGTATTTAGTATAATATACATTTACTTTATTAAATAATTTATCATTATTATAACTTAATGATATTTCATTACTTAATCCTTTTTCTTGCTTTAAATTAGGGTTAGGCTCTAAGCGATTACGAGCATCATTACCTCCATAATCAAAATAAAGCTCTTGAGCTGTTGGAATACGAAAACCCTGCCCAATTTTATATTGGAAAGTATAATTTGGTGTTATGTTATAACTGGTTGATAATGCCAAAGATAAAGCCTGATAATGATTATCAGTGAGATCGCTATCTTTCGCTAAAGATAATTTAGCATTATCTGTATGATGAGAAACATTATCATATCTACTGCCTAAAACTACATTTAATTTGTCATCAAACATTTTTATTTCATCAACAAAAGCAATACTAATATCTTGAGTATATACAGGTCTGATGATGCTATAATTAGATTGATAAGGAACTTTAGGCTTTCCTAGATATTTAGTATCTATATTTTTATTGTTAAGTGTTTTTGTAGAATATGAAGTTCGTAGTGCTAATGAGTGCGTTGTATTAAATAAAGATAATGGCATTAATACTATTTCATTATTAATAAACCTACCATATTGAATGATATTCCTACTATTTTCTTCAAAAATATCATAATAATGACCATTATAATGTTCATCAAACGTAGAGCTAAATGCTTTTTGTTCTATTTTTTGCCAATTAAAGCTTGTCGTCATACTGTCAATATATCTTTCTGGAGTCCACGTATCAGAGAGTGTATATCTAATTCTTTTTGATAAATCATCACCAGTACGATAATAGGAAGAAAATAAGTACCAAGATTTTTCATCTGTATATGTTTTACCCTCACTGTATTCAAAAGTAGCACCTATTTTATGGTTTTGAATACCTAATAGATTAATTTTTGATAGTAAAGAATGACGCGTTTTTTCTTGAGGATCTGGTGTTCCCCTAGCAGAACCGAATATATCATTTTCATGTTTATAATTATTAGTTTCATGCCCATTACGATAAACATATAAGAGCATCCCTTCTACATCTTGTTGGGAAGTTGCAATACCTATCGTTTGCATTTTTTCATTATTTTTAGAAGTATAAACACTACGAGAAACAAATCCCCAATTACCTTCACTAATCAAATCAGCAGGATCTTTAGTAACGTATTTTACAGCCCCTCCTAATGCTCCACTACCTGAAAATATAGAATCAGCACCCTTAGATATAATTACAGACTTTAAATGTTCTGTTTCGATATCATTCATACTTCCATTAAAATAACCATAACCTTTATAAATGGTATTATCGAAGGTTTCTGCTTGAGGGATATCATCAACCTGTATAGCAACACGATCTTTATCAACACCTCTTATTGCATATCCATTATTACCAAAACGTCCTTCGGATGAGACACCGACACCAGGAAGATGGCGAACAATATCTTCCATGCTAAATATTAAATTTTTTTCCAATTGTTCTGAATTTAATGTTTTTTCATTAATTTTTTCTTCTTTTTTTTCAATCACATAAAGAACATCTTCAGATATAGCTTTATTATTAAAAAAAACTATCGAGGTAACAACTAGATAGAGTAACGTTTTTTTCATAAACACTCCTTAATTAATGTATTGAATGATAATTATAATCATTATCATTCAATTCAATAAAAGGAATTGTAATACAATTGAAAATTTAGTTGTTTTATCTAATTAATAACAAATTAATTATATTTATGTTTACATATATTAATTTAAATGCATTCTTTAAGAATAAAAAAGCACAAAATCATAAGTTGCAGTCTTAACCTCAATTGCCTCTTCCATACCTTTAATAATTAAATCAGCTAATTCACTCCAACTCATATGGCGTAGCCATTATATATCGCCATTACTTTTAACTATCTGTTTATGTTGTTTTATGAAAATCACTGGTAAGCCTATTACAAACGTCAAGATATGTCTGATAAACGGGCTTATCATCGAACAACTCTCTATCACCATCATTGAAACCATCAATCTCATTACTTGCGAAAAGGAGAGAACTGGTAATCAACAATATATACCCCCATAGACCCTGTTTTTACTGTTACCCATACTGTTCCTTGGTTTTCGATTTTGAATTGCTAATACAAAGTAATTTCCACCGTTCTGTAGAAATTTCTTTTATCCATATACCGTAGTCACATCGGCCAAATTGGTTAGTGCTAAAGCCCGGTGATGTGATCTCATATTCAGTTTGAATATCAAAATACCCACAATGATATTTCTTTATGGCAGAAAAATAGGTACTGCAAAGGTAATGTAACGACATCTAAAGCTAATGTCACAGGAAGTAATACTCGGGCAATTTTTTCCCCAAACGAGTTTAATTTAGTATGATTAATTTAACACAACTCACCAAACTAGATTTACGTTGGAACAACTTCACCAAAGAACCATCAATAATAAAAAAATTAAGAAATAATGGATGTATTGTTTTTATATAAAATTAACTAATTAATTATATATCTATTCTCGACTATAAAAATAATTTTCCAGTGCTTCTTCCTATTTTAGGATAGATACACTGGATTTATTTTATAGCTAGGATCAAATCGGATTTCAATTTTAAATAAGTTTTCGAAATTAAAAATCTTTTATTTTCTCTAAAGAGTAATAATCTTCGTGCCTATCATTGTCGCTTTTCCACCTACTCTCACTCGACTAATCGTATTTTCTGTTGAATCAATAATAACGTGAATAAGAGAGGAACATTGCATTGCACGCCCTTGCTCTAATAAAAAATGTGTTTGATGAGGGAAAACATGCTTAACAAGATAGCAGCCTAAAGCGCCACTAGAACTCCCTGTCGCAGATTCTTCATTGATGCCATATAAAGGTGCAAAATTACGGCAATGAGCAGTAATTTCTTTATCTTGACTAAGTTCAAAAACATGAAAACCGATAGTATTAAATTCACGGCTTAAGTTTGCAATCGCTTCAAAATTAGGTTTTAGCGTATCTAATTTCCCAAATTGTACAGGGATCAAAATATCAGGTAGTCCCGTTGAAAATATCTCAATGGGTAAGCCTGTTTCTGAAATAGTTTCGCAATTTATTCCCAGTGCTGCAGCCACTGCATCGATATTTGGAGCTTGACGTGAAACAGGTAGTGTTTGCTCCATAACGATATTTTCAGCATTAATTGCGACACTTAGAATACCTGCTTTCGTTTTTTGTGTGTAATGACCAGAAGCCAATAAGTTGAGTGAAGATAAAGTGAAAAATACCGCTAATGTCGCATGACCGCAAAAATCGACCTCACCTTCAGGAGTGAAAAAATCAACCTTAAAATCCGTCTCTTCACCTTGATAAACAAAAGCTGTTTCAGAAAATCCGACTTCTTTAGCGATGGTAATTTTCTGTTCATCACTTAATTTAGGAGGATTAAGTACCACGCCAGCAGGATTGCCACCTTTATTATTTCGAGTAAATGAGTTTATAAGGTGTACTTTGATCTCGTGCTCTACTGAGCGTATAGCTTCATTTTGCATATATTTCCCGCATTGCTTCGAATAGCATTAAATCTGTGTGTAAAAATAGAGTGTTATAAAATACGCATTAATTAGGGCAAACTTCTGACACGCCATCTAGCCCTTGTTGTCTTTGTTCAAATACGACGTTTTTTTTATCCCCTTCTCGGATAATTTTTAAGATATAAATACTATCAAAATCACTACTTTTCCATTTAGGAATTAATTTAGGATCGCCTCCCTCTTGTTTCATAATATCTCGCGCAACCTTGGTTAAATTATCATGCTCCCAGGCAATAAAAATAACCGAGTTTTCATACTGTCGACTTAACAGTTCCTCTCGTAATGCTTTTATCTCTTTAGCGTGATATTGAAGATGAATAGGCAATGAGGTTTTAATAGCGATAGGTGAAATCGTTTGGAGTGAACGCAATGAATTCCCTAACTTACTCTGTTTAGGTGCCGCGGCGAATAATGCATCAGGTTTGCCAAATTGATTTATAAGCACATCGGGTAGGGCTAATGCTCTATTTAACCCTTTACAGGTCAGTTGCCCACTATCATTATCAGGTTTTTCACCATGTCTTATAAAAACCAGTGTTTGATCGGAATACGCCATATGACTAAATCCTAGAATAAATACGCTCAAAAATATAAATACACTGCGCATACAGCGTTACCTTTAAGTCAATTGAGTATAAGAAATATGGGAAATTAAAACACATCTAATATTAACCATAAACTCACTGAGTTTAAGTCACTCAGTCTATCATAGCCAAAAGTGTTTCAGCGGTGAGCAAATCTTAGATAGCGCATATTTAGCCACTTTTATACTCTATTGACCTTTATTCTACCTTCTAAACGCCTCAAAACTAATTAACAAATATTAAAATCAATCAAACAATTGTTAACAAAAAATAAAGGATTTTTTTAATTTTTCATTACTTTACACCCAATTTTATAAAGCTAAATGAAACTTAAATACTCAGTACATTTAGATAAAAAATGGAAGAGATCTCTTTTTAATAGAAAAAATAATGTATTAAAAATCAATACAAGCCTTTTTATCTCCCTCTATTTAGTTTAATGACTAAAGTTCTTCCTCTGCTTACCGATACTGTTTGTTCTTAAATAAGTTACCAATACTTATTAATTATTATTTATCCAGGGTTAAGCATGTTCTTTAAAAACTTTAAAATTCGTACAAAGTTAACCATCGCATTTACAACTTTTGTGATGCTAATTATGTTGGGTTCCAGTTTCGCATTAATGGGTTTAAATAGTGCGAATCAAGATATTCATGATGTCGTTGATGATATCTATCCAGCCACAGTCAGAGCCAACTTACTGATTAATAATTTCAATGAATTTATTATATTTCAGCAACTTACTATGCTTGATGAGCAAGGAAGTTTAGCGGCTGAGCAAGAGAGCAAAAAAGCAGAGATCACCGCTAAAGTTGCGCAATTACTGAAAGAATTAGACGAAACCACACACGATGCTGAATCAAAAAAAATCTTAGCTGAGGTTTATGAGATCCGTCAGCAATATATAAACTCTCAAAACTTTGTGGTGAAGGCATTTAATGAAAATAACAAACACGCCGCTGTCAATGAACTGATCACAAAAACTTCCGCTATTCAGTTAAAGTATCGCGATAAAATATTAGAGTTTATCAAATTACAAGACAAAAAAATGGAAGAGGCAGGTGACGCTGTTGAACGTGATTTTATTGAGAAAAGGATCTTTTTAGTCTTATTAACCCTCATCAGTATTATTGTGGGTAGTATTTTAGGATGGTTTATTACTAAAGGCATTACTCTTCCATTAGAGAAAGCAATAAATTTTGCTAAAGCGATTGCCAATGGTGATTTAACACAAGAAGTGAATATTGATTATCATGATGAAGCAGGAATATTATTACAAGCCCTTGCTGAAATGAAAACGCACCTATTAGAAGTTGTTCAAAATGTACAAAACAGCGCTGAAAATATTTCGTCAGCAGCAGAGCAAATTACAGCTGGTAGCCAAAATTTAGCAGCAAGAACAGAAGAACAAGCAACATCAGTAGAAGAAACGGCAAGCTCAATGGAGCAAATGACATCAACTGTTAAAAACACCGCAGATCATACTCATGATGCGATTAATGTTGCTGAAAAAACTGAAATCGCCGTACATCATAATGGCGAAATAATGCTTCAGCTAACTGAAAAAATGAGAGCCATTAATAGCTCATCATCTCAAATGACAGATATTATTAACTTAATTAATGCCATTGCATTCCAAACTAATATTCTTGCACTAAATGCCGCTGTTGAAGCCGCTAGAGCGGGTGAACATGGTAAAGGTTTTGCAGTTGTTGCTGGTGAAGTCAGACTACTGGCACAAAAAAGTGCAGACTCCGCTAATGATATACGCACTCTTATCGATAATTCATCAACTCAAACACAAGAAGGAATGGAATTAGTTGAACAAGCCGGCTCACAAATCCAAAAAATGATCGCTGATGTCGAAGAGATCAGTGCGCTATTGCGTGAAATTGGGCAGGCAAGTAATGAACAAAGTGATGGTATATCGCAAATCAATAACGCTATAAGTCAGCTTGATTCAACAACTCAACAGAATGCGGGATTAGTTGAGGAATCGGTAGCTGCTGCAAGTTCACTTAATGAACAAGCACTTAATCTGAATAAATTAGTGAATTACTTTCAGATTAAAAGTATCTAATATTTAGTTGAATAAGTTTATTGAAAAAATAAAGGTCACTAGTCTTCTATCATAGTGACCTTTAAACGTGTTTTATGTATGTTCCAAACGGCTATACGAATAAATAAACTCAACCAAAGACGTGAGTTAAATGTGCTTTATATTCAGCAATATCATTCTCAACCGTTGGCTCTTTAATAACATCATTGACCATAAAAGTCGGTAATTGAGATAATCCTAAAAATTGTTGTGACTTGTGGAAAGCGAAATAAACACCATCAACACCTCTGCCATCAAAAAAATTACCAAATTCATTAAAGGCTTCAACAGGCGCATTCCACGTTACAGAGATCATGTATTTCTTACCTTGTAACAGCCCCCCTGTACCGTATTGCTTTTTAGGATCACGACGCGTACGCCCATCGTTCTCATATAACTTGCCATGACCAAATGTATACACATCATCCATATATTTTTTTACTTTCCACGGCATCATCA
This sequence comes from Proteus genomosp. 6, assembly GCF_040139785.1. Taxonomy (NCBI): domain Bacteria; kingdom Pseudomonadati; phylum Pseudomonadota; class Gammaproteobacteria; order Enterobacterales; family Morganellaceae; genus Proteus; species Proteus genomosp. 6. Next base: position 234,841 of record NZ_JBEEVJ010000003.1, on the reverse strand, counting down.
TCCACCAGCCAGGCATTTGATAAATAATGGTGTCTGCCCATAGAAATTTCTCGATTTCGTCGTCAATATCATAGCCATCTTCTATTTGGGTTTCTTTAACGCTATGACCTAATGTAACTAAATGCTCAGCAGCAACATCATGTAGTGTACGGTTTAATTGACCAGCAGAATGACCGAAGTTTTGACCACCATTAATCAATAAAATATTCATGCCAACTCCTAAATTTTCTCTTGCGATACGTTTAATAGAGTTAATTTAACAGGAAATAAAAAAATTCGCACACAACATCAAAATCTATAGAAAATTAAAATTCAGGATTATTTTCTTATTATTAAAAATTAACAAAGATAATTAAGAATAAAAAACCAAAATAGACCACTTTTACGATTGGGTATATTAATAATAGAGATTATTGCTTTTTAGGCAAAAGTCTATTGTTGCTCAGGCTATTTTGTTAAACCGTTGGCTGTTATAACATTAATAAGAATATCTTCTAATCTGATAGGATCGTCTTACTATCACACTAAGATAAACTGTAAGAAATTAAGGACATTAGTGCGCTAAAAGTTACAGCTTTAATGTGTCAGATAAATATTGAGTTAAACTATCAATAAAAACGCGGATACGTTGGCTCACCACGCGATCACTATAATAAACAGCATGAAAAGGTAATGGTATAGATTGTAATTTATCGCTAAATAGCTCAACTAGTTTGCCTTCTTGAATATCTTTATTCACCATAAAATCAGATAAACAAGCAATCCCTTCACCACTCACGCATAATTGCCTTAATGTTTCGCCACTGTTTGAAGATATCCCTTCTGTTACCGTAATTAATGCATTTTTTTCGATTTCTAAAGGCCATGTATTTAATGAAACTGGCTCAGTAAATGTTAAACAAGTATGTTCGCTCAATGCTTGCGCTGTTGTCGGAATTCCTTTTCGCTCTATATATTTTGGCGAAGCAATAATTTTACGATAGCTATTAAATAAAGGGCGAGCACGTAAACTTGAGTCTGTTAAATGGCCAACTCGTATGGCCACATCCACTTTACGCTCAATTAAATTCACAAAAGTTTCTGATGAGACTAATGACAAAATAATATCAGGGTATTGTTGGCGAAAAATAGAAATAAAAGGGATCAACAAATGTAATACAACAGGAGTTGCCGCATCGATACGCAGTAAACCTTTAGGTGAATTTTGTGTGCCATATAACTCATTTTCAGCGGCTTGCATTTCCTGCAAAATAACTTTCATTCGCTGAAAATAAAGTTCACCTTCTACGGTAAGATCAATTTGGCGGGTCGTTCTATTCAGTAAATTAACACCTAATTTATCTTCTAATTTCTTCACTGTTCGGCTGACGGCTGAATTAGCCAGATTCAGTTTATCAGCTGCTTTTGTAAAGCTTTTATGTTCAACAACTTCAACGAATACTCTCGCTTCTTCTGACGTTGCTTTCATACAATAAGTCCCAGTGCTATTAGGTAGTATATTGGGATTTAAGGATACGGACATTTTTTTATTATTGCAATTAAGTTAATAATCAGGGGAGAATAGTGAGTTATTGTAAATAGTGTGAATGGTATAAATAAGCGTTACTACTTAAAAAATAAGCAGATATACATAATGTACATCTGCTTAAATCATGGTTTAAACATAAAATTTTTATTTAAAATAATAAGACACATTAACGGAGGGTAAATAAAATCAGGCTAATTTTTCAATAAATTTGATATCTAATAATTCAATTTTATCTTTTAGGTTTTCAACAAACGCTTTCATATGTGCTGTTTCATTGTGTTTATCGATAGCGCTCTGGTTTTCCCATATTTCAAAGAAAATAAAGGTTCTTGGTTGAGTGGTATCCTTATGAAGTTCATACTGGATACATCCTTCATCTTTATGGCTTGGTTTTATCATTGCTTTGCAAGCAGATAACACTTCATTTTCATGATTTTCTTTTGCCACAATTGTGGCAATTAATCTGACATTATTCATATGAAATCCTATATTCCAACATAAGTGTAAATGACAAATAAATAACAACCTGAAATTACTCTAGCATAATTCTTTATTTCATTATTTACATTTAGGCAAAAATAAGTTGCTGAGATTGTTATTGTCATAATGATTATTATTTTTATTAAAAAGCAATTCAATAATATAAACACCACAATCATTATTGCCATTAAAGCAATAGTCTATTGTTTTTTTCATTATTTATTGCATTTTTTTACTTCATTACACTAGCACCCTATTAAATTTCAAATTTATTATTCACCTTATTAGGATGCGCTATGAAAACCTTTCTCCCTTTATTAGCTCTGGCTACTGGGGCATTTGCAATAGGAGCCTCTGAATTTACACCAATGGGATTACTACCTAATATTGCTTCAGGGCTAGATATCTCGATCACAACAGCAGGTGGCCTCATTACAGGTTATGCTGTCGGTGTTATGGTTGGCGCTCCTATTATGACATTGGGCTTAGGTCGATTAACAAAACGACATGCTTTAATTTTCCTATTATTGCTCTTTATTGCAGGCAATTTATTCGCCTCACAATCTGATAGCTATTGGGGATTAATGGTTGCAAGGCTAATAACGAGTCTTAATCATGGTGCTTTTTTTGGTATTGGATCAGTAGTAGCCGCAAGTCTTGTTGAAAAACATAAACAAGCTGCTGCCGTTGCCGCTATGTTTATGGGATTAACTCTTTCAAACTTGATCGGTGTTCCTTTTATTACTTGGATTGGTCAAGTTTATGGCTGGCGTTTAGCCTTTGTTCTTATTTCTGGATTAGGTGTTGTGACACTGATGGGTTTATTAATGCTGCTCCCTACGATCCCTAAAGGAAACAAGCCTAATATCAAGTATGAATTAAAAGTACTCACTCGTTTACCTGTTGTGTTAGCACTACTGACTACCGTATTTGGCGCCTCTGCTCTTTTTGCTCTTTATACATACATCGCCCCTTTCCTTATTAATATTGTTCATATCAGCGAAAGCGATGTCGCAATGCTACTTGTTGTGATTGGATTAGGATTTACCGTAGGTAATTACTTAGGGGGTAAGTTATCGGCAAAAGGAATTGATAGAACATTAGTGATGTTTTTTATATTACTGATTTTATCAATGATCCTTTTACCCTTAGTTTCAAATCATTTGTTCTTAACGATTATCACTCTTTTTATTTGGAGTGTGGCGAGCTTCGCCCTTGTTCCACCACTGCAAATAAAAACAATGCAGATAGCCCATGATGCGCCGGGTTTAGTTTCATCAGTAAATATCGGTGCATTTAATTTAGGCAACGCTATTGGAGCCGTTATTGGCGGAGTTGCTTTAAAATACAGTTACAACATTGTCCCTTTAAGTGCGGCCTTAGTTGGGATCATTGGTTTATTACTGGTTTTTGCTCAATATAAAGTGAAAAGAGAACCACAAAGAAGCTTGGCTTAGTCTTTAACGCCCTATTCATACTCACTAAAAAATGAACCTAGTTCACACTTTGGTTCTTTTTTTTCATGTGTAACAACGTCGACAATAAAATGTAAACAATTTTACCAATATCAGACAAACTGTTTGTTTTTGCCAACTTATTTCAACGTTTATGGATGGCGTCAAATGTTAAATCCTAAAACATCGCTAACATAATCGCTGATTTCCATTATCAAAACAGAGCTATTTAATGATGAAAATAATCTTTTCACTATTAATACTCCCATAATAATCTCAGGATAATGTCACTTATTGTGAGATAAGCTTATAGAGCTAAAACAGGCAGCAACACATTTACACACTAAAGAAAATATTCCGTTAGAGATTATTACGTAGCTGAATCGAAAATAATTATCTGTAAACTCACTTTTCAATCACCTTTTTTACTTTGAATATTTGTATGACAATTATCTAGATGAAATTAATATTTCACCTAAAAATGAGACTATTACTTCAAAAATATTTCATATCTTATCTTTGTTCTATAACAGTCAACTTAAACACTTTTAAAAAGGTAAGAAATCCCCTTAAATAAATATTTTCCTATTATTAAATAGAATTTATTTCACGTTTTCTTATTTATAAAGAATAAAAAAAATAGACTTTTTACTTTTATCAATACGATCAAGATCACTTCAATCATATCTTTAATTGAGGAACATTAGGAAGAACCATTCTCATTTATTATTTACTTTTCTTATCATGGTTCCATTATCCCACTGATTTGTATTACAATTAAATATAGTTTGAAAGCGAGTAATTGTGCGCCTCTGGATACAAAAAGAAGTTAATCATTGATGAGAAAATCATATTAAAGTCCATTTAAACAGTTAATATAATAATATTAATTTTGTATAATTAAAATTATTATATTAAGAATAAATAAAAACAAATCAATGATAACAATTTATTTTCACACTAGATAAAAATAGATATAAATTAGAAATAAAAAAATAAATATATTTTAATAAATAAAAAACACGTAAAGAATAGGCAAGAAATAAAAAAAAACAAAATAAAGAAAACACTAAACATTAAAACAAGATAGAAAAAACAAAATAAAATATTAAAAATACAAAGTAAAATATTATTGATAATGAAATAAAGTATTATAAAAATAAAAAAACGATAATTTAAATTATTAAGACAACAAAATTTATAACAATAAAATATCGAAATAAAAAATTTTTAGTTTATTTGTTAATAAAATAGGTAAAAAAGTAATTCATTAATTTAATTTATGTTTATTTTGGGGGTTGATGGTCTTTTTTTACCCTAAAAATGGCATTTTAGACTTCAATTTATCTTTTTATTACATAGCTAAAACCATCAATATCGTTCTTTTTTTCATCAAAAACCAATTTTACAACAACATTAGCAATGCAATTACATTGATGAGCGTCAAAAAACACGACAATTAACAAGCAAATAATGAGAAAAAAGGAATTTTTTTATATTTGTCACACAATTGATTTTATTCTATTACATATCAATAAATATTCCCTACAATAGCCAACTAATCTAACCTGACAATTTCCTAAGTGATGATATCTTTCATTGTTTAGGTTAGTAACTATCTTTTTTTATTTATGATTTATCGTTTCAGCAAAGTAGAGCATTAATAAAACCTAGTACCCTACACAATTATATAATGACCAACTTATAGGTTTGCCAACGCAGTTATAAACGATAACAATTGCAAACTTAAGGATAAAAATAATCATGTCAGACTATCTATCATTCTTATTAGGCATTGTGCCTTTAGCGGTTTTGATTTTTATGATTTTAAAAATGAAATCAGCCGTTCACCATGCCGTGCTTGTATCTTTAGTGATAACTGTTGCACTTGCTATTTTCCATTGGAACAACACCATTCAATTTGCTTCAGTCTCTGTCCTTTATGGCGCAGTTAAAGGATTGTGGCCAATCATCATCGTTATTCTTGCTGCCATTTATAGCTATAACTTAATGCTAAAAACAGGTGGCATGGATGTCCTTAAAGATGTACTGGCTGGCATAAGTGATGATAAGCGAGTGCAAGTTCTGCTTATCTCATGGTGTTTTGGTGGCTTTCTTGAAGCTGTTGCGGGTTATGGTACTGCGGTTGCCATTCCTATCGGTATTTTAATTGCACTTGGATTTGATCCTTTTAAAGCAGCAGTTGCCTCTTTAGTTGCCAATACAGTTCCTACTGCTTTTGGTGCAGTCGGTATTCCAGTTTCAATTTTGGCGCAAAATACTGGGCTTGATGTATTAGTACTGAGTAAAACGATTATTATTCAGTTGGGATTATTTAATATCGTATTGCCTTTTGTCATCGTTGCCATTGCTGGTGGCGGAATTAAAGCGATTAAAGGTGTCGGATTTATTACCTTAATGTGTGGTATCAGTACACTGATCCCTCAATATATCGTTGCAGCTAATTTAGGTGCTGAATTACCAGCGTTTGCAGGTAGCTTAGTCAGCTTAATTGTGGTTATTTTCCTTGCTAAACGCATGAAAAATAGTGGTGATAAACAGAAAAATGTCAAAAAACATACTGGCAAAGAGTTGTTAGTAGCAAGTTCTATTTATCTGTTTACTTTTATATTTATTTTAGCGTGTTCACCTTTATTCCCTACGCTCCAAAGCATGGCGAGTGCGATTTCCACAAAGATCCCATTTGTATTAAGTGAAACACAAACGGAATATCAAACCATTGCTTGGTTAAGTACACCGGGGGTATTAATTATTCTCGCCAGCTTTGTGGGGGGAACCATTCAAGGCGCAAGTATTTCAACACTTATCTCTGTTCTGGTTAAAACGACTATCCAACTGAAAAACTCAATTATTGCCATCACAGCAATCGTAGCGATGGCAACTGTCATGGATTTCAGTGGCATGATTGGCAGTATCGCTGAAACCTTAGTCGATTTCACAGGTGCAGGATTTATCTTTATTGCCCCAGTGATCGGTGCGTTAGGAACGTTCGTAACAGGTAGTGACACCAACTCTAACGTACTGTTTGGTAAGTTACAAACCAGTGCAGCCGCTAAACTTAATATTGACCCATTCATTCTGGCCGCTGCCAATACCTCTGGTGCAACGGGCGGTAAAATGATTTCACCTCAAAGTATCGCCATTGCTGTTTCAGCGACAAAAATGGATGGCCAAAGCAGTGCCATTATGCGTGAAACCTTAAAATACTGTATTGCCTACATTGTTATTCTTGGGGCGAAGATCGGTATTATTTATCATCTAATGAACTAATTAATAAGGAGAAGTGAGCGTGTTTATTCCATTCACTTCTCCTCTTATAACGAAGCAATAAAAGAATTTTATCTTTAGTAAAAATAATAACATCTGAGCGATGTTTTGGAGTTCGATTAATGAAAGTTAATTTTTATGCGACCTGTCTTGGTGATGTGCTGAAAGCAGATTCAGCCCGAGACACCGTCTTGTTACTTGAAAAATTAGGCTGCGAAGTCTTATTTCAGGAACGCCAAGGTTGCTGTGGTCAGCCTGCGCTTAATAGCGGTTATGTTAATAACGCAAAACCCGCCATGAAATCGTTAATTGAAACATTGGAAGTGAACGACTATCCCATTATTTCACCCGCAGGCTCCTGTACTTATGCCATTAAAGGTTACCCAACTTATCTTGCTGATGAACCACAATGGGCATTACGGGCACAAGGTGTTGCCGATCGCCTTATTGATTTAACCAGCTTTATTGTTAACACCCTTGGTGTTGTCGATGTTGGGGCTCGTCTGCCAGGTAAAGCGGTTTATCACCCATCTTGCAGTTTAACCAGAAAATTAGGTGTCGTAAGTGAGCCTTTAACGCTGTTAAAACATGTTGAAGGTCTTGAAATGTTACCTTTTGCAAACTCAGAAACCTGCTGTGGCTTTGGGGGAACTTTCTCCGTGAAGATGTCTGAAATTTCAGGCGAAATGGTGACTGAAAAAGTCAAACATATTATGGATGTGAGTCCTGATTATGTCATTGGTGCCGATACAAGCTGCTTAATCAACATTCAAGGTCGTTTAAGTCGTGAAAAACGTCCTGTAAAAGTGTTGCATATTGCACAAGTTTTAATGAGCCAATAAGGGAGCCTGCTTATGTCTATCAAAACCAGTGATATAGATTTCAGACCTCGTCTAGAACATGAAATGAAAGACACAATCATGCGTAATGCGGTTGTTATGGCGCAAGAACGCATTGGGGCTAACCGTCAAATCATGGTGAAGGAGCTAGGTAATTGGGAAGAGTGGCGTGATCGCGCTGAACAAATCCGTAACCATGTTCTTGAAAACTTAGATGCTTATCTCTATCAATTATCCGAAAAAGTGACTGAAAACGGAGGCCATGTTTATTTTGCTAAAACAGCAGAAGATGCCTCTCGTTATATTTGTGAAGTTGCCAAAAAGAAAAATGCGAAGAAGATTGTAAAATCTAAATCGATGGTCACCGAAGAAATTGGGATGAATAAAGCCTTACAAAATGAAGGCATTGAAATCATCGAAACTGACCTTGGTGAATATATTCTTCAGTTAGATAATGATCCACCGTCTCATATCGTGGTTCCAGCGATCCACAAAGATCGTTATCAAATTCGCAAAGTCTTAAATGAAAAACTCAATTATGAAGGCAGTGAAACGCCAGAAGATATGACGCTTTTCATTAGACAACGTATAAGACAAGATTTCCTTTCTGCTGATATTGGTATCACTGGCTGTAACTTTGCCGTGGCTGAAACAGGTACTGTCTGTTTAGTCACCAATGAAGGTAATGCAAGAATGACCACAACACTACCTAAAACCCATATAGCGGTTATGGGTATGGAACGTGTGGCTCCTACCTTTGAAGAAGTTGATCCGTTGATAACCATGTTATGTCGTAGTGCCGTTGGCTCACGTTTAACCAGTTATAACACTTGGGTGACAGGTCCACGTGAAGCAGGCAATGTTGATGGCCCTGAAGAGTTCCATTTAGTAATTGTCGATAATGGTCGTTCTGAAATTTTAGGCTCACAATTTAAAGATATTTTACGTTGTATTCGTTGTGGTGCTTGCCTAAATACATGCCCTGCTTATCGTAATATTGGTGGTCATGCTTATGGATCAATTTATCCTGGTCCAATTGGTGCGGTAATTTCACCATTATTAGGGGGTTATAAAGATTTCCACGATCTCCCTTATGCATGTTCGCTATGTAACGCTTGTAATGTAGTTTGCCCAGTCAAAATTCCTTTAGCACAACTGATTTTAAAACATCGCCGTGTGATGGCAGAAACAGGCCTTACACCAAAAGCAGAACGTCGAGTGACAGGTATGTTTAACTACCTCAATTCACACCCTGCCCTTTGGAAAGTGGGTATGAATGTCGGTGCAAAAATGGCGGGATTAATGATCAAAAATGGTTCTACACCAATCAAAATTAGTGTTCTTAATGATTGGATGGAATCACGTGATCTCCCTAAACCAGATGGTTATAGCTTCCGTAGTTGGTTTAAACGCCATAAAGCAGAAGGAAAAAAATAATATGTTAAACGAACAAAATCGTAATGAATTTCTGCAAACTATTGCTGAAAAATTAGGACGTCCTATTGCGCATAAGCCACAGCCGCAGCCTACACCAGTGAATGATTTGGCGAAAACACGCTTAACTAATTTAACTCAAGATGAACTGTGCAAAGAGTTTACGGACTTTGCACAGACTCAAATGGTGAAATGTGTTGTTAGCAAACCGAATGAAGTTATTAATAGCCTAATTGAGCTATGTGAAAGTTATGATTGTAAAGGCTCGGTGGTAATAAGTGGTGATGAGCGTTTAGATGCACTTGGCATCACAAAAGCGGTTAGCGAAAAATACGAAACTTATATTTGGGATCCTACACTTGGGCGTGAAAATATTGTTCATGCTGAACGCTCTCAAATCGGAATTGTTTTTGCTGAAGCGGGATTAACGGAATCTGGTGGAATTGTTTTATTTTCGTCTCCAGAGAAAGGACGTGCCGTGAGTTTATTACCTGAAACCTCAATTGTGATCCTACGTAAAAGCGATATTTTGCCTCGTGTGGCTCAAATTGCTGAGCGTTTACATAAGATGGCTCAAGAAGGTGTGAGAATGCCGTCTTGTATCAATTTAATTGGTGGTGCAAGTTCCACTGCTGACATTGAATTGATTAAAGTATGGGGGGTTCATGGCCCTGTTCATGCAGCTTATCTTATTATTGAAGATTGCTAATTCAAGATAAAATAACGTTAAAACGATAACAAAATAGCTAACAGTCAGAGTCGATCATCGACGCCTAAATCAAACCCAAAAGATAAGTTAATGGCTTTTGGGTTTTTCTCTATTATTTACCAATTAATTATTTAATAAAACTTTTGCTCTCCATTGATTTAATTTTATTTCACATGCGAGTAAAACATCTCCTGCCCCAGAACCGCCCATTAATAATGCGGATTGTCGTTGACATTCAGCGCTTCTAAATTGAATAAAATGCTGCTGAGAACTGGCTAATGCATCAATGGCACTTTTCGCTGCAACAGAATCAGTATCTTCAAGATCACTCTTACTTTTGTCATAAATGACATTCATTTGCTGTTCTGTCAGTTTTAACTCATCCAATAAACAAGCTTGCACAGCGGTTCTTGGCTCGTTTGCGGTCACTTCATAACATTTCGCTAAAGGATCGTATTTACCTTGTGCTGAAGAAAAAAAGCTCACTGTAAGTAAACTACAAGAGATCAGAAATAAACTTATCTTCACGCGAATTCCTTATAGATATTTATAATAAAATTTATGTTTAACATAATGTATAAAATAACTAATATCATATCTATTAGTGCGAATAGCTTCATTTTAGGACATATCGCATCTTACTTGATAAATTTAAATTTCAATCGATTAATAATAAGAAAATATTATTTAACACAATATCAATAGATTGAAATTCAGCCAATAATTTTAAAAATAGCCATTTACTACTTTAACTTTGCATTTAATTGATAAAATAACAAACTTTCTTATATCGAAAAAAGTCTGCCATTTTAGTTTTCACTATTTTTTTTCTTAGCATAGCAATAGAAAACCCTCTTTTTTTGCAGTAATCTCATACTATTCTTATTGGCAATTTTTGCCTAAAAACGACCAGTGGTACCACTAATATGTTCTACAAATTTACCCCTATTATTCTTCTTATAATTTCCAACGTTTTTATGACATTTGCTTGGTATGGACATCTAAAATATGGCAATAAACCCCTTATTGTTGTCATTATTTTAAGCTGGTTGATTGCATTTGTTGAATACTGCTTTGCTGTACCCGCAAATCGCATTGGTCATAATTATTACAGTGCAGCAGAATTAAAAACCATACAAGAAGTGATCACATTAACTATTTTCGCTATTTTTTCTGTCACTTACTTGGGAGAAAATTTTACATTAAATCATTTTATTGGTTTTCTTTTAATTGGTGCAGGTGCTTTATTTATTTTTAAAGGCCCTTTTTAGAAAAACCGATTAGTAGATATCATTAGCTCATTTTTACAGCATGTTATCTACGCTTATTTTGTTATCGCCTTATCAAAACTGATAAGGCTTTTTTTATTCGAAATCTCATTTTCTGATTACTTTTAATACTATTTATAGTGTGATTTTTACGGAGGATTAAATAACATCATCACTTACCATTAAGTTATATAGTCTACTCAGATTTTTTTTCCAAAATAATAGTCTGTTTTGTAATAAAAATATTCTATATATAGAAACATTTCTCTTGAAAAATATTTTTCATTCGGCGCATAATGATTGCTCTAAGAGAAGCATCGTTTCTCTGTCTTTTTTTGCCTCTCTTAAACTACCGCACCCTTAAAACGTGCGTTTTGTCACTTTAACGTCAGATAAAATGGTATCTGGTATGAGCAAACATTCTAACGATTTTATTTATATGCAGGATAATCCCTGTATGCATTGTGGTGCTTGTTGCGCCTATTTTAGAGTTTCGTTCTATTGGGCTGAAATGGTAAGTGGTGGCGGTGTGGTTCCAGATGAATTAACAGAACCATTAACGCCTTTTCTCTCTTGCATGAAAGGAACAAATTCTAAAAAACCACGCTGTGACAAACTGATTGGTGAAGTTGGAGAGTGTGTAAGCTGTTCTATCTACGAACAACGTCCTTCTCCTTGTCGTGAGTTTCAACAATCTTGGGTAAATGGCATTCCTAATGAAGCTTGTGATCGTGCGAGAGCGGCTTATGGTTTACCGCCATTAACTCATATCACCTTACCTCACAGCGCGTAAGACATCAGAGGGGTTAAGCCCCTCCTGATTATTTAGTAATACCCAACACGCTTTTTTATAAAAAATAAAATAACAGTGCAAAAAATTGTTATTAAATAATACGTTAGTTTGACTTTATTTTTAAATAACCTAGTATATAAGGTAATGAATTAATAACGTGTGTTTAGCGAGGTTTTTTATTTAAAAATAGCGATATATTTGGAGGGTATTATGATCAGTAGCTCTTTTTTTATCCTTTTCCTTTCTTTTATCTGTTCTACTGCTGTCGTTAGTATGTTACTCGGTGGCTTAGAGGAATGATTATGAATATTTCTGATGAAAATATTCTTCCCCAGAAATAATGCCCATACTTTACATAAAATCAGTATGGGCATTATTTTACTTGTCGTTTAAATTCTAGATTTATTTTTCCTGTTATTATTTTTATTCTATTTTTTATAAAAAACCAGATACCCAAACTTTCCTCGTTTATCTATTTAGTAAGTAAAATGCCCCGTTATTTTCCATGAAAATAAGACATCCTCTGCGACTTGTCCAAACCCAATATTATGCATAACTAGATAGCGTTGGTTATCCCCGCTTTTCTTATTTACTACAATTCCAATATGAGGCCGCCCATTATCTAAACGCCAGCTAACAATATCGCCTGGCACATAATCTTCGGCATTTTTTGTAATCGGTTTTACTTTTCCTTTTCGTGTGAAAAAGACCTCTAAATTGGGAACTCTACGGTGATCAATATTCGTATCGGGTTTATTCAATCCCCACATTCGTTTACTTGGGTAAGCAGAAAAATTTGCTTTAATATCTTCATGTAATAATTTTTGTAAATCGATATCAATCCCACGATAACTACGAATAATCACATCACTACAGACTCCTTTATAAGCAGGCACGTCCCCCATTGGGTAGTCTATTTTACGATAATCAGAGTCGTAAAATACGGCTCTTGGTAAGTTAGCCGCATACTCCACCAGCTTTTTATTTTGTTCTGAAGTTAGCGCTTGTGCACTTGAAAAGGGAGTAATGAGTAAGAGTAAAACAGTAATTCCCATTATTTTCACTGTATGTTCTCCATGAAAAAGTTAAATCCATTATTTAAGAAAGAAATAACATTATCTGTTTATACTGATAAAGCACAGCATAAAAATATCAGGGAAGTCTTAATTCGTTTTTAGAGCCGTTTTTAGAGTAGAGATAAAAAAACCGAGCCACCTTTAGGGTAAGCTCGGCTGATAAATAAGGGAAAAAAATAAGAAAGAGAAAAAGTAAGAGAATACAGTTTAGTTCAACACAATATGACTTTTACGGCGTAAACTTGCAAACAGCATGTAAACTGCCGTCACTAATAACACCACAAAGAAGAAATTCATAATGCCGTTATTGGCTTGCGCCATAAACATTCCCGCCCCTAAAGGCCCAATAGCGGAGCCAATGCTATAACTTAATAGCATCACTTGTGTAATAGCGACAATGTAACTCGCGTTCACATGATCGCATGCCAATGTAATAGCGATAGGATAAAGTGCAAAAGAAGACATTCCCAATAGCGCTAGTGCAATAATAAGCACCATATAATCGCTAGAAAGATAAGTCAGTCCCATGGCAAAAACGCCCACTAAACACATCATCGCTAATAACAGTGTCTTGCTGATCATCACAGACAATTTGCTAATAATAGGCTGGATCACCATTCCGCCTAAAATAATTGCTGCCATCAACACACCTATTTGGTCTGTTGTAAATTGCCCTTGATTTAAAGCCAATGGCATCATGCCATAAATACTACCCATCACAACGCCAGATACCATACAGCCCACTAAAGCGGCTTTATTTAATCGGCTCATCTGCTTGAGTGATAAACTTTTATGAGAGTGCCCTTGTGGTTGCCCTTGTTTAAAAAGTAGAGGCGGTAATACGGCAATGAGTAATAAAACTAATATCGCCATAAACGGGATAGCGCCTTGCGTACCAATTGCACCAATCGCCAATTGTCCTAATGTTGTGCCGCCATAAAGCGAGGTCATATAAAAACCTAAGCGTTTAGCTCGCTCTTTAGGATTATCGCCAATTAATAACCATGACTCGACAACAACAAATATACCTGCAACCGCCATACCACCAATAAAACGGAAAACCATCCATGCTGATAAATAAGGCATTAAAGGCAACACACCGACAGTCACTGCCAACAATAATAAAAATACAACGAAAGAAAGACTGTGCCCTATTCTTGCAATAATAGGTTCTATCATGACTGAACCTATTAATAATCCAATAAAATAAATACTTGCTAACCAACTGGCATAGAGCGTATCCATTCCAAAACTGCTCATAGACAGTGGAATTAAACTCATTAAATAGCCTGACGCGATAGCAAATACCGTTAACCCAGCCACAGGTACTAATGTACTGTCGCCTTTGCGTACCAAAGTAGTGTTCTGTTTCACTACCCTCGTCTCCACAGTCAAAACGGTTGATGATGCGCTGTTTTCTCGATGCCTGATAGAGGCGGTTCTTTTATCTAGGAAAGATAAAAGAAACAAAGGTGAAAACAGTGGATGGCGTTCCTAAATTCAGGAGACGCGAATATAGCGTTTAAATGATGATAAATAAAATTATAAAATCTAATGTCAGAAAACAATTTTATTTATATCAATCATGATTATCGTCTTTTTCCACCAAAAAGAAATAGCGCTAATCTAATATTTATTTTTATTAAATGATAAGTATTTTTTATTAAGAAGACTATGAGTAAATACGTGCTAAATAAAATAAAAATAATAAACATTCATTACTATCCTATCGTTACTCGATAGGATAGCTAAAAATGAAGAGATACTTTTGTTTATTCCACACTTTTCTCTAAAGCAATTTTAATGGCATCAGGAATTGAACCACCGTGACCTTTGCCCTCAAACAGATAAAACTCACACTGTTTTCCCGCTTCCGATAAATATTGACATAACTGACGTTGCGTTAACCAGCTACTACGCTTTTGATAATTTTTCTGTTGTTCTTCACTTAATTGGCTTAAATCTGGTTTTTCTTCTTTTTCCCCCAAGGTTATTGCAATAGAAATATCATTAGGAATAGCTTGCCATTGCTCTTGTTTCACCCATTCGCCTTTTCCCCACCATAATGATGGGCTTGCTGCGATATAACGTTGAAATGTTTCTGGATGATTGAATAAAACATAGAGGGTAAACACGCCACCAAAGGAGTGACCAAACAAAGATTGCTGAGTGATCGAAACGTGTTCTTTAGCGAGTTGCTCTAACGCATAAGGCCTTACTTGCGTTAAGAAGAACTGATAAAAATTTTCTGCATTTCCACCTCGGCTAAATGCTTCTCCTTTTACACTCGGCGTGTAGTCATGCGTTCTCTCTGTAATAAAATAAGCTCTATCCCCCACATACCCCACACTGATAATCGCAGGCAACGGTTTGTTTTTCTGCTTTATGGCTTCGTTTATCATCAACGGAAACTGGGCATTTCCATCAACACTATAAATTAGCGTTGTCTTAGTGGTGTTTTTAGGAATAGCAAGAAAGAGGCGATATTGTTTTCCTTCATATGCCACTTCTTTATTTGTAATTTGATAATAAGAGTGAGCCTGAGACTCAATTTCAGGAACTTCTTGGTTAGGTCTAGCTTGAGCCACCGCAGATAACATAAGCATTCCACATAACATTAGTATTCGCATAAATCAGATACTCTGTCGGTAATTTAAAAAGTGAGCCATTAAGATGAAAATAATAGAGAGGCATAAAAAAATAAACCCCATACTTAACGGGGTTTATTTAAATTTAGGCTCGATTAGAAGCTATATTTAATATTTGCCCAATAACGACGACCTTCATCGACAACCCAGTTGCCACCTTTATCATTTACAGCAGGACCTGTTTCATCTGTAATATTTAATACTGCAAAATTAAACATCGTGTTTTTATTAAAGTTGTAGGTCATTCCTAAATCAAAGGTTGTGTACCCACTACGATAACGTGCCCCAGTGTAACCATTACGTTGTGCCGCCCAAACTTGCTTACCAGTATAAGCGGTATTGGCATAAAAACTGGTTGCTTCGTCAAACTGCCAATCAACTCGTGCATTGGCGCTGTGTTTTGGTGTTAAATCTAATGGATAGCCTTTTAAGGATTCACCTGATGCTAATTTTTCATCATCACTTTTACGTTCTGAATCGATATAAGTGTAGTTTGCATTGACATGCCAACTTTCTGTAATTGGGAAACCAACCGCGGTTTCAATCCCTTTAATATTCGCTTTACCGACATTATCGTATTGATACAGTTTTAAACCCGTAATTGGGTCTATTTCGCCTGTATCGTAGTTAGTTAGCTTATCTTTAAAATCAGTATTAAAGAACGTCACACTTGCAGTAACACCATCTCCATTATCATAGCCAATACCAATTTCTTGGCTAACAGACGTTTCAGGTTTTAAATCACGATTACCGTACATAATCGCGCGACCTTTCTCTGTTGAAGTGCCATATTCTGGGCTAATTTCACGTAAGCTTGGTGCTTTAAAGGCTTTAGCTACACCACCTTTTAAGGTGAATTCATCCGTTAAATGATAAACGGCGTACGCTCTTGGGCTCCAGTGATTACCGTAATATTCGTGATCATCAAGACGCACACCGCCAGTTAATGCGAGGTTGTCTGTTACGCTATATTCATCTTCAAGGAATAACGCTTTTTGATCTGCGGTAATGGTGGATTGTTTAATACCAGAGCCAGTGGATGATTCATCTTTTAAACGTGAATATTGATATTGACCACCAAAAGTCATCACGTTATCAGGCAAGAATGCAGTAAATTTCGCATCAAAAACAGTATTGGTAATTTCAGGGCGGCGATCTTCATAATACTTCTCGCGCTCTTTTGTCACCTTATCAATCATTTCTGTTTTGGTGATGCGTTTAGTCTGTTCTTGATAAACACTTAATTCTGAATGCAGAATATCAAACTGATTTTTATAGGTTAATGCCCAGTGATTACGGTCATTATTGGTTTCCAGCATTTTATTTTCATCCGCTTTTCCACCACGGATAGTAAATTCACTCATGGATTTACCTGGTGTCGTTGTACGTTGTAACGTATTGCGACCCGCTTCTAATAAAATGGTTTGATTATCAGTCGGTGTGAAAGCCAATTTTGCCGTAATATTTTTATTGTCATTACGACCTTGGCCATAAGTGATTTTATCTTCAGCACGTAAATAGCTACTGCCATAAAGCTGTAAGCCTAATTTATCTTCAATTAAAGGTCCTGAAAGATAAAAATCACCATTAATGGAATCGCCTGCATCACGGTTATGTTGCAATGTACCGCCAAGTGCAACAGAGCCATGCCACTCTTTTGTTACTGGTTTCGTGATGATATTGATAACACCACCCATTGCATCTGAACCATACAGAGATGACATTGGTCCACGAATAACTTCTATACGTTCAATCGCCTCTGCTGGTGGAATAAAACCACCTTCATAACCACCACTCCCATTAGGACGTGACTCACGGCTATTTTGGCGACGACCATCAACAAGAATAAGGGTGTAGTCACCCGGTAAACCACGCATGGTGATTTCTTGTTTATTAGCATTACCATTAATGCTAACACCTTCAACACCTTTTACGGCGTCGGCTAAATCATGAACGGGCTTTTTAGCGAGTTGTTCTTTGCTGATCACGGTGATACTTGCTGGTGCATCTGTAATTTGTTGAGCAAACCCTGATGCTGATACTACAAGTTTTTCTTCTTTGTTTTCTTGTGCATACAGCGGATAAGAGGCAGATAAAATACAGGCTGTTAAAACACCCATTTTAAAGTTCATAGCAGTTCCCTGAATTAATAACGGTTATGGTAATGAGAATGATTAATATTATCTTAATCAAATATTCATGAGAATGATTTTCTTTTCATATTTAGTGTTTTTTTTTAATCTGCATCAAAGCAAATTAGTGCTATTCCGATTAAGTACAGAAATAGCGGATCTTGAGCACAAAAAAAGCAGATGGCATAACCATCTGCTTTGTATCGTTTTGTAGGGTATTTTTAGATTTAGAAAATTAACAAATTACACTCTTGCTATTACCAGAATACGGCGTAAAGCACACACAAAATGACCATAATGGCGTAAGAAGCAATATTGAATCCGCTTTGTGTTTTAAAGGTTTTATCTGTTAATGCAATCGCCCCTACACTGTCATCAGTTTTAGTCGAGGTTAAACTCACTAAAGCAATCACAACAGTAGTAAACATAAAGGTGTACATCATTTGATCAAGGAATGGCATACCTAATGGCATTAATTTTAGAAATAATGCAAACGGTATAGATAAAACCACACCAATGATTGCGCCTTTTGCATTCGTTTTTTTCCAGAACAAACCTAACAGGAATACCGCTAAAATTCCTGGGCTGACTAAGCCTGTATATTCTTGAATATATTGGAATGCCTGATCGATACCACCTAATAATGGTGCAATAAAGCAAGCAATAATTAAAGCAACAACTGCACTAATACGACCCACGTTCACTAAACGGGTTTCAGAAGCTTTTGGCCCAATATACTCTTTATAGATATCCATCGTGAAAATAGTCGCGATAGAGTTAAGCATAGATGCCAAAGATGAAACTATTGCAGCGGCAAGTGCAGCAAAAACAACACCTTTTGCACCTACTGGTAAGAACTGAGTTAACCAAGGATAAGCTTTATCTGCTTGTGATAACGTTGGAATATGCTGTTGTGCCATTGTACCTAAACCTGCCATTAATTCAGGGTTAGTCGTAATAACAAATGCAGCAATACCCGGCACAACCACAAGAACAGGCACTATCAGTTTTAAGAATGCAGCAAACACTAACCCTTTTTGTGCTTCATTAATGGATTTAGCTGCTAAAGCACGCTGAATAATGTATTGGTTAAAGCCCCAATAATAAAGGTTAGCCACCCATAAGCCACCAATCAGCACCGCGATACCCGGCAAGTTCATAAACTGCGGATTATCTTTTTCTAAGATCATTTTAAAGTGATCAGGTGCGGCTTGTGTCATTTTGCTCAAACCTTCCATAATCCCGCCATCTCCACCGATATAGCTGACTGCTAATACAGTGGTAAATAAGCCACCAAGGATAAGGAAAAATACTTGTACCACGTCTGTCCACGCAACAGCAGAGAGTCCGCCATAGAGTGAATAGACAACAGCAAATAATGCTAAACCAATAATGGCATACATCATTGGTACACCAAGGATGGTTTCTAATGCCAATGAACCTAAATATAGTACCGATGTTAAGTTAACAAAGATAAATAATGCCAGCCAGAATACGGCAAGAATGGTTTTTAAGTTACGGCTTTTAAAACGATTCTCGACAAATTCTGGAATGGTATAAATACCTTTTTCGATAAAAACAGGTAAAAAGTATTTAGCAACAATAATTAATGTCAGTGCAGCCATCCATTCATAAGAAGCGATAGCAAGACCAATGGAAAAACCAGAACCAGACATACCAATGAATTGTTCTGCTGAAATATTAGCAGCAATAAGCGAAGAACCAATTGCCCACCAAGGAAGGGTTTTACCTGCTAAGAAATAGTCCTTTGTTCCTTTTTTCTCACCATCCTTTGAACGAGAAACCCATAATCCTAGACTAATAATGATGACGACATAGAGGGCAAAAATTGCATAGTCTATTGTGCTTAACCCAACACCTTCTGTATGCATAATATTTTCCTTTCAGACCCATAGAGAGAATAGGATTTTAATGTAAACGTTTTCACAATCTTTTTCCGTTACTCTGTTCACAAATTTATCGCTTATGTTACGTAAATGGATCATAAAACAGGAAAACAAACAATTAGCATAACGAGCAAAGCAAAATTTAAGCTTAAAATACGATGATAGTTTTATTTTATAAATTTCAGATATTAAAATAATCGTTGAAAAAACCCTACAAATGATAACGATTACACAAATTAATTAAGTATGACCTCTTAATGTAAAAACCATTAAGAGGATCGATTAAATTAAAAAGCAAATGAGGTAATTAAGAGAGGTGACTAAGATTAAAAACGGAATTACGTTGAACTAATGTTGGCGAAAAAATACGTTGTTTTTGTTCAAGCACTTCACCTTTAGAAAGCCTGATAGCGAGTGTTGCGGCTTGTTCTGCCATCATTTGTACGGGATAACGCACCGTGGTTAAACGAGGGTGAATATAGCGTGCAATTAATACGTCATCAAAGCCAATAACTGAGATTTTTTCAGGCACAGGGATTTCATTTTCATCAAGAACAGATAAAGCCCCAGCGGCCATAAAATCGTTGTAAGTCACTACGGCTGTAAAATCGATAGATTTCGTTAGTAGATGCATCATTGCTTTTTCACCGCCTTCACCTTCAGGCTCACCATACTCAATATAGCTTTCTGGCAATGAGATATTATTAGCATCTAAAGCAGCTTTATAACCAGCAAGACGCTGAGTTGTATCTTCAATATGATGAGTAGATGAAATATATGCGATTTTAGTATGACCTTGGCGAATAAGATGCTCTGTTGCCATCCATGCCCCTTTATAATTATCTAAAGCGACACAACGTTCGGCAATTTCAGGAATAAAACGGTTAATCAATACCATGCTTTTAACTTCTTGAGCATAAGCCAGCAACTCTTCATCAGAGAGTGCTTTTGAATGGATCACCAGACCATCACAGCGACTATTAATCAATAACTCGATAGATTGTCGCTCATCTTGAGCATCATGATAACCATTACAGACCAAGATGTGTTTCCCTGATTGTCTTGCAACGTTATCAACCGCTTTAACGAGTGTACCAAAAAAGGGATCAGAAACGTCATGCACTAAAACACCCAAAGTTTGCGTACTTTGGCTAACCAAAGCCCTTGCTGCTGCATTAGGTCGATAGCCTAGCTTTTGCATCGCCGCATTAACGGTTTCAATAGATGTCTGACTTGCTTTCGGCGAGTTATTAATGACTCTAGATACAGTCGCGACAGAAACACCCGCTTCTTTCGCTACATCTTTGATAGTCGCCATATCCACCCCTTATGGATCACCTTTATTCATGGTTAAGAAATAACGAACCGTTAATCTACAAACAAAGAAAAAAGAGAGTAATAGAATTTAAGTGGCTTGATTATCAGCGAAGAAGGGAAATTTAAAAAGTAAAAAGATCAAATAAATAGTGAAAAGGAAAGCGTTTACACTTTCCTTTTGTTGTTACGAGTAAAACTTATAGATTGTTTGGCTATTCCACGCGGTATTTGCAGGTAAAATACCTTGGTTTTCATGCCATTCTGGATGATTAGGGCCATCTGGGAAATATTGTGTTTCTAATGCCAACCCTGAGTAATTGCCGTAATGACGACTCTTTCCTCTTGTTCCTACCAGAAAGTTACCTGTATAGAACTGCACAGAAGGCATGGTTGTAAAAACATCCATTTTAAGTTCGCCTTCAGGAGCAATCACCGTCGCAACAGGGGTTTTATCATCAATCGCTTTCTTATCTAAAATAAACGCATGATCGTAACCATTTGCGGCTTTTTGGCACTCATCTGCCATAAAATCAAGGCCAACACGCTTTAATTTACGAAAATCAAACCCTGTCCCTATGACGCTTGCAAACTCACCTGTAGGAATATTGCCTTTACCATTTTTTAAATAATGAGTCGCACAGATTTTTAAATCATGCTCAAGTGCAGTGCGCGCAGTATGTTCACCCGCAAGATTGAAATAAGCATGATTAGTTAAACTTAATGGTGTCGTTTTATCACTCATCGCCTGATAATCGATACACACTTCATTATTATCTGTCAGTGTATAGGTCACGCTTACTTTTACAGTGCCGGGAAAACCTTGGTCACCATCATTTGAAATTAGTGAAAAAGTGACAGATTGAGAAGATTGCGCGGTGATCCCCCAGCGAAGATGGCTAAAGTTTTGCTTACCACCATGTAAGGTATTTTTACCTTCATTCGCACTAATTTTATATTCTTGCCCCTCTAATACAAACTTTGCCCCTGCAATGCGATTAGCAAAACGCCCAACCGTTGCACCTAAATATGCAGTTTGTTGTTTATGGGCATTCATATCCGCCGAGCCTAATAACACATCTCGACGATATCCATTAACTGGTACAATACAGGTTAACCAAGTCGCACCAATATCCATTAAAGAGATAGACATACCAAAACGATTTTTAAGCACTACTATTTGCGCAGGTTTTCCATCTGATGCGGGTTGTGCTGTCATTTGTTCAGGTTCAAGAAAACGAAGCTCATTAGTCGCCATTATTTTGCCTCCGAATAGCCCGCTCCTTGGCTTGCAGAGCAGACATAGATAGTTTCTTTTAATCCCGTTTTAGCTTCGTATTGCGCCTTAACAGAGTCAATGACTTTATCAACTAAATCTGGTGTCACTAATGCTACGACACAACCGCCAAATCCACCACCAGTCATTCTTACACCACCACGATCACCAATCACCGATTTCACAATTTCAACCAATGAATCAACCTCTTTGACTGTAATTTCAAAATCATCACGCATTGAGTGATGTGATTGCATCATCAGTTGACTCAATGTTGTTAAATCACCTTCACGCAAGGCGTCAGCCGCTTCTAATGTACGGCTATTTTCAGTAATAACATGGCGTGCCCGACGATAAACCACGTCGCTCATTAATGCTTTTTTTGCAAGTAGATCCTCTAATGTGGCATCTCTTAATGCAGTCACATTTAAAATCTGAGCGGCTTCTTCACACTGTTGGCGACGAGTATTGTATTCACTATCAACTAACCCACGCTTTTTATTAGTATTGATAATCATCACAACCATATTTTCGGGCATTGTCACTGCCGACGTTTCTAATGAACGACAATCAATTAATAGTGCATGATTCTCTTCACCACAAGCCGAAATAAGCTGATCCATAATGCCGCAGTTACAACCAACAAATTGGTTTTCTGCTTTTTGACCATTTAATGCAATCTCTTTTTGGCTAATAGGTAATTGATAAAGTGTTTTAAGCGTTTGACCAATGGCGACTTCTAACGCAGCAGAAGAACTTAACCCTGCGCCTTGAGGGACATTTCCGGATATCGCAATATCCATACCATGAAAAGAATAGTTATCTTGTTGTAGAAAATGAATAACACCCCGAACGTAGTTAGCCCACATTTTATTAGGTAAAAACTCAATGGTATTATCGAGGCTAAATTCATCAACTTCATTTTGGTAATCAACAGCAATGACACGAATAATATTATCTTCTCGTTTTGCTGCGGCAACGACCATTTGATAGTTAATTGCACAAGGTAAAACAAACCCATCATTATAATCAGTGTGTTCGCCAATAAGATTTACCCTACCAGGCGCTTGAATAAAATGTGTAGGTGCGTAACCAAAAATAGATGAAAATGAACGAGTCACATTATTAATAAGTGCCTGCATAATAAATCCTTAGCTTAAAATTAAGTAATATATTCTAAATCATTTGAGTTGCAGGTAGGCGGCAAGCAAAGATATCCCAATGAGAATACTCATGTATGTGATTCGGGTAGCTGAGCGTAGCCAATACCTCTGCAACTTGAAGGATGAGGAGTATAAAAAACCCACCACATCATTATGTAAATAATAAGATGCTTGATTTAATTTATTTCGTGCGCAAAAAGCAGATTAATTAAAATACCTTGCTATATTGCATGGCCATTAACGTTGCTCTTTATAATGAATGTCACTTACTTGACGTAAATTATTCGCGGCTTGTTCTGGCGTTAGATCTCTTTGCGATTCTGCCAGCATTTCATATCCCACCATAAATTTACGCACAGTGGCTGAACGTAATAATGGCGGATAATAAAGCGCATGTAATTGCCAATGATCGATATTTCTATCATCTTTAAAAGAAGGCGCAAAATGCCATCCCATTGAATAAGGGAAAGAACAGTGGAATAAATTATCATAACGACTTGTTAATTTTTTCATTGCAATAGCAAGATCATCTCGCTGAGCACTATTTAATTCACTCATTCTTCGAATATGCGCTTTAGGTAATAACATCGTTTCATAAGGCCAAGAAGCCCAATAAGGTACTACCGCCAGCCAATGCTCAGTTTCAACTACGGTACGACTTGCATCTTTACATTCAGCATCGACATAATCGATTAATAGATTGCGCCCGTATTTTTCAAAATAAGCTTTTAATTGCGCATCTTTTCGCGCTAATTCATTAGGTAAAAAATCACTCGCCCAAATTTGCCCATGAGGATGAGGTTGAGAACATCCCATCGTTTCGCCTTTATTCTCAAATACTTGAACCCAAAGATATTCTTTGCTGAGTTCTTCTATTTGATTATCCCAAGTATCAACGATTTTACGTAAGCTACTGACGGATAATTCAGGAATAGTTTTTCCATGATCAGGTGAGAAACAGACAACTCGACTAATTCCTCTTACTGCTTGAGTTTGAAATAAAGGATTTGATGAAGGCTCAATATGATATTCGTCTTGCAACAACGCAGAATGGTCATTATTAAAGACATACGTTCCTGTGTAATCTGGATTTTTATCGCCAGAGACACGGGTGTTATTTGGACACAAATAACAGTGATGATCATAAGAGGGAAGTGTCGCAATCTGAGGCTTTTCATCTTTGCCATTCCAAGGTCGTTTCGCTCTATGTGGTGAAACTAAAATCCACTGGCCAGTTAACGGATTATAACGACGATGAGGATGTTCAACAGGATCAAAAATCAGTTTCGACATAGCCTTCTCTCTTATTTATTCAAGATTATCTGAATACTTTACGTCTTATTTCAGATAACCATTTGGGTTTTGTAACTGCCAACGCCAAGCATCCGCAGCCATATCATCAATTGAACGAATGGCTTTCCAGTGTAAATCTTTCTCTGCTTTTGCAGGGCTTGACCAACATTCTGCAATATCACCAGGACGACGAGCTTGTAATTGATAAGGAATAGGTTTACCGCTAGCTTTACGAAATGCTTCAATCATTTCAATCACGCTAGTACCGTTACCTGTTCCCAAATTATAAATATGTAAGCCCGCTTTTTTACCTAATGCATTTAATGCTGCGATATGACCATCTGCCAGATCCATAACATGGATATAATCACGAACACCGGTACCGTCTTTTGTTGGGTAATCATCGCCAAAAACAGCCACTTGTTCACGACGACCAATTGCCACTTGAGCAATATAAGGGGTTAAGTTATTTGGAATACCTTTAGGATCTTCCCCCATCGTACCTGATGGATGCGCCCCTACTGGGTTAAAATAACGCAACAAACTAATAGACCAACTTTCATCAGCAATAAATAAGTCAGATAAAATGCGCTCAACCATATATTTACTGGTGCCATAAGGGTTAGTCGTGCCCCCTACTGGCGAATCTTCAGTGATAGGAACCGCTTGCGGATCACCATAAACAGTTGCAGATGAGCTAAAAATAATGCTTTTTACGCCCGCATCACGCATACAACGTACGAGCACCAATGTGCCATTAACATTGTTGTCATAATATTCAATTGGCTTCTGGACGGATTCACCAACCGCTTTTAATCCCGCGAAATGAATAACAGACTGAATAGAATGCTTAGCAAAAATTGATGCTAATAGCTGCTCATCACGAATATCACCGTTATAAAACAGAGGGCGTTTACCTGTTAGGGCTTCAACACGATTAAGTACTTCTTCATTCGCATTGCTAAGATTATCGTAAATAATCGGTGTCATGCCTGCTTCAATCATTTGTACGCAAGTATGACTACCGATATATCCCATACCACCTGTCACTAATATTTCCACATTCACCTCTTTTGATTCAAAGGAAAAGCGCAAGACGGTTTCTGTTCACTGACACAGAGTTTAGCAAGATCAACAAAATCATTTCGTGATCAAACCGACATTTAGTGTAAACGTTTACACTCTTTTTGTGCGCTTTAAATTTTTATACAACATCCTAATTTAGAATTGTATTACAGTAATTCAATAGAATAAGTAACACTATATCTCGCCTTAACACTAAAAATAATACACATTAAAAGTAAACGATTACATCTCATTTAATGCGCTAATTATATGATAAAACTGACATTCAATGGGTTTTATCATACCTTATTAACTTCCTCGCTAATATGTTTAAGCGTAGTAAGAACACTCTCAATAATTCTACGAAAAGTGAGCCTACACTACATCTACTTGAGTAAATGCTATAAACATCTTATTAAATAGATATTCTAATGATTAAATAGATACTCTAAATAATTCAAGGCACAGCTAGGCGACAAGTAAATGAGTCGCTAGGAGCATACATTAGTATGTGACTAATGCGAGTGAACCAAGTCAACAACGCTGTGGTTTGAAGTATGACGAGTATATAAGGAAAATATAATGAAACCGATTGTCGTGCTATATCAAGATCTTCCTGAAAAACTGTACAAAAAATTAGCTAATTTTGCTGATATCAAACAATTTAAAACGCTCTCTTTAGACTCTAATGATTTTCGTTCAGCACTTGCCAATGCCTCTGGATTACTAGGTGCTGGTGGCAACATCGATGAAAATTTTATTAACCAAGCACCTCATTTAAAAGCCGTTTCAACGGTTTCTGTTGGCTATGACAATGTTGACGTTAATGCACTCACTAAACGTAATATTAAACTAATGCATACTCCAACCGTATTAACAGACACCGTCGCAGATACCATGATGGGATTAGTACTTGCCGTAGCAAGACGCATTCCTGAACTTGCTGATAATATTAAACAAGGCTTATGGATTAAAGGTATCACACCTGATTGGTATGGTACTGATGTTCATCATAAAACCATGGGTATTATTGGAATAGGGCGAATAGGAAAAGCTTTAGCACAGCGCGCACACTTTGGTTTTAATATGAATATTCTTTATCACTCACGTACAGAATATACAGAAGTAAATGATAAATTTACTGCAAAGCATTGCACTTTAGAGACCTTATTACAGCAATCTGATTTCGTCTGTATCACGTTACCATTAACACCAGAAACGCATCATTTAATGGGACAGAAACAATTTTCGATGATGAAACCTGACGCTTATTTAATTAATGCAGGGCGCGGAGCTGTGGTGGACGAATTGGCACTAATCCATGCATTAGAACAAAAAGAGATCGCAGGTGCTGGACTTGATGTTTTTGAAAAAGAACCTCTATCTTCATCTTCACCTTTATTAACGATGAAGAATGTCGTTGCTGTTCCACATATAGGCTCTGCAACAAAAGAGACTCGCTATGCGATGGCTGAATGTGCAGTAGATAATCTGATTGCGGCGCTAAGTGATCACGTAAAAGAAAACTGCGTCAATTTCTAAAATAGTAAATAGCGTTTTTTTAGATACAAAAAAAGGTAATGAAAATCTATCATTACCTTTTTTATTAGATGTGCAAATCAGTTTAAGCAGGATCAACGTGAGCCATCACACTCAAGATCTGTTTATTTTGCAAAACCTTATTACGTGCATTAACAACAATCTCGTGACTTTCATTAACGGTGAGATCACCTTTAATTTCAAGATGTACATCTACGAGTAAATAATCACCTGAACGACGCGTCTTTAAATCATGAACGCCTTGCACGCCTGGTGTTGAAACCAGCATCTGTTTAATCTCTTCCAGCGTCTCTTTATCAGCCCCTCTGTCCATTAAATCCTGTAGAGCTTGATAAGTAAAACGCCATCCCATACGACCGACAAATAATCCGACAATTAATGCTGCTAATGGGTCAAAAAATTTAAATCCAGCCAAACTTCCGATAATACCAATTGCAACAACTAATGAAGAAGCTGCATCAGAACGCGCATGCCAAGCATTTGCGACTAACATATTTGAGTCCACTTTTTTTGCAACAGCAAGCATATAGCGAAATAATCCTTCTTTAGCAGCTAATGCAAGTAAAGCCACATATAAAGCAACACTATGAACTTCAGGAATAGTAGAGGGATCTAAAATTTTATGAATGGCAGAAAACACCATTCCTAAACCAACAATTAATAAAATCGTCCCAAGAATAAGTGATGCCACATTTTCATAACGAAAATGCCCATAAGGATGATCAGCATCAGGTTGTTTCTGACTACCTTTATTGGCAATTAAAACAACAAAGTCAGCAATAAGATCAGAGAGTGAGTGAATGCCATCGGCAATTAAACCTTGAGAGTGTGAAAAAAAGCCCACTGTAATTTGCCAAATGGATAAAATGATATTGACAAAAACACTCACTAACGTGCTTTTCTTAGCTGCCTTAAATTTTTCAGACTGCTTATTATCAGCCCGATCCAACTCAATATCATCAATGTGATTATGTGTCATAATAATAATCTTATTTGGTTTTAAATAGCCTACTCTATTGCCATAAATAAATAGAGTTCCATAGGTTATTTCAGGTTCCATAACTCATTGGTGAGGATAAAGGACGACTCTGAATAACAATCCAGTTTAGGGACTAAGATTGCTGTCCAGACATCATATTGAGATGTCATTGTCTATTAATATGCCATATTTAAATCTTTCTGTCTCTTATTTTTATCAATAAAATCTTATAGATACAGAACAATAATATAATTGATAATCATTCTTTTATGCATTTTCTATTTTTAATGAGAAAAAGAGAAATTTATTTTTAACATGACATTATTAATTGCTTCCCTGTCAACGAGTTAAGGTATATAACTTATTTTCATTATATTGTTAATATTATTTCAGCCTGTTTTTAATTTTTAATGCTTAATAATGTAAAGTAGTAAATAATCATTCTCACTCTTATTTAAAACACAGATCACAGCTATTTTTTACTATTAGGCGATAATGGTAAATATTTTAAACTAACGCTAAGTGAGGTTTGTAATGTATAAGAAAATCCTAGTTCCCATTGATATTTTAGAAGATGAACTTTCTCAGGAACTAATCGCTCACATTGAACAAATAGCAAAGGTGGGTAAACCTGAGATCCACTTCCTCACCGTTATTCCTAATGCTGAACTTTTCTTTGGTATCGAGTTTGCTGCTATTCCTGAAAAATTCAAAGACTCGTCAGAACGTACTCGTCTTGCTTTTGTTGCACTACAAGACATGATTAAAGATGCAAAAATTCCTGATGAGCAAATTATATGTAATGTTGGTGTTGGTAACGCAAAAGATGAAATTTTAGAATATGCCCGCCACATTGATGCTGATTTAATTGCGATTGCGTCACATAGACCTAATGTTTCCTCTTATTTATTAGGCTCAACAGCATCATCAATTGTACGCCATGCCAAAATGTCAGTTTTAGTTATACGCTAATATTTAGCTTAAATAACAACAAAGCCCTTTATCTCAACAACAAAGGGCTTTTTAGCAAATGATGGTTTATTTAAAATCAGGTTGACTGTTATTTTTTAACTGAATCTTGAGTAGTCTCAGCCGCTGACCAAATACGATATTTCACATCAACATCTTTTGGTGCATAAACAACGATAGGTAATTTGCTGTTATAGCGGATAAAGGCATCTGATCCTATATTTGCCTGTACAAAGGCATCTTTTTTCGTATTGTCAGCACATCCCATCATTGTTGACATTGGACCATTTAAATCGCCAACAACATAATAGCTATAACCCCAACCTTCTAAATTCTTTTCATCTAAATCCGCACCAAACCACTGATGGTTGCAATCTACTTTAAGTTCTTTACCAATAATTAATTCAACTTGGTAATTGCTTTCATTATCTTTTTTCTCTAATTCGATAACATGACGAACTTGATTTTCTTGAGCCTTAGGATAAGGTGCAACTTTATCTAAACTGTCAGTAGCTTGTGCACACGCAGATAAAGACATTGCTGCTACTAAAGATAATATTACTTTGTTCATCACTCTCTCCATTTTTACAGCGAACACTTCGCCGTTAACAAAATTAGTCAGATGTTTTTATTGCTCATTATCTGAATACTAATATTTTTAGTGATTGAATGCTAACATCTTAGTAAATAGTACTATGAGTGGATAATTCTGAATGTTTTAAAAAGAAAAATCACGTTTTTTCATGAAATGTAAATTTGTGATACATCACCGTGCAGATAAGCTATCTATGATTATACTGAAATAGAGACCCAATTTCTTTTCATAGGAGGTTATATGTTCTCAGATCAACAAGCCCTTGTTTCTCAATTAAGAAATAGTGATCCCCGCTTTGAAGCTCTCTACGATAAACATCATCGACTCGATCAAGAAATTGCTAAATTAGAAGGCCCTAACGGAGCTGGCTATAACGATGAAGTTGCCAAACTAAAAAAAGAAAAGCTTCATCTTAAAGATGAAATGCAAAAAATACTTCAACGAAGTGAAAAATAAGGCTCTTTTTAAGCGATGATAATCTGTCATCGCTTTTTATGATTAAAAACAAAGATACTACCCCATAAAGATGCATAATTAATGTATCTTTTATTTTTTAGGGGCTCAATATGTCATCAATACATGGTCATGAAGTTTTGCAAATGATCCTTTCTTCAGAGACTGCATTTACTAAAACATCGCTAATTGATGCTATCCATAAACAATTCGGCAATGACTCACGTTTTCATACTTGTTCAGCTGAAAATATGACAGCGACTGAATTAGTTGATTTCTTAGAAAGGAAAGGTAAATTTATTCCAGCAGAAGGTGGATTTACAACGAGTGAAAATAAGATTTGTCATCATTGATAGATATACAGTTTTAAAGCTCGATTGCCAGTGATTTCCTTTTCTATGTCATTGGCTTTTTATATAAACAAATAAAAAGCCAATTCGTTCTGACAATCGTAATTACTTTATTTACTACATTTTATTCATCGTCTGTTTGCAACCAGCCATCATCTTCCCAAACACTTTGAATAAGTTCCATTATGTGTTCATGCTTAGTTTCATCTTTTATGCCTGTAACTTGAATCGAATTCATGCTACTAAAGGCGATACGAAACTGCATATCTGGATATTCTGGAATGATCTTTTTTCTCAGTTCGTGTTCTAAGAGCGGAAATAATGAGTCGGTTATCTTAGATTGTTTATTAAATAAAATTTCCACACGCATTGGTTTCACCATTTAAAGGCAAATAAACTGTATATAAATACAGTAGTATATTCTAAGAAAAAAGAAAAGTCTTTTTAGTAAAATTTTTATTATTACGCATTAAATAATATTTTAGCGTCTCTATCTGCTTAATGATAAGATGCATAATAAATACAACATACAACTAAGAGAGAAAGGTATGTCAGGAAAAAGAATAAATCGTGAAAAAAAAACCATTCAAAAAATGGTTCACCTTTATGCTCATTCACATCCTGAAGCTGACTCAGATTATTATCAACAATTAATCAATTATTCCTATAACCGATTAGATAAATGTCGTTATGGTGAAGATAAACCCGCTTGTAAACAATGCCCTATCCATTGTTACCAACCAGCAAAACGAGAAACGATGAAACAAATCATGCGTTGGGCTGGTCCACGAATGTTAATTTATCATCCAATCTTAGCAATACGCCATCTTATTGACGATAAAAAACCTGTTCCTCCACTTCCTGAAAAAAAACGCACTATTCGTTCGACTGAAAAGTAAAGTTGGATTTCTTCAAGCGGTATAAAACATGCTCAGCGAGAGGATGGGTTTTATCTAATGCTGGATGAAAGAAATTATCAGACTGATGCATACCTAGTTTTTGCATTACACCTTGAGATGGAAGGTTTGAAACTGCGGTAAAAGCAACAACTTCCTCTAACTCCAAAGTCTCAAAAGCAAATTTAAATACAGCTAAAGCCGCTTCATAAGTATAACCTTTTCGCCAAAACTTTTTCGCAATACGCCAACCAATCTCTATGCAGGGATTAAATGGCAAAGGCGCGGCTGGAATATTTAATCCAACAAAACCAATAAACTCTTGAGTCTCTTTTAATTCAACTGCCCACATTCCCCATCCATTTTGTTGAACAAATTTTTCACGGATAACCTCAACCATATTATCACTTTCTAATTGAGATAAAGTGCAAGGAAAATAGCGCATCACTTCAGGTGAAGAGTTGATTTCAGAAAAAAATGGCGCTTTATCACTCTCACGCCATTCTCTTAGGTGTAGTCTGGGAGTATCTAAATTCATCGTTATTCTCTGTTTATATAAAATTAAGACAATAGCGATAAAATAGGATAAACAACGAACAATGAAAAGAAAAATGGTACTTTATTTTTTGTTTTCTTTTAGTTGGTTTTCTACTGGAGCAGCAACTTTATCTTTATTTGCATTAGCGCTTTCTTTTATTGAAACAACGCGTTGTTGAGCAACTGATTTTGCTTGATGTTCAACTTGCTCTGATTGCCCAGTAAATATACCGCCACGCTTAATAGACATACTGCCACAACGGCTCGTACCACGTAATTCACCATGCTCTAAGATATCTAGGTTATTAGCAGCACAAATTCCTTTTACAAAACCGTCAATAATAATATCTGGTGCTGTTAATTCGCCTTCAACTTGCCCCGCATGCATAACACGAATAACGCCATCTTTGACATTAATATTACCAGCTACTTTCCCCCAAATTTGGATATCGCCTTCAACATTAATATCGCCTTGGAATACCGTTCCTTTTGCAATAATCGTGTATAGTTTTTGCTCTGGCATCGGTTTTTTCTCTTCTGTTATTACTGGTGCAACAGGCTCTGCTGCTTTTGGTGTTTCAGTTTTACGACTAAACATAGCGGCTTTTTTTAACCTCAACGTCATATAATAAATAATAATGCTAAAAATTAGGATTAGAATAATCAAAAATTCGCCTGCCATCTGATAACGCCAAAAAGCAATTAAGGCAAGAGTCCAAATTATCCATATCCCGCTGAATATAATATTTCGCAGTGTTCGCTTATTCTCCATAATTAGCTATATCCTTACCTCCCTGACAATAAATACACTTATGCATTCACCATTCTAATAAACAGATGGCAAGCATAATGCCAGCAATAAGCCTATTATTACCTTTTAGTTTTTTGATTTGTTCCTTAGGCTAAAAAATATTTAATTAAACACAAAGATTATCTATTTTAATCACCAAACTTTAATGTAAATAAATTATGAGTAGCAAACACTTATCTAGACAAATATTTCGCATTAAAAATTAACATTTTATACTTATATTCTTTTTTATAAAAATATTGTTCAAAAATATTTATTTTAAAACCGCAGAACAATCTAATTTTTCAAAAATAAAAATATGAGACATCAGTCACAGTAAAAATGAAAATGAAAAATCACCAAGAAAAAATTAGATTTAAATGTGAGATTTGTGTTTATTTTTTGTTAAAATCAATCTTTATTTATCTATTTTTATAACTTATGTTAATATAACAGGGAAAACTAGTTTTCTTTTTTAGTTTTAACTTTCATTTTATGAACTTTATCTTTTCAAATAAAACACAACAATAAAACAACAAAACAACCACAATAAAAAAACAATGATTATACCTATCTTTTAAATGCATCTATTATTTATTTACACTGTAAAGAAAACTAAGTAAGAATAACTCCATGTTATATATAAACTTTAACACTTGAAAAAATAAGTGTAAATTATTGATTACACAAATGCACTTACCATTCTTTATGGTCTCAAATAAAAATTTTTTCTTATTTAATTTTCTTTTGCAATTTATACCAAACCCCATTAAATTAACAAAATGACTTATCTTAAATTAGCAAAACAAAATGCAGTGTCTAATATCTAAAAAAAAACATCATCAAATTAAAGAAAATAGTCTCCTTTTTATTTTTAATAGCACTCAATAATAAAGAAGTGTTTTTATAAATGTACTTATATTTATCATTATAAAAATACAGTGATACTCATATAATAATTTTTGGGCGAATTATGAATACAATGCAATGTGACAAAAATAATCAAAACAATTGTGCGATTCAAAAAAAATCTTTTTTCTATCCACAATATCAAATACTAGAAAATGAACAAAAAGCTCTCTTCCTTATTCGGAAAAATGCACTTATTTTGCAAAACTGTACGGATACAATCACAGCAAACCAAGATCAAGTTCTTTTTTTACAACAGGGCAATTACACATTAAAAACACAAGGCGCCGATCCTGTAGAGATTATTGCGATACCCCTTTCAGATGATTTCTTAAGAGATTTCATGTCAAAATACAACGATATTTTGTGTAATATAGAAAGGGATGAAGAATTTTCTAGTGCCTTTATTTGTTTTCAAAACTCTCCTCTTATTCACTTTTGT
Source organism: Proteus genomosp. 6 (assembly GCF_040139785.1). Lineage (NCBI taxonomy): Bacteria > Pseudomonadati > Pseudomonadota > Gammaproteobacteria > Enterobacterales > Morganellaceae > Proteus > Proteus genomosp. 6. The sequence continues at coordinate 200,694 of NZ_JBEEVJ010000003.1, read as the reverse complement.
AGCAATGGTTTTGAATATCTCACCGCCCAATCCTGCCCTGAAGCGTTCACACGGTTACGAATTGAAGAGCTTTTAATTCTTTTACTGTCAACGGAACAAGGTTCAGATTTAATGGCATTATTGCGTCAACTCAGTCATCGCCAAGTTGATCGCTTGAAAATATTTATGGAAAAAAACCATTTAAAAAGTTGGAAGCTAAAACAATTTGCCCGTGAATTTGGTATGGGGTTAACAACATTTAAAGAGCTTTTTAACCACGTCTATGGCACATCACCAAGAACATGGATCTGCGAAAGAAGAATTATTTACGCACATCAACTATTGCTGACTACTGAAATGAGTATTGTTGATATTTCAATGGAGTCAGGCTTTTCAAGCCAATCTTACTTTACGCAAAGTTACCATCGTCGTTTTAATATGACACCAAGTAAAGCGAGAAACATCAGATTAAAATTATAAAAAATCCGACCGAATATCATAATATCTAAAAGTCATTCATAGTTAGAATACTTGAAATTTATTCTTATGAGTGAGTTCTATATCGTGATCAAAGAAAATAAACATACCCCACAAGCCCATTATTATGACTATTTAGCTTTACTAAAAAAAATGATGGCAACCAGTGATAAAAAAACTGTAGATGATTTGTTTGATCTACAGTTTTCTTTGCAGTCTAATAAAAACGGCGACACTGAATGTGATGTTAATGCACATCAGATAAAAATATTATCTCGAGTATTATGTCGTGAAAGCTTAGACAATTTATTGCAATCCACTTGGTTTTTACGAAAAAAATACTGTTTTGTTGATATCACTAAAGAAGAAATTCGTGATGTTGTTGGCTTAGCAAGTTCATTTCATACGCAACAAGCAAATTCTACGTTAACCCCAATGGATTGGGATAAATCATTGAGAGCTACTGTCAATATCAATGAACATATGCGCTTAATTCAAGCTGTTATAAAGCCTCTATTTATTTGGTGGGTTCAGCATCTTGCCCCTCAACTATTCACACTTTATAAAACTAAAAGAGAGCTAGAGTCTCAAATTAAGCAGTGTGAAAATATTAAGTCATTCGAAAGAAAACAGCTATCAAATACAAGTGATTCTTTTTTATCTTTAGATGACATTAATATCAAACTAAATTCAGATAAAGTCCGACTCATTGTGATTAATGATCTACTACAAAAAGATATTAAGTTACTTTTAGAGAATTGGAAAAATGAACCAGTATTTAATTTTGAAATAAATAACACACTAGATTACATCCAAGGTGTAACACCACGTTCAGAATTGATAAAACCGCTATGGAAGATTTTAAACAGTATTCCAAAAAATCCTGAAAATTGTCAAAATTTAAAAATTTGGTTATTAGAAAGAGATCTTTGCTTAAAGAACGATGAATTTTTATGGCAATAATAAAATTTCAGCTCTTCTCTAAATAAAAAGAGAAGAGCTGATGTTAACTTTTAATTATTCTATTTAATATCTAAGATCTCAATTGTAACAATAGACATGGACTCTGGAGGCACTTGCCCTGGAACACCATTTTTCCCATAACCACCACCTGGTTTTATATAAATTTTAGCTTTACCATTGATACCTGCTTTGGCAATAAAGGTATTCAATGGTAGTGGTAATTGGCGATAAGGTAAAATAAGAGGCTTAGCTTTATCATAATTAAGCGTCACAGTGCCATCTGTTAGCTCTTCATGCATAGTAAATACAACTGTTTTGCCCGCAATTGATGTAACGGGTTTACCCTGTTTTAAAATTTTAAAATAGGTATTGTCGTCATATTGTACGTAATTCTGTTTTTGGATCTCAGATAAAATGGATTTATTACGCTGGGCATTATCTTTTCCAATAATCGAATAAGCATAAGCAAGTTGTCCTGCAATCATTTGCCCTTCGCCCGCCATTTTCTCAAGCTGCTCTTTTAGCGTTTTATTTTCTTTTAAAATATTACTAGTATCTGTATTAACTTTCGCTAATTCAGCATCTTTTGCTTTAATTTGCTCATTTAATTTAGCAATAGATTCTGTTTGCTGTTGCTTTAATGTACTAATTTGCTGTGTACTTTCTGTATTTTGTTTTTCTAATTGTACTTTCGCTTCAGCTAATTGAGCGCTCAATTTATCTGTCGTATTTTGCTTTTCAGAGAGTTGTTTTTCTAGCAATGCTAACGTTTTCTCACTTTCTATTTTGCTCGTGGTGACTTGAGCTAATGCGATATTATTCTCTTTAAATTGTGTATCTAATGTTTGATATTTATTCGATAGCTCACTTTGCGCTTTCTCTAACTTAGCTATCAGATTATTTTTATCAGTAATTAAACTATCAACGGCTTTTTCACCCGCAGATAAGCTCTTTTTCAGATCAGCTAATTCAGTTATTTTATTATCTAACTGTAATTTTAATTCTGGAATTGCTTTTAGTTTTTCATCTGCCTGCTCTTTTTGTTGCTGGACAGCTAAAAGCGTTTTATTAAGTTGAGTTTGTTCCTGATTATTTTTTTCAACCTGTGTTTGTAATTGTGCTATTTCTTTACGTTGTTCCTCAACAAGTTTGCTATTAGCATCTTGTTGCTTTTCTGCTTCTGCCACTTTTAATGCAAGTTCTTTAGATAAATCTTCACGTTCTGACGTGATCTTCAATAATGTGCTTTGTAATTTATCTATCTCTTTTTTCGCAGAGTCATCTTTTAGCAAAAGTTGAGCCTGTGCAAATTGAGTCTGCACATCTTCTTTCTCTTTCTTTATTGTTGCTAATTGATTTTGTACATCTGTGAGTTGTTTCGTTAATTTATCTTGCTCATTCGTTATTGTTGATAACGAATTTTCTAATGTTGCTATCTCTTTATTTTTTGCTGCTTCTAAATTAGCTAATTCTTGTTCTTTTTGCTTATTGTTACTATTTAGCAATTGCTGAGATTCGACATACTGAGCTTGTATAGCTTCTTTTTCTTGTTCAATTTTAGCGAGTAGTGTCTGCTTTTCATTTAATTGGCTAATTAACTTCTCTTGCTCTAATTTTATGCTTTCAAGTGAACTTTGTAATTTATCAATCTCTTTTTTGGCGCTATCATCTTTTAACAGAGCCTGAGCCTGTTGATACTGAGATTCTAATTGCTCTTTGTCTTGCTCAAGCTGAGTATATTTCGCCTCTAAGCTTTTAAGTATCCCTGCTTGTTTTTCAAAATCTTGTTGCTGTTTTGCTAATTCTGTATTTTTTACTGTTGTAGCCTGTAATACGTTCTCTTTTTCGGCTAATTGCTTAACTAATAAGTCACGCTCTTTTTTTATTGTTTCCAAATCACTTTGTAGCTTGGAAACAGCTTGTTTTAACGTGTCATCAGTAAGTAAGTTATTCGCCGTAGCTAATTTTTCTTCTGTTTCAGCCAGCGTCAATTCGAGTTGTTTAATTTGGTTATTGGCATTTTGAAGTTTTTCCAAATGCTCTTTTGTTATAGCTACCTGTTCAGTGTATTTTTGATACAACGTTTGGTATTTATTTCTCGTATCAGCTAAACGATTTAATAGCTCTTTATTAAAAAGAGGTTGTTTATGATCGAGTACAGAGCGATTGAACTGATATGCAAAGTGAAAAGGGATGGCCGTAACAGAATAAAATGTTCCTGGAATAATATCTAACAAGAAGTTGTCATTACGTTGAGGCCTTGTATAACTCTCTTTTGAATAAAGAGCTAACGGGTTATAAACCGTTGCATTATTTCGGTAGCTATAACGATTAAGATCCTCTGGTGTAAATTGTGGTTTAATCGGAACAAATGAAAGCAACGGCGTTAAATAACGAGTGTAATCACTCTTTAATTTTGAATAACTGGCGGGTAACACAGGGCAATTTTCTGCCAGCGTGATATCAGGAGTCTTAACAGGTTCGACTGCCTGATTATCTATTTTAGCTGGCGTAGAAGGTTTAACTCGTTGCTCTGGTTTTGTTTGTTGAGTCGCTGTTGTGGTGCGGTTTACTCCACGATTAGCCTGACCAGCTCTCGTTGACGATGAAATTGTAGCAGATGTTTTAGGCTCAATTTTAATTGGCTCTTGCGTTTCAAAATAACGGTCAAAATCTTCAATAACAGAATTAAACTCATTATTGGCAAACGATAGTGTTGGAAACAGCATAAAAGCGAGACAAACACTCTGCTTTAATTTCATAGTAATTATTCACCTAATTTTTTTAATGTCGAATTAACTGACATAATCGACAAATAGCGAACTTTTGCACATAAAACTTCTGTTTTTGATTCAATACTCATTTTCAATAAATCTAAGCTATCTTTACTTGCTGTACCTTGAACACTACGGTACATCGCATTGATTTCGCTAATTTCTTTAAATGAACTCATCATGGATTGATAGTCAGATGGAGAAAAAGTTTTCAAAGAATCAAGTTGTTTGATGCAAGCACTTTGTGGTGCTAGCCCCAATTTTCTTGCATCTACGCCACTATCAGCAGGCTCTGCTGCAGGTGCCATAGAAAGCGGTTGTGCAACAGCCACTGGTTGAGTAGTTGCTACAGGCTGTGTGGTTTGTGTTGGCGCTGGCGTTTCAATTGGACGAGTGTGATCAGTCCACGCACACCCAGATAGGGCGAGGACGCTGGTTGCCATAAATACAGCGAGGACATTCTTTTTATTTTGTAATAAGGACATCATTTTTCCTTAATTCCGATCAGACTTAAATAAGAGCATATGAGTTGTCGCATTTTAAGCCATTTTATTATAATTTTCTATTACCTACTGCATACTAAATAAATAGGCTAACACCCTTGGTTGCAATGAGTGTTCCTATCATTTCATTTATTTTTTCTTAAAACACTACTTACATCACACTAAATACATCAAATATTGAATATCGGATTTATTTAGTAAAAATGTTGTCATATAAACTGATCGTTTTTTATATTGATGGAATAATACCAGATAATAATAAAAATAATAATACTAATTTTATCATTTATTTACGTAATTTACGTGTAAAAAATACCCTTATATTTTGTTGCTGTTTTTTAATACCGAGATAAAATCAAAAAATGAATATCTAATATCGGTATTGATATTCATTTTATCCTTCCAAATAGGAGAACTAAGATGAGTCATTTTAAAATTGGTATCGTTGTCGGTAGTTTAAGAAAAGATTCGTTTAATAGACAAACAGCACATGCTTTAATTAAGTTATTTCCTCAAGAATTTACCTGTCAGTTTATCGATATTAGTGCTCTTCCTCTCTATAACCAAGATGATGACAGTCATACCCCTTCTTCTGTTATCGATTTCAAACAACAAATAAAAGCGTGCCAAGGCATCATCTTTGTCACACCAGAATATAACCGCTCAATACCTGGTGTACTTAAAAATGCGATTGACCAAGCTTCTCGCCCTTATGGAACGAATGCTTGGAATGAAATTCCAGCCGGTATTATTGGTGTTTCAATTGGTAATATTAGTACGGCAATAGCTCAACAGCATTTACGTAATTCGTTAGCCTTCTTAAATATGCCGACGCTAAATCAACCTGAATGTTATCTAAAATGGTATGACGGAATGGTTGAGAATGGGCAGTTTTCAGAGAAAACAGCAACTTTTATGCAAAACTGGGTTGATGCCTACGTGGCTTTTGTGAAGCAAAATAATCAATAATCAAATAGACTAAAAAGAGCTTTATGTGAAAAACATAAGCTCTTTTTTTGAACATCAAAGTTAATTTAATTTATTTGGTTATAATATCTCTACTGACAAATAAAAGTTTTAACATTTTATAGATAAAAAGTGATAATAATCTTGCTCACTTCAACATTTAATAACAAAAGACAAAAATAGATTATCTTTAAGAGATATACTTTATTATTACAATTAAAAACTGTTTGTTATATAACCAAAAATAAAGTGATTTAAATAGAATCGGGCTTGAGATCAAATTTAATCATTTATCTTATTCGTTCTAAAGTCAGAAAATATCAATAGACTTCAATCTACTACCACATATAAAACTTAAAATTTGATAATTATTTTTAATAATTTATATTAGGTAAGAACGTTAGCCATAATGTGCGATACATATCTAAATAATATGCTTCTATAATTGTGATAAACAAAAAAATTATCTATATTATTCATCCATTAAATACTGGCAGGTAAGTCATGGATAAAAATTTAAAAGAAATTGAATGTGAAATCGCTGCTCTAAAAATTGTTATCAAATCTTTACTTTCCACGCTAAATGATAAACAACGAAGAGATATGTTGGGCAATATATCTATAGTGCTTGAGGATACATCTAACAAATACCCTCAGCTTAATGAAGTTATTAACTTAACTGAGCAATATGTGAAAAAGCTTATTCAAACCTAATGAAAACGATATTTTCTATTGCTATTAAATTTATCCCCTAATTCTTATAGGGTACTAATAGTATCCTATTGATTATTTTGTATAGGATATACTGTGATTTTTCTTTCATTCACACAACGCTAAGTTAAATTTACTGAGTGTCTATTTCCTACATCTCAAATATCCTCACAGTTACTGTTCTAACGAAAAATGCGATAAAGTTGTATATTCTTTTATCAATTTAATTTTTTCTTGGATTTAAATAAACAATTAATTAATATAAAAATAATTTATCACACAGCAATAAATTGTCGTTCTTTTGAGGATCTTATGGAAAAAAAAGTTGTCAATATAGAGTATGAAATTGCAGCAGTAAAAGTAGTTCTAAAAGCCTTGTTATTGACTTTGACAGATAAACAAAAAGAAATAGTGATCCACGATATAAATAAGACCATCAATGATGCTTATATCGATCATCCTCAATACCAAAATATTATAAGCAAGACCGAACAGTATATAAAAAAAATACTCTAAACATTAAAGCTACATTCTTCATCGCCCTCTCTATTATTATTTATATTAGAGAGGATTTATATCTATATCTTTAAAAATCAAATCGATTTAAACTTTAACATAATCACTGATTGATTATGAAAGTTGAAATAAAAAGTACTTTTTAATTGATTGAGTATAAACGAAATAATATTATTATTTATGGCTCACTTAATTTGAATAATGATTTTCTGTTCCTTATGAAAAAAATTATAAACCATTACTGTTTCAATACTCGATCAATGATTAAGTTAAACTTATTTCTAATTTTAAATAAAAGCACGAATAATAAGAATTTAAACTTTAGATTTATTATGTTTATGCGTCTAAAGAGTAAAAACTTACCACCTTAGACACACTTTATGAATATTCTCTATATCAACGATGAGCAAGATTGAATTTTTGTACCGATAACTGTAATTCTTCGGTTTGTCTTTCTAATGAAATAGCTGCCGCTGAAACTTGTTCAACTAAAGAAGCATTCTGTTGTGTTACACCATCCATTTGAGTAATAGCTACACTCACTTGACCAATACCTTTACTTTGCTCTTCAGATGCAATAGTGATTTCTTTCATTATTGACGTTACCTGCTTAACTCCCATCAAAATGTCTTCCATCGTGTTTTCCATATCACTCACTAATTTTGCACCTTTTTTTACACGCGCAGTGGAATCAGCAATAAGGACTTCAATCTCTTTAGCTGCTTTGGCACTATCTCCTGCTAAATTACGCACTTCATTAGCGACAACCATAAATCCTCGACCATGAGCCCCTGCTCTTGCCGCTTCCACTGACGCATTTAAGGCGAGTATATTTGTTTGAAACGCAATGTTGTTAATGACATTGATGATATCTGCAATCTTACTTGAACTATTAGATATCCCGTCCATTGTTGTCACAACAGATTCAGCTAATTCATTGCCTTTTTCAACAGTCACTGATGCAACTTCAGCCAACTCTCTCGCTTGATAAGCGTGTTCCATATTCTGGTTAACGGCAGCTGTTATCTCTTCCATACTTGCTGCTGTTTGCTCTAATGCTGTTGCTTGCTCTTCTGTACGAGAAGCTAAATCGTTATTCCCTTTGGCTATTTCAGATGCGCCACGATAAATACTATCACTTCCCATTCGGATCGTACTTACCGCTTCATGCAAACTATTTTGCATATCATTTAATAACGGTATTAATCGCCCAGCACAGTTATTACCAAAAGGTTCTAGTGACTGACTCAGATCACCTTCTGTAATTTTCACAAAATGTTGGCGAATATTTTCGAGTGGTTTTTGTAACATAGCGACTAAATAACGATCAGTGAGGAGCAGAATAATTCCCCCTAAAATGACACTAATAATAATAACAATTTGTGTCACCTCAATAAGGTTATCCACTTCTTCAATCGTACTATCAATTTTTATATTTGCGGCATTATTAAAGTTTTCACTCACATTACCTAATTCGCGACTCAACGCAGGTGTTACATTTTTTGCATGATGTACATATTGCTCGATAGTGCCATTGAGCGCTAATTCCATCTGCTTTTTTACGCCTTGTTCAAAAAGTGCTTGCCATACGTCCATTAGTTCTTTTGATACTTTTTCATCCATCGGCCCTGGAGAAACAGATTTCATATACGTGATCTGTTTTTCCATATTTTCCATCGCCAATTGTACTTGTGTAAAATCGACGTCTTTGCCTTCTGCTTTTTCCTCAACGAGACGATTTAATCGAGAAGTGAATCGAAAATACTGATCATTTCCCTGACTGAGTGCAGCCATTTGTTTTATTATTTGATTATCAGATTGATTACCTTTGGATATTTGCTCTAGCGCCCATGCGCTATAAAGACTGACACCGCCAAATAGCACACATAAAGTCCCCAGTATGACTAACATCATCAGACGAATAGTAATGTTACGAAGTTTCCGCATCGAATTTCTCAACTAACAAGATAAAGTAAGCCCAATAGGGCGTAATGTACTTTTATCGACACTTTTTCAATTTATTTTAATTTTTTACTAAAGTTTTTTATAAATTGGTTTTTTATTTTCTATACATAAAAAGAGTTAGATGGAGGAAGCAAAAATGTTACTTATCTATCATTTTTTATAATTTGACATGAGAATAACAAATTCATTTAAAATCAACAAACTATAAAATTAGTGACTTGAAAAACAAATAAGAAGTATTAAAGAGATAAAAGGATAATTGAAGGGGAAAATAAGGTTTGGAATATTCTTAAATTAGCTAAAAGTAGAGCAAGGATAGAATGACGCAATTAACTTTCAATCAACGTAAACAAATCAATAAACATAATTGGGTGATCTGCACTCTTATTTTCTTCAGTATCAAGCAATTCCATTCCCTTTTTAGAATAAAATTCCATAGCACTTTTTTTAGCATCTGTTATCAAAAACCTACATCCAACCATAGGACGAATATCATCCAGTGACATTAACAATGCATATTCAAAAAGCATTGAACCAATTCCTGAAGTCCGATTATTAGAATCAACAGCTAAACGTGCGATTTTAACAGCTGGTAAAAATTCATATGAACTAGCACGAACACAATCACCTAAATCATATTCTTTAAGGTTAACCTGACTACAAGTTAATGTAATGTAGCCTAGTATTTTAAAAGGAAAAGTGTCGATAGGCTTATTTTTGTCTTCTCGCATATTGTCATCAGCTACAATATATGTTTGAGCGATACAACCATCTTGGAATAATAAGGCATCTTTTTGAATGAAAGATTTTAGCGGTTGATATTCTTTTGAACCACCACTAAAATTTTTATGTTTATGATATTGATTTAAAGGAAGGATGATTAGGTTAGGTTATAATAATTCCATTTTAGTTCAACAACCTACCCTAAATTTAAACTATGCATTTTTTACTGTTTTTTGGCGATTCTGACGTGCATTTTCTAAAGAACGTTTAGCATTAGCATTAGGCTTAGAATTCTTTATTTGCTTAAGCATTTGTTCTGCATCTTTTCCCGTCAGGATGGTGCGACCGAACGTACTACTTGTAATAGCCATTTTAACCTCCTGCGTTAAGATTAGTATATTAGATATGTAAAATATCAACTTAATGTTGTATACAGATTACGCAATCAAATTTATGGAGCCAAGAAAATTCACGATGAAAAATTGGAGCGGGCGAAGGGAATCGAACCCTCGTATAGAGCTTGGGAAGCTCTCGTTCTACCATTGAACTACGCCCGCATTAGATTTTTTTGATTATACGCCTCCTTGATTGAACGACAATCCCCTTTTTATTTAAATGATTATTTAATCATCAAAAAAAAGATAACCATTTGTTTTAAAAAACAATAAAGCCACCTTTCGGTGGCTTTATAACTATATTGATATTCGTTAATGCTATTCGTTAATTAACCATTTATTTAAAATAACAGTTATTTAAAATAACAATTATTTATTAGGGCGCATTGCTGGGAATAAAATAACATCACGAATAGTATGACTGTTAGTAAATAACATCACCATACGGTCAATACCAATACCTAAACCTGCAGTTGGCGGTAAGCCGTGTTCTAATGCCGTGATATAGTCATGGTCGAAGAACATTGCTTCTGCATCACCCGCTTCTTTTTGGCGAACTTGATCTTCAAAACGCTCTGCTTGGTCTTGTGCATCATTGAGTTCTGAGAAACCATTACCAATTTCACGACCACCAATAAAGAATTCGAAGCGGTCAGTAATAAATGGATTATCATCGTTACGACGAGCCAGTGGAGAAACTTCTGCTGGGTATTCAATAATGAATGTTGGTTGAATTAAGTGGCTTTCTGCAACTTCTTCAAAAATTTCACACTGAACACGGCCTAAGCCCCAGCTTTTCTCAATCTTAATACCAATAGATTGAGCAATAGCAACCGCTTTATCCATATCATCAAGATCAGCCATTACGGTTTCTGGGCGATATTTGCAGATAGCTTCTTTCATGGTTAATTTGGCAAAAGGTTTACCAAAGTCAAACTCTTGATCACCATATTTCACTAATGAAGAACCAAGTACATTTTCAGTTAATGTACGGAATAATTCTTCAGTTAATTCAATCAAGTCGCGGTAATCTGCATACGCCATATAGAGTTCCATCATGGTGAACTCTGGGTTATGACGTGGTGATACACCTTCGTTACGGAAGTTACGGTTGATTTCGAATACACGATCAAAACCACCCACAACTAAACGTTTTAAATATAATTCAGGTGCAATACGTAGATACATATCGATATCTAACGCATTATGATGGGTAATGAACGGACGCGCACTTGCTCCACCAGGAATGGTTTGCATCATTGGCGTTTCAACTTCCATAAAGCCTTTGTTCACCATAAATTGACGGATACCCGCCATGACTTGTGAACGAATTTGGAAAGTTTTACGCGATTCTTCATTAGAAATCAGATCTAAATAACGCTGACGATAACGCATTTCTTGGTCAGCTAAACCGTGGAATTTATCTGGTAATGGGCGTAGTGCTTTCGTTAATAAACGCACTTCTGTACAGTGAACACTTAATTCACCCGTTTTCGTTTTGAAAACACGACCGCGAGCACCTAAGATATCGCCGAGATCCCATTTTTTAAATTGCTCGTTATAGATACCTTCTGGTAAATCATCACGAGAAACATAAAGCTGAATACGACCACCCATGTCTTGCAATGTAGCGAAAGATGCCTTGCCCATAATACGGCGAGTCATCATACGACCTGCAATAGAAACTTCCACATTTGCTGCTTCTAACTCTTCTGCACTCATTGCATCATACTTTTGATGTAATTCGTCAGACAGCGCATCTCTGCGGAAATCATTTGGGAATGCGTTACCATTATCCCGTAAAGCGGATAATTTTTCGCGGCGTGTTTGCAGTTCGTTATTTAAATCAGGTGCCTGCTCCGCACCTTGTTGCTGTTGCGACATGTTTTTCCTCACAGGCCCGCTTTTAAGCTAGCTTCAATAAATTTATCAAGATCACCGTCTAATACTGCTTGTGTATTACGCGTTTCCACACCAGTACGTAAATCTTTAATACGTGAATCATCAAGAACATAAGAACGAATTTGACTACCCCAGCCAATATCGGACTTGTTATCTTCCATTACTTGCTTATCTGCATTTTTCTTCTGCATTTCCAGCTCGTATAACTTCGCTTTCATCTGCTTCATTGCCTGATCTTTGTTCTTATGCTGAGAGCGATCGTTTTGGCATTGAGTAACAAGACCTGTTGGAACGTGGGTAATACGAACCGCAGATTCTGTTTTGTTAACGTGCTGTCCACCCGCACCCGAAGCGCGATAAACGTCAATACGTAAATCAGCTGGATTGATTTCAATATCAATATTGTCATCAACTTCAGGGTAAATAAAGGCAGAACTAAATGAGGTATGGCGACGGCCGCCTGAGTCAAATGGGCTTTTACGAACTAGGCGATGAACACCTGTTTCTGTACGTAACCAACCATAAGCGTACTCACCAATAATTTTGATAGTCGCTGATTTTAATCCTGCAACATCACCGTCAGATTCTTCAATAATTTCTGTTTTAAAGCCTCTTGATTCAGCCCAACGTAAGTACATGCGCATCAGCATACTTGCCCAATCTTGCGCTTCTGTACCACCAGAGCCCGCTTGTAAATCAAGGTAGCAATCCGCACTGTCATATTCACCAGAGAACATGCGACGGAATTCTAATTGCTCAAGCTTTTTATTTAAACCATCTAACTCTGCAATAGCTTCGTTAAATGTTTCTTCGTCATCAGCTTCAACCGCTAATTCAAGTAAACCAGAAACATCTTCTAGTCCTTGCTCTAACTGATCGATTGTTTCTACGATAGCCTCAAGAGATGAACGCTCTTTGCCTAATGCTTGTGCCCTTTCTGGCTCGTTCCATACATCAGGTTGTTCTAATTCAGCGTTAACTTCTTCTAAACGCTCTTTCTTGGCATCATAGTCAAAGATACCCCCTGAGAACATTCGTTCTTTCAGAGACTTCTTCAATTTGGTGTTTTACGGGGTTGATTTCAAACATATTTTTTCGTCTTTATGTTGTTTTCAAAAACAATTGGAATAAATTTTGAACCGCATATTGTAACGGATATATCAGCGGGTTTATAGCATTTATATACAACTGTCTATCAGATAGTTGTTACCATAACAACGTGACTCTCTATATCACGGTAAATTGTTTAATTTATTCGCATTAACAAGGCCAAATATGCTCAACAAGCAATTGAGCATTACGTTGCCCTCTAAATTCATTCACATCTAATCGATACGCTAGCTCAACCATTTTAATGCTGTTATCAGGCCACATATTAATATCAACATTAAAGGCAATAGCATCAATCATAAGATGGCTATTTACGGGCTGAAGCATCATTTTTAAATGCTTACTACCCACAATACGTTGCTGTAATAACGTGAATTTACCGTCAAATAAAGGCTCTGGAAAAGCTTGTCCCCACGGACCTGCTTCTCTTAGCATTTCCGCAATTGGTAGTGATAGCTGGTTTTCTGTTAGCTCACCATCAGATAAAATAACGCCTTGCAATTGCTCGTCAGAAACCAACTCTGCCATTAAAGACGAAAAATGACGCTGAAATAAAGGGAATTTATCTTCTTCAAGTGAAAGCCCTGCTGCCATTGCATGCCCACCAAATTTCACCATCAACCCCGGATTTAATGTATTTAACCGCTCTAAGGCATCTCGCAAATGTACGCCACTAATTGAACGACCAGAGCCTTTTAACAGACCATCACCACTAGGTGCGAACGCAATAACAGGACGATGCAATTTCTCTTTAATACGAGAGGCTAAAATACCCACAACGCCTTGATGCCATTCGGGATGATATATCGCTAAACCATTAGGTAAATCATGTTGAGTGCCCATAAACTGGCGAAAAATGGTTGAGGCTTCTTCTTGCATTCCCGCTTCAATTTCACGCCGAGTTTGATTTAATCCATCAAGTTCATTGGCAATTTCACGAGCAGTACCAATATTGTCAGTTAAGAGTAAAGCAACCCCCACCGACATATCATCTAGACGCCCTGCTGCATTTAAGCGAGGCCCTAAAGAAAAACCTAAGTCACTACTAACCAATTGAGATAGTTCTTTACGAGACACTTCTGTTAACGCTTTAATACCCACACAACAACGTCCAGCTCTAATTCGGCGTAATCCTTCATAAACAAAAATACGGTTATTTTCATCAAGAGGAACAACGTCTGCCACTGTGCCTAGTGCAACTAAATCGAGAAAATCCGCCATATTTGGGCGAGTTAAGTTTTGTTGCTCGAACCAGCCTTGTTTTTCTAATTCAGCTCTTAATGCCGTCATTAAATAAAAAGTAACGCCAACACCTGCTAATGATTTAGATAAAAAAGAACAATCTGTCAGATTAGGATTAATAATCGCATCAGCGGCAGGTAAGGTTTGTCCCGGTAGATGGTGATCGGTAACGAGGACACGAATACCATATTCATGAGCCGCATCTACACCTTCAAAAGAGGAAATTCCATTATCCACAGTGATAATGAGATCAACCCCTTTTTTAGCAACGTCATGAACAACTTGAGGGCTTAAACCATAACCATCATCAAAGCGATTAGGAATATGATAGCTAACCTGCTTAAATCCCATTTGGCGTAATGCTTTAATCGCAAGTGCGGTACTTGTTGCACCATCAGCATCAAAATCGCCAACAATAACAATACGAGATTGTTGCTGTAATGCATCAATCAGTAATGAAATTGCCGTTTCTATTCCTGTTAATGCTTGATAATGAAGTAAGCCTTTTAACGATCGTTCTAGTTGAACTTCAGAGGTTATTCCACGATTAGCATAAATTTGTCGTAATAAGGGATCTAAGTTATCTGGTAATTGAGTTGCCTGTGCAATTCGACGACGCAATGTCGGTTCAATAGTGACCATAAAACGTAATTACTTCTCTTTTTTATCTAATAATTCAACAAGGTTTTGTGCAGAAATATATCCACCATAAATACTAGCATTAGGTAATACAATAGCAGGTGTGCCTTGGATCCCCATCATAGTGCCTAATTTAAAATGTTCATTGATATTGATTTTTTTGCAATCATCAATCGCAATAATTTTGTCACCTTTAAATGCACTGTCTAATGATTTATTAGGGAAGCCACTACACCACACAGCATTCATTTCTTTGCTCACAATATTGTTGCTAATGCCATTACGAGGAAACGCTAAATAGCGTACTGTCACTCCTTGTTTATTCAATTCGGGTACTTCTTGATGAAGTTTTTGGCAATAGGGGCAACTAATATCAGTAAAAATAGTGATCACATGGCGTTCATTTTGTGCTTTATAGACAATCATTTCATTTTTAAGTGAATCTACTTTTTTCATAATAATTTGATTGGCAATACTGACTGGCTCACCATTACTGATATTATAAATAGGGCCCGCTGTTAGATACTTACCATCATCCGTAATATAAAAAATACCTTTGTCTGATAACACCGCATTTAACCCAACAATCGGTGTAGGTTGGATACTTTCTGCTTTAATTTGCATTTTAGCCAGTTGCGCTTCAATTGAGGCATTGTCAGCAAGCACAGGCATTGACACCATGCTTAATAATATTGGCAACCAGAATAATTTCTTTTTCATTTGAATTCCTATTTAACGCCTGCTCTTTAGCGGCTATCCCCTTGGATGATGTTGCTGATGAAGCGCTTTCAAGCGTTCTGTTGCAACATGGGTATAAATCTGTGTTGTAGAGAGGTCACTGTGCCCCAATAACATCTGTACAACACGCAAGTCTGCTCCATGATTTAAGAGATGTGTCGCAAATGCATGACGCAACACATGAGGTGATAGTTTTTCCGTATCGATCCCTGCTATCACTGCATAATGTTTTATCCGATGCCAAAATGTTTGGCGTGTCATTTTTTGCCCTCTTAAGCTAGGAAAAACAATATCGTCTGTTTTTCCTTGCATTAAAGTGGGTCTTCCATATTGCAGATATTGCTCCAGCCAGTAAATAGCTTCTTCACCTAAAGGAACTAATCGTTCTTTATCGCCCTTACCAATAACACGTAGTACGCCTTGTCGTAAGCTGATATCAGAGAGGGATAATCCCACTAATTCAGAAACACGAAGCCCACATGCATAAAGGACTTCAAGCATTGCTTTATCGCGCAATTCAAGTGGCTCATCAATACAAGGGGCATTGAGTAAATCATCAACTTGTCGCTCACTTAAATCTTTTGGTAAACGCTTAGGAAGCTTAGGTGTTGACAGTAATGAGCTTGGGTCATCTAAACGTAATTTTTCACGATACAGATACTGGAATAATCGACGCATTGTGCTGAGTAGACGCGCGGCACTACTGGCTTTATAGCCTTCATCTAAACGCGTTGCGAGAAAGGATTGCAAATCCAAAGTAGTGACTGATAACCAGTCTAATTGGTGATGTGCAAGCCATTGCCCTAATGCTTGTAAGTCTAAGCGATAAGAGCTGAGCGTATTTGCAGATAAGCCTTGCTCTAACCAAATATTGTCGAGAAATTGTTCAATGATAATATCAGTATCTTCATTGATATAAGTTGTCTTTTTTGTCGATAATTTGGTTTGTGACACAGTCTTACTCTCCCTCTCTTTAGCTTATCGCCTTTACATTATGCCTTATAAAAAAATTTTTCTGGTACAATAGTGACCTTTATTGGCAAAAATATCCTAAAAACCTTTATGAAAATTGGTCTATTTTACGGTTCCAGCACTTGTTACACCGAAATGGCAGCAGAAAAAATTCGTGATATTCTCGGTGAAGAGTTCGTTGATCTTCATAATGTTCAAGAGTGTGATATCACGCTTATGGAACAATATGACATCCTTATTTTAGGTATTCCAACTTGGGATTTTGGTGAGATCCAAGAAGATTGGCTCAATATTTGGGATACATTGCCGACATTAAATTTAAAAAATAAGCTTATTGCAATGTATGGGATGGGTGATCAAGTTGATTACAGCGAATGGTTTCTTGATGCGCTGGGTATGCTCTACCATCATTTATTACCAAGTGGTGTTAAGTTTATTGGGTTCTGGCCTGTTGATGGGTATGAATTTGTCAGCCCAAAACCTTTATCTGATGATGGTAAACATTTTGTTGGTCTTGCATTAGATGACGTAAACCAATTTGAAGAAACTGATGAACGTTTATCACAATGGTGTATGCAAATTCTACGTGAAGTAGAAGAAAATTTATAAATTTAATATCCAGATATTAAATATCTGGATATTGCATCAATAACTGAGAAAAGTTACGCCACTCATTTTCAGTCATACTATCAAAAGCAACCCATAACGTGATTTGCTTTTTATTTAGAATAGAGGTTAACGTTATTCGAGCACCAAAACGGCTGATCCAAGGGCGTTTTGTTATTTGCCATTCATGCAGTTTCCATTGAATTCGGTTGCCATTCAATAAAATAAAATCCCCTTTGATACGACTAATATTCTTTTGTGTGAAATACCAACCACCTATCAAGAAAAGTAACAATGGAACCCAAACATAAATAAAATCAGGAGGCCATGGATACAACAGTAAACCGATCTCAAAGGCAACATAAGCAACTGTTGAGAAGAGTTGAGTAAACCATGATACTGTGAGGTGCGATTTCCATAAAATCACGAGTTATATTAACTCCTGCTATAATTCTATACGAATATAAATAAGTTAAAGATAATAAAGACCAATCTATTTATAATGTAACTTCTTCCTTAACCTTGCAAATAGTTTATCTTATATTTTAGCTTAATTATTTATTGTTACTTTTTCGATTTAATATGTATTAAAAAAATATAACTTAATAATAAGTACGAAATTTCTATTCTTTCTTAATCGCTGTTTTAATAAAGTCAGCATACCTGATTTATTAAGTATAAAGCGAAAAACATCAAAAAAAGACGATTTAAGCGATCATTTTTAGAGGTAGTGCGCAAATTTAACGCAACTACATTTTTTATTTCAGTAAATTTTAGAGTATCCTTAATATTATTAAATTTTCACATAAAAAATGAAAACGCCTTTATTTGATGAGAAAATAAAGGCGTCATTTTTAATCAATCTTAATTACTATTTAATCCTATCGTTGATTTGATAATCTATTTTATTAATATTTATCAACGATCTCCGCCATTCTAGCTTTATTGCGATCTTGGATTAATTTCACCATATAATAGAGCGCATCATCATCAGGGCGCCCATGATTCATTAACCAGTTAAATAAATCAGGATCTGCACACTCTAGTAAACGAACAAAAAGTGCTTTATCGTTATCAGATAGCGTATCGTACTCATTCTCGAAAAAAGGCATGATAGAAATATCCAGTTCACGCATTCCACGACGACATGCCCAGTTAATTCGTGCTTTATTCTCTATATCGATAGTCATACTCTGCTCTTTACATTGTTCAAATCAAGAAATACCACTATTTCTTCCTAGCATTGATAATAGTCTTATCGCAAAATTTTTAACATCAAAATGATCACAGTTTGCAGGTTTAGTCTCATAGACAACCTATTGAACATGCTTTCATTTGTTATTTATCAAGTTCATTTTCTGTGCGTTAAAAATAATAATGACTTGCATTGTCTTGCCACTCTTTTACCATAACTGATGTATCTGATTAATTTAATAGCTGGTGACATCATGACTCAAAATTCTACTCAGGCTAAACGCCCTCATGCAGCAATCAATTTGCCATTAACACTGGTTTCTTTAGATGAATGGTCACTGATAACAGCAACAGGTGCTGACAGTGAAAAATATCTACAAGGTCAACTAACAACGGATATTGCAGCACTTCCAACAACAACACATACATTGTCTGCACACTGTGAAGCAAAAGGTAAAATGTGGAGTACACTTCGCTTATTCCACCAGCAAGAGGGTTTTGCTTATATTTTGCGTAAAAATGTCGCACAAAAACAACTTGCTGAATTAAAAAAATATGCTGTATTTTCAAAAGTAACCTTAGCTGAAAATACAGATAGCGTTTTATTAGGATTAGCAGGGCAAGGTGCTGCTCTTGCATTAGCAGATTACTTTCCAAATATCCCTCGTAAAGCAAACGAAGTGGTTAATCACGATAATACTTATATTCTGCAATTACCTTTACCTACTGAACGCTTTTTAATCGTAACAGACGAAGAAACAGCAAAAAATCTTGCAACAACATTAAAAGCAGAAACCAGTAATAGTGAGCAATGGTTAGCCTTAGATATTGAGGCTGGATATCCTATTATTGATACTCCAAATATTGAGCAATTCTTACCTCAAGCAACAAATCTGCAAGCATTACCGCTGAGTATCTGCTTTAAAAAAGGCTGTTATACTGGGCAAGAGATGGTATCTCGTGCGAAATTCAGAGGCGCAAATAAACGTGCTATGTATTTGTTATCAGGTGGTGGTACTGAATTGCCAGAGATTGGTGGTAGCGTTGAATGGCAATTAGGCGAAGATAAATGGCGTAAAACAGGAACGGTATTAAGCGCTGTACGTATGGCTGATAATACTATTTTGGCTGAAGTTGTTATGAATAACGATATGGAGCCAGATAGTGTATTTCGAGTTCAAGACGATAACATCAGTCGTTTATCCATTAAACCACTGCCTTATTCTTTAGAAGAAGAGTAATTCTTATTTATCATAACCAATACGGACTTTTATGACACAATTACCAAAAGGGGCATTTGGCCCCTTCTCTGATACTATTAACTTTATTATGGAGTTAGATAAACTAAAACGTGTTTATCGTAAAAATAATGTATTAGACAATAGTCGTTCCGAAAATACCGCAGAACATAGTTGGCACTTTGCCGTTGCAGCAATGAGTTTTCAGCCTTACGCGGGTGACATTGATATGGGACGAGCTATTCAATTAGCCCTTGTTCACGATATCGTCGAAATAGATGCTGGCGATGTGATGGTTTATGACGTTGCCGCTCGCGAAGCGATTAAAGAGCACGAGCAAAAAGCCGCAAAACGTATTTTCTCTTTATTGCCTTCCCCACAAAGTGAATATTTCCTCAATTTATGGCTGGAATATGATGCGGCTGAAACACCTGAATCTCAGTTTGCTAATATTCTTGATCGCACCATGCCGATGCTGATGAATTTACATAATAAAGGTCAAAGCTGGGTCGAAAATAATATCCGCTTAGAGCAAGTATTAGCACGTAATCTGTTTATTGAAAAACAGTGGCCTGAATTTTGGCAATATCTCTACCCTCAATTATTAGAGGCACAGAAAAAAGGCTGGCTGAAGTAATCTATTCAATGCTGAATTTGTTAAATAAAAAATACCGATGGCTAACTTAACCATCGGTATTTAAATTTAAGAATATAGCTAGATTAAAGCTTATTCATAGTCACTAATTGGCGCACATGAACAATGTAAATGGCGGTCGCCATATACATCATCCAGACGTTTAACCGCTGGCCAATACTTGCTTTGTTTCGTTGCTTCACTTGGGAACACCGCACATTCACGACTATAACTATGTGACCACTCTTGCACTAATTCATATTGTGTGTGAGGTGCATTAACTAATGGATTGTCATCAATTGGCCATACACCTTTATCTACTTGTGCAATTTCAGCACGAATAGAAAGCAGAGCTTCAATAAAGCGATCAATTTCAACTTTACTTTCAGACTCTGTTGGCTCAATCATTAATGTGCCCGCAACAGGGAATGACATAGTTGGAGCGTGGAATCCATAGTCAATTAAACGCTTAGCCACATCCATTTCACTGATACCGTAATTCGCTTTTAATGGGCGAATATCGATAATACATTCATGTGCGACATAACCATCAGCGCCAGCATAAAGAATGTCATAATCATTTTTCAAACGTTGTGCGATATAGTTCGCATTTAAGATTGCCACTTGGCTTGCTTGTTTAAGCCCTTGTGCGCCCATCATACGAATATACATCCAACTAATCGGTAGTATTGAAGCGCTACCAAATTGAGCCGCAGAAACAGCACCTTGTGTAGTGACATTTTCCATTTCAACAACAGAATGACCTGGTACAAATGGCGCTAAATGTGATTTCACGCCAATAGGCCCCATTCCTGGACCACCTCCACCATGAGGAATACAGAAGGTTTTATGTAAGTTTAAGTGAGAAACATCAGAACCAATAAAGCCCGGTGTTGTGATCCCCACTTGCGCATTCATATTGGCACCATCAAGATAAACTTGTCCGCCATATTGATGAATGATTTCACAAACTTCACGAATACCTTCTTCATAAACACCATGCGTTGATGGGTATGTCACCATCACACAAGAGAGTTCAGCTTGATGTTTTTCTGCTTTGGCTTTTAAGTCTGCAATATCGATATTGCCGTTATCATCACAACCGACCACCACCACTGTCATGCCAGCCATATGAGCAGAAGCAGGGTTAGTACCGTGTGCTGAACTTGGGATCAAGCAGATATGTCGCGCACCTTCACCACGGCTTTGGTGATAACGACGAATCGCTAATAAGCCCGCATATTCACCTTGCGCACCCGAGTTTGGTTGCATACACATCGCATCATAACCCGTTAATGCAGCAAGCCAATTGGACAGTTGTCCAATCATCACTTGATAGCCTTTCGCTTGATAGGCTGGGCAGAATGGATGTAGCTCTGTAAATTCAGGCCATGTAATAGGGATCATTTCAGCAGCAGCATTAAGTTTCATCGTACATGATCCTAATGGGATCATCGCTTGATTCAATGCTAAGTCTTTATTTTCTAAACGATGCATATAGCGCATCATTTCTGTTTCACTGTGATACTGATGAAAGTTTTCATGTGTCAGCACAGTGTCTTTACGTTGCATAGAAGCAGGAATTGATACTGATGAGGAGGCAACTTGTTTATCAAGTGCATCAATATCACCAGTGAATGCTTTACCACTGATAATTTCAACAAGCTTTAATACATCTTCACGCGTTGTAATTTCGCTTAGTGTTACACCTACAGCACCCACAATATCGGTACGTAAGTTAATTTCGGCATCTTTAGCACGTTGTAATACAGCGGCTTTATCTGCGGTATCAATCGTTAATGTATCAAACCAAGTTTTATGGCGTAATACCATACCGTTTTGTTGTAAACCCGCAGCTAAAATATCCGTTAAACGATGAATACGTTGAGCGATGGTTTTTAACCCCTCTGGCCCATGATAAACCGCATACATAGCCGCGATATTGGCAAGTAAAACTTGGGATGTGCAAATATTCGAGTTCGCTTTTTCACGACGAATATGCTGTTCACGCGTTTGCATCGCCATACGTAATGCACGATTACCCGCAGCATCGCGAGAGACACCAATAATACGACCCGGCATCGCACGTTTATATTCATCACGACAAGCAAAGAATGCCGCATGTGGGCCACCGTAACCCATAGGGACACCAAAACGTTGCGCTGAACCTAATACGATATCAGCACCTTGATGACCTGGCGCAGTGAGAACCACCAGCGCCATTAAATCAGCGGCAACACTGGTAATTATTTTGCGCTCTTTTAGTGCGGCTAATAACTTGCTGTGATCATGAACTTCGCCCGTTGTGCCGACTTGTTGTAATAGCACACCAAAGACACCTTCAAGCTCTAATACTTTTTCAGCTTTATCAACAACAACCTCAAAACCAAAAGTATCTGCACGCGTTCTGACAACATCTAAGGTTTGAGGGTGAATATCATCAGCGACAAAGAAACGATCCGCATTTTTCAATTTGCTTACACGTTTTGCCATTGCCATTGCTTCAGCTGCGGCCGTTGCTTCATCTAGCAACGATGCGGAAGCGAGATCCATTCCCGTGTAATCAATTGTAACCTGTTGGAAATTCAATAGTGATTCTAGACGACCTTGAGAAACTTCTGGCTGATAAGGTGTATAAGCGGTATACCAACCTGGATTTTCTAATAAATTACGTAAAATCACAGGAGGCAATACAGAAGGTGCGTAACCCATTCCAATGTAAGAAGTAAAACGTTTATTTTGGCTGGCGATCGCTTTTAATTCAGCCAAGGCTTCTTGCTCTGTTGCCCCTGCACCCACATTCGGTGGTGTTTCTAATTGAATATTATCTGGAACAATTTTTTGAGTTAATTCATTTAATGAGGAGACGCCAACAGCACTGAGCATCTCTTTAATCTGTTCTGGTGATGAGCCAATATGGCGATGAATAAATTCATCGCGATACTCTAACTGATTTAAAGTCTGTGTCATTGCAAGTAATTTCCTGAATTCACTATGAATGGATAGGTAAATAGCACAAGGCTTAAAGCGCGTTGAGATAGCATTACGATAACAAGCTAACAAATAAAAACGCCCCGACATTGATTTGACGGGGCGCTTCGTTTTACTCTTCGCTATCTACCAGCTCTTGATAACCGGCGGCATCAAGTAAGTCATCTAATTCGCTTTCATTATTTGCTTTAATGCGAAATAACCAACCTTCTCCGTAAGGCGCACTGTTCACCAGTTCTGGAGAACCATCTAACTCTTCATTTACTGCGATAATTTCACCCGATAATGGTGCGTAAATATCTGATGCTGCTTTTACTGATTCCGCTACCGCACAATCATCACCAGCTGCGACTTCTCTACCCACTTCTGGTAGATCAACAAACACCATGTCACCTAATAATTCCTGTGCATGTTCAGTAATACCGATAGTGTATTCACCATTGCCTTCTGAACGGATCCACTCATGAGATTGTGCGTATTTTAATTCACTAGGTATTTGACTCATTGACCTTACTCTCCATTTAAAATAATTGTACGTGTTATACCAATGCTTTACCTGAACGAACAAAACCAGGTTTTACCACTTCTACTGGCATCTCACGATTACGCATTAATACAATTGCGCTATCTTTTATACCTGCTGGAACTCTTGCTAATGCAATACTAAAGCCTAATGTAGGCGAAAAAGTACCACTTGTAATAATACCTTCTCTTAACTCGCCTAAATCATCAGTAAAGTGTACGGCAGTGCCAGCACGCAACACACCTTTCTCTCGCATTACAAGACCAACAAGTTTATCTGTGCCTGTTGCGCGTAATTTTTCTAATGCTTCTCTACCAATAAATTGACGATCTTCTGGTGCCCATGCAATCGTCCATCCCATATTTGCTTCAAGTGGATTAATCGTTTCATCCATCTCTTGGCTATAGAGGTTCATTCCCGCTTCTAGGCGTAATGTGTCTCTTGCACCTAATCCTGCGGGTTTAACTCCCACAGCTAATAATTTTTTCCAAAAATCGACTGCTTGCTCTTTTGGCATTGCGATTTCATAGCCAGCTTCACCGGTATAGCCCGTTGTCGCAATAAACAAGTCTCCAAGCTCTACACCATAGAAAGGCTTCATAGCAGAAACGACTTGGCGTTGCGCTTCGCTTAATAAGCTTTGTACTTTCTCTTGTGCATGAGGACCTTGAACAGCGATTAATGCTAAGTCGTCACGAACAGTGATATCAACCACATAATCTGAAGCATGTTGTTCAATCCACGCGAGATCTTTTTCACGAGTGGCAGAATTCACAACGAGACGATAGAAAGAGTCATCAAAGTAATAGACGATAAGATCATCAATTACACCACCTGATGCATTTAGCATACCGGTATAAAGCGCCTTACCTTTTTCGGTGAGTTTAGCGATATCATTCGCTAATAAATAACGTAGAAAATCTTTAACTTGTGAGCCATGTAAGTCAACAATGGTCATATGAGAAACATCAAACATACCTGCATCACGACGTACAATATGATGTTCATCTATTTGGGAGCCATAATGCAAAGGCATCATCCAACCATGAAAATCGACCATACGAGCACCGCAGGCTACGTGCTCATCATACAACGGAGTCTGTTTTGCCATTCTTCCCTCTTTCTACTTTTACTTTAGATTATTCAGAGAACGTAATTTGTTAAATATAAAATTAAACTTGATTTGAAATCATAGTGTTAATCTCAAACTTAAGTTTATTTTTAAACATTGATTTAACAAATACGAGCAATTAACGTACAACGCAAACGATACCATCCCCTTGAACTTAGCATTGTGAGAAAAAATAAACCATAAGTTAAAATAGGGTATTGTGTCTCTTAATCATAATGTAGACATATGGGTATGCAGAACTAATGATTGCAATTATGCGTATCAGCGCTCATTTTTAGCGAGGAATTACTGAAAAAAGGGAATTAGTGCAAAGAATAGACTGAAAAAATAGATTTTTTTAGTTCTATTTCTTCAGTCAGATATAAATAAAAGTAATGTGAAATAAGAGAGAAATTAGATTTTTTCAACTGAAGTGAAATTTTTATTACTTAACCACTCAGGTAAATCAGAAAGTCCCATTGCTTGCTCAAGTAACTTAGGTTTTACCCCCGGTAAACTATCCGCTAACGAAAGACCGATATCTCGAACCAGTTTTTTAACGGGGTTATTGCCAGCAAAAAGTTCACGAAATCCTTGCATACTTGCCAACATCACCGCGGCTGCATGTTTGCGGCGACGTTCAAATCGTCTCAAATAGAGATATTCACCAAAATCTTTACCTTCAGCTTTTAAGCGGCGAATTTCACCAATTAACTCTGCAACATCCATAAAACCAAGGTTAACACCTTGTCCAGCTAAAGGGTGGATTGTATGAGCAGCATCGCCTAGTAACGCTAAGCGAGGAGCGGCAAATTGGCGAGCATAACGACCTGTTAATGGTATGGTCATGCGATCACTTATTAATTCACATTGACCTAAACGCATATCAAAGGTCACACCCAATGTGCGCTCAAATAAGCTTTTTTCTGCGCTTTTATAACGTTCAGCAAGGTTGCTTGGTAAAGACCAAACAATAGAACAAGTATGAGGATCAGAAAGAGGCAGAAATGCCAAAATACCTTCGCCATGAAAAACTTGGCGCGCAACATTTTCATGAGGTTGTTCGGTACGAATAGTGGCAACTAATGCGTGATGTTCATAGTCCCAAAACGTCAGTGGAATATCAGCATGTTTACGTAGCCATGAATTAGCACCATCAGCGCCCACAACAAGTCTTGCGGTTAACATTTCACCATCATTAAGGGTAATGAAAGCATCGTTTTCCCCCCACACCACACGCTCAATTTGCGTTGATGAATAGAAGGTAATATCACTATGGCTTTCACATTTTTGCCAAAGCACTTCACGAATAAGGTTATTTTCGATAATAGAGCCTAAGTGGCTGAATCCTTCTTTTTGTGCTGAAAACTCAATACGGCCAAAGCTATCTTGATCCCAAACTTCCATACCTTGATAAGGTGCTGTTCGTAATGCTTGCAAATTTTCCCAAACACCTAATTTTTTCAGCAGCATTTCACTGGCTGTATTAATAGCAGATACGCGTAATGAAAAATCATCTTGTGGGTGAAAAAGCGTCGTTACTGGGTGATTTTCTATTATCGCTATACGTAATCCACACCCGTGTAATCCGCTGGCTAATGCAAGCCCAACCATTCCACCACCAGCAATAACAACATCAAATGATTTCATAATAAAAGTATCCTAAAAAGCGACTATATTTAATTCGAATAAAAATTGACCATCAAAGATCAACACGCTCTAGTCTGTCCAGCCAAGTGTTTGATGCGCCAATTTATCTCTCATCATTGGGAGTAATTCCATCGTCATTAGCCCTAAGTTGCGAGAAACAATCAGTGGCACACAACGATTTGCAAACACTTTCACCAACCCATCAGTAATAGAGATTGTTTTTTCTCTATCTTGTTGGCGAAGTTGTTGATATTGAGAGAGTACTCGATAACTACCAATATCAGTATTGGCATTAATCGCTTGGGTGATCGTATTGGCAAGTGCCATAACATCACGTAAACCAAGGTTAAAACCTTGTCCTGCAATAGGATGAAGTGTTTGCGAGGCATTTCCAACTAACGCTAAACGATGACCAATAATTTGATTGGCTTTTTGTAGCGCTAAAGGGTAGCAATTTCGCTTACCAATATGCTCTATCTTTCCTAAACGCCAGCCAAAGTCACGCTGTAAATGCGCGATAGTTGTTTCATCATCCCACTGTGAAACTTCATCCAATTTTTCAATAGGATGACACCATACTAATGAGCTACGCCCTTCACTCATTGGTAACATGGCTAATGGACCAAACTCCGTAAAACGCTCAAAAGCTTTGCCTTGAGGATCAATTTCTGTTTTGACATTAGCGATCACAGCCACTTGATGATAAGGCTCTCGTTGCCATTGAATATGGCACTGGTGACCAATAGGTGAATGAGTACCATCAGCAGCAATCAGTAAATCACCCGATAATTGCGTACCATCATCAAGTGTTACCTCAACAGAATCGATATTACGTTGAACTTGTTCAACTTTAGCAGGGCAATAAAGCGTGATATTAGATTGTTTTTTTAACTTAGCAAAAAGCTGACGCCCAGCATCATGCAATTCAATAACATAACCCAGTGCTAAGATATCATAGTCTTGTGCATGAATATTAACAAAACCACAATGACCTTTATCAGAGACATGAACATGATTAATGGGAGTGACAAAAGGTTTTAATGTTGACCAAAGCCCGATTTGCTCTAACCGTTTCGCTGTTCCATGTGCTAATGCGATCGCTCTTGCATCAAACCCAGGGTGCCCATTGTCAGGCTCTCTTGCTTCAATTAACGAAATTGAAATCTTACCTTTATTTAATGCAGAGAGTGCAAGTGCTAATGTCGCACCTGCCATTCCACCACCCACAATAATCACATTCATGCTGATTTTAGCCTTAAATTTTTCCTGCCATCAGAGCTTCAATTTCATCAGGATCTTTAACGACAGATGCCGTTAAATTCTCATTGCCTGTTTCCGTGATAACAATGTCATCTTCAATGCGAATACCAATGCCACGATACTCTTGTGGCACATCTGCATCTGGTGCAATGTAAAGTCCCGGTTCAATGGTCAGTACCATGCCAGGTTCTAAAATGCGGTCACGCTCCGTGCCATAATGTCCAACATCATGAACATCAAGACCTAGCCAATGGCTTAAGCTATGCATAAAGAAACGCTGATAGGCTTTTGTCTCAATAAGATGCTCGATTTCACCGTGCATAATGCCCAGTTTAACCAGTCCTTCGACCATGATATACACGACATGCTCAGTGACTTCTTTGATACTTGTACCAGGTTTGTACAATTCCAAAGAAACATTGATGGATTTTAAGACTATGTCATAAATTTCACGTTGTTGACGGCTAAATTTACCATTAACAGGGAAAGTACGGGTGATATCACCGGCATAACCTTCATATTCACAGCCTGCATCAATAAGAACTAAATCCCCATCACGCATTTTGGTTTCGTTTTCGGTGTAGTGCAAAATACAACCATTTTCACCACTGCCGACAATACTATTATACGAAGGGAAACGCGCACCATGAGAGGTAAACTCATGTTCAATCTCACCTTGAAGTTGATATTCATACATACCCGGCTGACATTTTTGCATCGCACGCGTATGTGCTAATGCGGTAATTTTTCCAGCTTTACGCAGTAATTCAAGTTCAAAATCAGATTTAAATAGGCGTTGCTCATGAACAATTGGACGCCAATCAATGATAGTTTGTGGTGCTTTTAAGTTACGGCGAGAACCTTTTCTTAAGGTTTCTAATGCACCAAAGACTATCTCATCAGCAAACGCATATTCACCTTGAGCATGATAAACAACATCTAACCCGTTTAATAATTGGTACAGTTGCTCACCAACATCTTCATAAGGTAGCGCCTTATCAACACCTAATTTTTCAGGTGCAGCTTCTTGTCCAAGGCGACGACCAAACCAAATTTCAGCGGTTAAATCTCTAACGCGATTAAAAAGCACACTGTGATTATGTGTTTCATCACTTTTAATCAGCACAAGAATAGCTTCAGGCTCGCTGAAACCAGTTAGATAAAGGAAATCACTATGTTGGCGATAAGGATACTCACTATCGGCATTACGTTGCGCTGGTGGTGCGGCAAAAAAGATAGCTGCACTCGCAGGCTTCATTTGAGCTAATAATGCCTGACGACGGGATAAAAATTCTTGCTTATTCATACCCACTCCTGTCTTTCATTTATCTTTATGGTTATCTAATTAATGATGAAATTAATGTAGTACACGTTGCTCATTTTGTTTGTCATTTCCTTTGTCTTTTGGAGCGACAAAAGTGATATAACAAAGTTGAACGGATACTTTTACATATTCACTGACTTCTTCAAGTGCATCTTCAAGTTCTTCTTGGTTTTCGTCTTCTTCATAACCTAGCGCACCAATATTACGCAAATCAGTAATCACTTCAGTCAATTCTTTATGATCAGACAACTTAGGTTGAGCAACACCCAGACCTAAAAGAAAATGATTAACCCATCCCGCAAGGGCATCGGCTCTTAGAAAAACAGATTCAGATTCGTCAGGCACTAACATAGAGAAGTTGAACACACTGTCATCGAGCTGTTCATAGGTGATGTGATAAAGCTCTTCAAGTGGCTCTGATAACGTTTTAGGAAAAGCTAAACCCTCATTAGTCAAATCGTGTAATAAGGTTTTCCAACTGTTATCGCGCACTGCACCGCAAATAAATCCTGTAATCAAACCATGCATTTCAGCCGCGGTTAAAGGCACTGTATGTTGCTGTAATAATGCATCAATAGTTTGATAATTCGGTAATGTGTTCTGTTTTGACATAAGAATAAACGTCGCATTTAGGGGAATAGTTCAAGATATGCTACCATCAATAGAAGTCGCTGTACCAGTTAAGCCATGTTAATCATTGGAATTTTTGCAGTAATAGCGTTTAATACAGCGTTATAACCGTATACACTACTAAACACGTAGCACAGATTTTATGTCAGGAAGGAATCATGTCCGCACAACCCGTTGATCTTCAAATTTTTGGGCGCTCATTACGTGTCAATTGCCCACCAGAACAAAGAGATGCTTTACTGGCTTCTGCTGCTGAACTGGAACAACGATTACAAGATCTCAAAGAACGCAGTGGTGTTTCCAACACAGAGCACTTAATTTTTATCGTGGCATTAAATATGAGTCATGAGTTGGCAGAAGAAAAGTTAAAAACCAGAGACTATGCCTACAACATGGAAGAGAAGATAAAAATGCTACAACAATCCATTGAACAAGCTTTACACGATCAAGGCAAGCATCATGATCGCACTTTTTCAACTGCGAAGTAGATTTGTTCAGAAAGCACGCGTACACCACGAAATTCACAGATAATAGGTTGCTTTCTACAATTAAAATAATACAATAGTTCATAGATAAGGTGCTTAACGCACCCACCAAATTTCTCTGAGATGTTTGCCAGCGGGCCAGTCCCCTGAGCCGATATTCGAAACACATAGAACGTGGTGATCTGTTGCTTGTGAGCATACCCGATTCGTTCAGGCAGCCTAATGGCAGCAACACTATGTTCACCTTGGACCATGGGTTCAAGGGTTACAGCTTGCGGCGGCATCTTGGAGACCTCCATTTAAGTTCTAAACACTGAGTATTTTATAAATGCTTAATGTTTAGAACTTTTTTTATACCCTTTTCCCTTACCCAATCTTGGCTTTTCTCTTTTTTACCTCTAAAGTGTAATAAATTGATGTTAATGATACTTCATCATTAACACTAACGACTTACTGATGGGTTGATGAATGATAGAAGCCTCACTTTTTCAGCAAAGAGATGAAATACGCAAGTCTATCCGCCAAAAGAGACGTTTACTCACTCAAGAGCAACAGCAGGACGCTGCGCTAAAACTATGCGAGCAAGTTCTTACTCACCCTAAAATCAAACAAGCGCAGACGATTGCACTGTTTCTTTCTTTTGATGGTGAAATTGATACATCACCTTTGATCTCCCAGCTATGGGCATTAAATAAACAAGTTTGCTTACCTGTATTGCATCCCTTTCATCGCCATCACCTCCTTTTTTTACGCTACACACCTTCTACTACATTAGTAAAAAATCGCTTTAATATTTCAGAGCCGCCTTTAAATGTGAATGCGGTGATCCCTCTTTCTAATATCGATATTATTTTTACCCCACTTGTCGCATTTGATGAACAAGGTCAACGATTAGGTATGGGGGGGGGTTTTTACGATAGAACACTAGAAAACTGGCAACAAAAATCATTTTACCCAATGGGATTAGCGCATACTTGCCAACAAGTTGCTCACCTTCCTAGTGCGAATTGGGATGTACCATTACCTGAAATTATTACACCAGAAAAGATCTGGCATTTTTAGTTTTTTATTAGTGCTAGATTAAAATTAATGATTATCATCTGTGTTTTTTTATATTTTTGATAAAAAAAATAATATTAAATACCTTTTTATATTTTCAGCTATACAAAAGGTATTTTATTGTCATGGATAATAAAACAAAAAGTCACATAATAAAAAGCATTAGTATTATTATCAATCTAACTAAAAAGAGAAAAATAGAAATAAAAAAAGATTCTACTATAAACGCATTAGAAACTGAATATCAATTTAAACTAAAAAAAACAAAAAAATCATTTATTTTAAAAAAAATAGAACATCACATTATTTTTTTAGATAATAAAAACAATACATTTATATTATTAAAAAAAAATAAAAATACATATCTTATTTATAATATACAAACAGATAAAACAGAAAACCTAAGTCAAAGCCAATTCAATTCATTAAACATCTCACAATGCTATTATCTCTGTTTTAAAGAAAATCCATTTTTTAGTCTCTCATGTTTTTTTACAGTAATAAAGAAATACAAACTTATCTTTATAAACATTTTATTTTACTCACTCATTCTCCAATTATTAATGCTCACATCGCCTTTTATAATACAAATTATTATGGATAAAGTGATTATCCATCAGGCTCTATCAACACTAGATGTTTTAATTATTGGATTGATTTTTATTGCTATTCTAGAAGGAACACTAAAAGGAATTCGAGAATATACTTATCAGCATACAGCAAATAAAATTGATATAACGTTAAGTCTAAAACTCGCCCAACATTTATTTAGACTTCCTATCGGCTATTTTAAATCACGTCAAACAGGTGCCATTGTGGCTCGAATAAAAGAATTAGATATTATTCGAGAATTTATAACAAAAACGCTGTTGCTGTTATTTGTTGATTCTTCTTTTATTTTTTTATTTATATTTGCAATGGCAATATTATCGCTAAAGCTAACATTAATATTTATTTCGACAATTCCTCTTTATCTTATTTTAGCTAAATTAATTGCCCCAAAAATAGAATTTGCAGTTCAGCATCTTTATCAAAAAGTTGCAGTCAATACAGCCTTTCTTACTGAAAGCTTAGGTGGTATTGAGACAATTAAAAGCCTTTCTCTTGAACCAAGGTTTACACAACAATGGTATACACAAATTCATAAACTAACAGGTGAAAACGAAAAACTTCAAAATATTGATAATTTATCTCGCTTTATTGTGTCATTCATAAATAAAACAACAGTTGCACTACTCTTATGGGTAGGGGCTTGTGAAGTTATTTCGCTCTCAATGACAATAGGTCAGCTTATTGCTTTTACGATGCTACTTGGCTATTGCTTACAACCTTTAGCGACAGCTATTGATGTTTGGGGAAAATATATCAAAACAAAAACAGCAATCTACAACTTACAAGATATACTTAACCTTCCTAAAGAACAAAATAGTTCAATATTAGAAACAAATATTAAGGGGGAAATTACCTTTGATAATGTCAGTTTTCATTATCAAAATCATACGCCTGCTATTTTAAATAATATTTCATTACATATAAAAAGACATGAAATTATTGGTGTTGTTGGAACATCAGGATCAGGAAAAAGTACTTTAGCACGCATGATCTCAGGTCTTTATATTCCACAATCAGGTCATGTCGCACTTGATAATATTCCTCTTTCACAACTTAATTTAAATAGAGTACGCCAGCAAATAGGTATTATTCTACAACAAAATTTTTTATTTAATCTCAGTGTGTTTGATAATATCCGACTCACTCGACAAAATGCCTCTTTAGAAGACGTTATTTACGTAGCAAAACTAACGGGCGCTCATGAATTTATTTTAAAACTACCATTAGGTTATGACACTATTATTGCAGAGGGAGGACAATCCTTATCAGGAGGACAACGCCAACGTATTGCGATTGCAAGAGCCTTATTATCTTCGCCTAAAATTTTAATCTTTGATGAAGCCACCAGCGCATTAGATGATGAATCTCAGGCTATTATCCAAGAGCACCTTCCTCTTATTGCAAAAGAGAGAACCGTTATCATTATTGCTCATCGACTTTCAACGGTGAGAACTTGCCATCGTATTATTGTGTTGGAAAAAGGCAACCTTATTGAAGAAGGAACACATAAGGAATTAATTGCAAAAAATAGCCACTACAAAAAACTTTGGCAACGTCAACAAGGATGTTGAGTATGAACCTAAATATAAAATCTGCACTTTCTAAAGTATTTCAGCGTAAGAGAAAGAATATTAATTATGATTTCTACCCTAATCATATTGCACTTATTGAAAAACCTTTAACGCCATATAGTCGTTATATTGCGTCAATTATTTCATTCAGTGTTATCGCTTTTCTTATGTGGGCTTATTTAGGTAAATTAAATGTGCAATCATCTGCAACAGGTAAACTTATTGTTGCAGGGCATTCTCAAGTTATTCAAATTTATGAGCATAGCCGCCTTGCTGTCCTTCATGTAAAAGAGGGACAAAAAGTAAATCAAGGTGATGCATTATTAACACTCGATATACTGGGTGTTGATGAGGAAGTTAAGGGAATACAGAAAAAAATAGATAGTCTGCTGTTACTTAAACTTCGTTATCAAGCATTAAGCCAAGAAACATCTCCACAAAAACTTTATCATTTTAATAAATTAGATGAAAAAACAAAAAAATCTATTCTTATCAGTTACCAAAAAGAAAAAGATGAATTTGAAAGTAATATAAATTTAATTGATGCCGAAATCGAGGTGAATAATAAAAATCAAACCATGATCCATAATGAACTATTATCATTAAATATATTAAAAGAAAATATTAAACAACGTTTTATTCTTAAGGAAAAGCTCTTTATAAAAAAAATAATTAGCCAAATGGAATATTTAGAAAATGAAAAAGAATTATTAGAAATAAACCGAGTCATTACAATTAAGAATGCTGAATATCAACTTATTAAGAGTCAAGAGAAAAAACTAAATGAAAATTTAGATCAGTTAGAGAAACAGAAAAAATTAGAATGGCATGATAAATATAAACAGTATGAAAGTGAACTATTAATTTATAGCCAAAATCTTAATCATGCCCAAAAACGACAACAGCTAAAAATCGTCCGTTCTCCCGTTACAGGTACTGTACAACAAATCACAAATTACACACTTGGCAGTATCTTACAGCCATCACAACAAGTGATGACGATAATTCCTGATAATCAGCACAATATAGCAGAAGTTAATATTCTCAATAAAGATATTGGTTTTATTCATGTAGGGCAAAAAGCAATGATAAAAATAGATGCTTTTCCTTACACTCGTTATGGCACCTTAGAAGGAAATATAACCAATATCGCCAGAGATTCCGTTCAACATGAGCAGCTAGGTTTAGTTTATCCCGCAAAAATTGAACTAAATACGCAAATGATAGAAAGCAATAATCAACAATATAACCTTGCTCCTGGGATGTCTTTAGTCGCTGAAATTATTATCGATAGACGTCGTGTTATTGACTATTTCTTAAGCCCAATAGAAGTTTACCGTCATAACGCACTAACAGAAAAATAATAAGGTGCTTAATATCATGAACAATATTAATTTAGAGAAAGAAAAAAAATATCACTCATCAATTATTGATGGACTAATTTATTTTTCAAAAACACAAAGTGGAAAGATAAAAAAAGAGCAAGTTATTCATTTCCTGGGTAAAGAAGATCATCTTAATAAGTGGGATATTCTTGAAGCCATTCAACTTTTGGAATTAAAAGGTGATTTCTGCTTATTCGATTATAATGAGCATCTTATTATCGATACCCTTATAGAAATAAATGATTCTTGGTATATTTTAAAAAAAACAAAAGAAAAAACATTAATTATTATAAATCCTACAAATAATATAAAAACCGAACATGTCATTGATAAAGAAAAAAAGCTTAATACATTACAACTTATTGCTAAAGAGCCCTCTTCATCATTATCAAAATTTAATCTAAATTGGTTTATTCCTTCTATACTAAAGCAGAAAAAATCATTATTCCTGTTTTTTATTTTATCTTGTTGCATTCAACTCTTTGCTTTAGTGAATCCCATTATTTTTGAAAAATTTATCGATACCGTTTTAACGGGGAGAAATTTATCTAATTTACATCTATTTGGCTGTCTATTCGTCTTAATTGCTATCACGGAACCCATATATCTTTTTTTGCGAGATAAGTTATATGCATTTATATCTTGTCAATTAAGTGCTGAATTTTCAGGAAAAGCGTATCAACATCTCATCCGCTTACCGAGTCATTTTTTTACTCAACGCCCATCTGGACAAATCATTGCTCGTATACAAGAGCTTTCACATATCAGACAATTTATTACTGGTTCAGCATTGATGATGGTCCTTGATCTTATTTTTATTGCTGTGTTTATCTTTGTGATGTTTATTTATTCATCAACCTTAACGTGGATAACATTAAGTTCTTTAGTTCTTTATTTTATATTTTGGCTTATTCTAGGACCTATCATTCGTTATTGGGTAAAGCAAGAATATCAAACCAACGCAGATAATATTAGTCTACTGACAGAAGCGATAAATGGCATAGAAACCATTAAAGTGACGGCGACAGCAAGTCATTTTATAGAAAAGTGGCAATACAAGTTGACCGATCACATTAATAAACGTTTTTCAGGTGCTAAAAAAGCGTTATTCGCTCAGCAATTTATTTTTATTATTCATAAGATCACTACTGCAATTATTTTATGGCAAGGCGTCAATTTCATTATTAATGCACAAATGACCGTAGGTGAACTTATCGCGTTTAATTTATTTGCCGCCCATATTACACAACCTATTTTACGTTTAGCGCAATGTTGGCAAGATTTTCAACAAACATCCATTTCTTTGCGCCGTATTGGTGATATTTTAAGTAATCCCACAGAACACCAATACCAAGGATTAGCTACCGTTCCTAAAATAACAGGGAGCATTACTTTTTCAAATGTCTATTTTCGTTACACAGACAAGACACCTGATGTTATTGAGTCACTTTCTTTATCTATTCCAGCAGGGAAATTTATTGGTATTACAGGGCGTTCTGGCTCAGGAAAAAGTACTCTTACTCGCTTAATTCAACGTTTCTATACGCCCCAACAAGGAAAAATTTATATTGATGGCATGGATTTAGCTATCGCTGATCCTTTATCTCTACGCCAAAGCATGAGTATCGTTTTACAAGAGAGCTTTTTATTTAGTGGCTCTATTTTTGAAAATATTCGTTTATCAAAACCGAATGCGAGTGAAGAAGAAATAACAGAAGCGGCTCGACTTGCTGGCGCTTTAGATTTTATTAATCAACTTCCTTTAGGATTTAATACACAAGTAGGAGAAAGAGGTTCTAATTTATCAGGCGGGCAACGCCAGCGTATTGCACTTGCTAGAGCCTTATTAACTAATCCACGTATTCTTATTTTAGATGAAGCAACATCTGCATTAGACTATGAGTCTGAAGCACAAATTTTAGCGAATTTACCTCAGATTTGTAAAAACAGAACCGTAATTAGTATTGCGCACCGTCTTAATACATTAGCGCATTCAGATTATATTTATGTAATAGATAAAGGGCAGGTATTAGAAGAAGGCTCTCACTCTCATTTATTAGAAAACCAAGCACTCTATTACCAATTATGGCAGCAACAAATTCAATAAATAAAGATTAAAAGATACAAAAAAGGCTCGATATTTCGAGCCTTCAATATATTACGAATAATTTATTAATAATTAGTAAAGCATACGAGCGCGGATTGTTCCCGGTAATGCTTTGAGTTTTTGTAACACTAACTCAGCTTGAGCTTTCGTTTGTGTTGTAATATCGATCACAACATAACCTACGTTACCTGACGTACGTAAATATTGCGCGGCTACGTTGATATTTTCTTCAGTAAACACTTTATTGATGCTATTCATCATACCTGGGCGGTTTTCATGAATATGCAGTAAACGGTTTACATCGTCGCCGTGGCTTGGCAGTGATACTTCTGGGAAATTAACAGCAGATAATGTAGAGCCGTTATCTGAATATTTCGCTAATTTACCCGCAACTTCATAGCCAATGTTTTCTTGCGCTTCTTGAGTTGAACCACCGATATGTGGTGTTAATATCACATTGTCGAACTTGATAAGTTCAGAAACAAACGGATCGTTAGGATCGTTATTTGCACTCGGCTCTGATGGGAATACGTCAACCGCAGCACCAGATAAATGTTTTGATTCTAACGCTTGAGCCAATGCAGGAATATCAACCACCGTACCACGAGAAGCGTTGACAAGAATTGCTCCCGGCTTCATACGCTGAATTTCTTCATGTCCAATCATATTCTTGGTTGATGGTGTTTCTGGCACATGTAAGCTGACAATGTCACACATATTCAACAGTTCAGAGAGATGACGAATTTGCGTTGCATTACCTAATGGCAGTTTGTTTTCAATATCATAGAAATAGACATCTAAACCCACACTTTCGGCTAAAATACCTAATTGTGTGCCAATGTGACCATAACCAATAATACCCAGTTTTTTACCTCGTGCTTCAAAACAGCCTTTGGCTTGTTTATCCCAAACACCACGATGAGCTTTCGCATTGGCTTCAGGAATACGACGCAGTAATAACAGTAATTCGCCAAGCACCATCTCAGCCACGGAACGGGTGTTTGAGAAAGGTGCGTTGAAAACAGGAATACCACGACGGGCAGCAGCCTCTAAATCAACCTGATTGGTACCAATACAAAAGCATCCCACTGCAACTAATTTTTCAGCCGCAGCAAAAATCTCTTCTGTTAAATGAGTGCGGGAACGAAGACCAACAAAACGTGCATCACGGATAGCTTCTTTTAATTCTTCGTCCGATAATGCGCCTTTGTGATATTCAATATTGGTATAACCCGCAGCTCTTAAATTTTCTACTGCACTTTGGTGCACACCTTCGAGGAGTAGAAACTTTATTTTTTCTTTTTCCAAAGATACTTTGACCATTTACCCTGCCCTATCGTTATTACATTTAATGAAAAACAAAATCCTGTCTCAACAACATAACAAAAATAGATTTTGTGGCAATACAACCGATTGCTGTGATGACAGAATAAGCGGTAAAGAAAGCGATTTTCTACCGAGTAAAATGATTTTGACTTTGAAAATGGCAGGATTTTAAAGAGAGATATAACTGTCGTGTGATATATATCACTGAATTTGCAGTTTCTAAAATAATTTAAAAAATAGGTAGCCATCGCTACCTATCTTAAAAAGAATTACTTAATGGTTTTCACACCTTCAGAGGTACCCATTAAAACAACATTCGCACCACGGTTAGCAAATAATCCTACGGTTACAACACCTGGAATACTGTTAATTTTGTTTTCCAGTTCAATAGGATTAAGAATAGTTAAGTTATGAACGTCTAAAATAACGTTACCGTTATCCGTTACCACATTTTCACGATATTCAGGTAAACCACCCAGTTTGACCAATTCACGAGCAACATAAGAGCGCGCCATTGGAATGACTTCTACTGGTAGTGGGAATTTACCTAATACGTCAACTTGTTTAGATTCATCAACAATACAGATAAATGTTTTCGCTACACCTGCGATAATTTTTTCACGGGTTAATGCTGCTCCGCCGCCTTTGATCATTTGCATGTGATGGTTAATTTCATCAGCACCATCAACATAAATGTCTAAAGAGTCAACTTCATTACAATCAAAAACAGGAATGCCGTAACTTTTTAATTTTGCAGTTGATGCTTCTGAACTTGAAACTGTGCCTTCGATTTGACCTTTCATTGTTGCTAATGCATCAATAAAGTGAGAAGCCGTAGAGCCAGTACCGACACCCACAATCGTGCCTGGTTTTACATATTCAAGCGCCGCCCAACCTACTGCTTTTTTCAATTCATCCTGAGTCATTTAAAAAACCTTATTTATCACGTTAATGGACTAAGAATAGCATATTGCATTCAAAACTAGCACGAGACACATCAAAAACTGAGAAGCAACATTTTAACTCATTACAACGAAAAATATGGCATAGTAAGCAATAGAATATAAAATCGAAGAGAGTCTGTTAATGAAACGCCCTGATTATCGAGCATTACAAGCCCTTGATGCCGTCATTCGAGAACGTGGCTTTGAAAGAGCCGCGCAAAAGTTATGTATTACACAATCTGCCGTTTCACAGCGTATCAAACAATTAGAAAACTTATTCGGGCAACCGCTATTAGTCAGAACTGTTCCACCTCAACCCACTGAGCAAGGACAAAAATTATTAGCGCTATTGCATCAAGTAGAATTACTTGAAGAACAATGGTTAGGTGATGAAAATAGCGGTTCTACGCCTCTTTTACTCTCTTTGGCGGTGAATGCTGACAGTTTAGCAACATGGTTATTGCCTGCTTTACATCCCGTCTTAACGCAACTGCCTATTCGTCTCAATATTCAAGTAGAAGATGAAACTCGTACTCAAGAACGATTAAGACGGGGCGAAGTGGTTGGTGCAATCAGTATTCAGCCACAAGCACTACCTAGTTGCCTTGTCGATCAATTAGGCGCTCTCGATTACCTATTCGTTGCTTCTCCTGACTTTGCTCAACGCTACTTTTCCAATGGCGTAACAAAATCTTCGTTATTAAAAGCGCCAGCAGTCGCATTTGACCATCTTGATGATATGCATCAGGCATTTTTACAACAAAATTTCGGCTTATCACCTGGTAGTGTGCCGTGTCATATCGTGAACTCATCTGAAGCCTTTGTGCAATTAGCTAAACAAGGTTCAACCTGTTGTATGATCCCTCATCTGCAAATTGCTAATGAACTAAAAAGCGGAGAGTTGGTTGATTTAACTCCAGGGCTTTGCCAGCGACGTATGCTTTATTGGCACCGATTTGCGCCAGAAAGTAGAACTATGAGAAAAGTGACAGACGCACTCATTGATTTTGGCCGTAAAGTTTTAAAACAGGATGAAGAGTAATACGCTATTTCATCTTATTAACACAATAAATAGGCTTCATATTGAAGCCTATTTATTTTTATCACCACATGATTATTTAGTGCGTTTTAATTCAAAAACCACATCAACATAATCTTTAAACTCGATGCTTTGCTGTTCATAGG
The DNA here is from genome assembly GCF_040139785.1 of Proteus genomosp. 6. Taxonomy (NCBI): domain Bacteria; kingdom Pseudomonadati; phylum Pseudomonadota; class Gammaproteobacteria; order Enterobacterales; family Morganellaceae; genus Proteus; species Proteus genomosp. 6. The sequence goes on along the minus strand of NZ_JBEEVJ010000003.1, from coordinate 160,284 downwards.
TTTCTTGCACAGCAGCAGGTGCTTGTGCTTTTAATGCCATTGCATCCATACGCACTTGTGCGATTGGATAAGGTGTGGCTTCTGGCGCACGATAGCTCACGCTATAAACAGCACCTAAATCTGCACCGAAACCTTTTGCTACTGACGTTGCTTGATCAATTGCATTTTTAATCGCAACTTCTCGTGCTTTTGTTTTGTATTGTTCTGGATTATTGACACCAAATTCAACGTTATTAATCTCATTTAAACCAGCTGCTAATGCGCCATCAAGCAACGTATTAAGCTGTTCTAATTTCTTAATTTTAACATTAACAGTACGTGTTGCGGTATAACCATTAATCACTGAACGCTCTGCTTTTTTATCGTACTCATAATTTGGTTGAGTACGGATATTAGCAGCATCAATATCTTCTTTAACAACACCATTTTCTTTTAAGAAGGCAAAATATTTTGCAACACGCTCATCAACTTGTTTCTTAGCCTGAGCTGCATCTTTTGCTCTTTCGTTAACCTGAATATTTAATGTTGCCATATCAGGAGCGGCTTTAATTGTCGCATTACCCGATGTTGTGATATGAGGCCCTTCTGGCTCAGACGCCGCTAATGCAAAAGAAGGTAATCCCAGCGTAAACACGGATGCTAATACAATTGCTTTTAATTTCACAAAAACCCCCGACATAATAAAATTTAAGACCATCTTTTATGGCTAAGAAGAACCTTAGCATATCTGATGTAAAGTTCTTTAAGATTAAAAGAGTGTTTTCCATCCTTGTGCAGCTAATTGAATAGCAATAAACCACATTATACATCCTACAAACAGATTAATAATACGTTGAGCGCGCGCTTTGCTTAATATTGGAGAAAACCAAGCTGCTAAGAGCGATAACGCAAAAAACCAGCTTATAGAGGCAAATACCGCACCAAATGTAAACCAAGGACGAAGTTCTGACGTTAATTGCCCGCCAATACTACCTATCACAACAAAAGTATCTAAATAAACATGAGGATTAAGCCATGTTACGGCAACTAATGTTACGATCACACGCCAACGGCTTTTTACCTGATTTTCGCTTTGTGACAATTCAATATCTTTTGAAAAAGCAGTTTTAAATGCATTCCAGCCATACCATAATAAGAACGCGACTCCACCCCAAGTGATCAGTAATAAAAGTATTTCTGATTGGCTAAGTAGGGCACTTCCACCAAAGACACCTGCCGAGATCAAAATAACATCACTTAAAGCGCATAAAAATGCACTCATCAAATGAAACTGTTTTTTACTTCCTTGTTGTAAAACAAAGGCATTCTGAGCCCCTATTGGTAAAATCATTGCTGCACTTAATAAGAACCCCTGAAAAAAAGTTGTGAACATGCAAAATATCCTAATAATTATTCGTTTAATATTGGATGAATAATAGAGGGGTTTTGATATTAGAGGAAATGAATCATTCTTATTGATAATAAGAAAAACTAATGGCAATAAATACAAAAAAGCCACGTTATTAACGTGGCTCTAAATCATCTATTTTAGTGTGACTATTCTGCTTTAGTCGTCGCACTTTGTATTTGATGCATATAGACATCCATTTGTGGGAATGGAATACCAATTTTATTCGCATCCAATGTGCGTTTAAAGTCTTCCATTAAGTCCCAATAGACAGGCCACGCATCATCATTTTTTGTCCACACTCGTACCACAAAATTTAATGAAGACGGTGCCATTTCATGTAAACGGATAGTCACGCCTTTATCATGTTGAATACGTTTGTCTTTAGCAACGACATCACCTAATACTTTTTTTACCGTATCAATGTCAGCATCATACGCTACACCAACAATGATTTGAGTACGGCGATCAGGCTCTCGCGTTAAGTTAATCACTTCGCTACTGATTATCTTACTATTTGGGATAACAATAATTCTGTCATCGGCTGAGCGCAAAGTCGTTGAGAAAATTTGGACATCTCTAACGGTACCTTCCACAGCCCCTATAATCACATATTCGCCTGCACGAATTGGGCGGAAAATAACAATAAGCACACCAGCAGCAAAGTTTGAAAGTGAGCCTTGTAAAGCTAAACCAACCGCTAAACCAGCCGCACCTAATACAGCAATAACAGAAGCCGTTTGTACACCTAATCGGCCTAATACTGCAATTAAAGTGAAAGCGACAACAGTGTAACGCACTAAAACAGATAAGAATGTCACGACAGTAGCATCGATATGACGTAACGTTAAAACTCTAGCAACACCTTTTCCAATCATTTTTGCCACAAATAAACCTATAAATAGGATCAAAAATGCGGCAACAATATTGACTGCATACTGAATAAAGAGATCTTGATTGGCGACAAACCAACCTGTTGCTTCATCTAAACTAGCAGGTAATTCATTCATTAGACCACCTTTTAAACTTAAAAACGTAATAAAAAGAAGAGTAATTCAATAGTATATTGTGGCAGATTTATTCCAAAAATATATAGGATTTGTTAATTTTTTCTATTTTCCAGAATAAATAACCGGTATTTTTGTAGCATAGTAGCGAAATCATCTAGCCCACAAAAAGCAATGCTCTCGTTATCGTAATAACTCATGCCCTCTTCCATTTCATCTGTTTCAAAATGTAATGTATTCGCTCTTATCATCACTTCTTCGTCATCAATAGAAAGGCTGTATTCTTTACCGATTAATTCCCACTGTCTTTCACTACCTTTAATACCTTCCATTTCTTCAAAAATTTGATCTATCAGACTAATATCGCCCTGAATTTCATCATTCAGCCAATAGCCTATTGCTTCATGATCCATCGAAAAACGGGCTAGTATACCGCCAGTGAGATCTCGCTGAAATTCATAATCCATGGTGTACGCCCCTTATTAAGCTGCTACTTTTTGATAAAAAATATCTTATTCTTATTATGACAAAAATAACAAAAAACGGGAGGCATTTGCCTCCCGTTTGTTCATATAAAATACTTTAAAGCAATAAATTAATCGTTATACCGTTGTTTGGAAAATAACTTGGTCTGCTTTATCTGTATATTGCTCTAGTTGGTCAAAGTTTAAATAGCGATAAGTATCTTCTGCGGTTTCATCCACTTTACTCATAAAGTCCAGATACTCTTGTGGCTCAGGTAAACGACCTAATAATGACGCAACTGCGGCAAGCTCCGCAGAAGCAAGATACACATTCGCACCTGTACCTAAACGATTAGGGAAGTTACGTGTCGATGTTGAAACCACTGTTGCACCATCAGCAACGCGTGCTTGGTTACCCATACACAATGAACAACCCGGCACTTCGATACGCGCACCACTCTTACCAAAGACGCTGTAATAGCCTTCTTCCGTTAATTGTGCCGCATCCATTTTTGTTGGTGGTGCAACCCATAAACGTGTTGGTAATTGACCTTTATGCTGATCAAGCAGTTTACCCGCAGCACGGAAGTGACCAATATTGGTCATACAAGAACCAATAAACACTTCATCAATTTTGCTGTTTGCCACTTCTGAGAGCAGACGTGCATCATCAGGATCATTCGGCGCACATAAAATTGGCTCTTTGATCTCATTTAAATCGATTTCGATAACAGCCGCATATTCTGCATCTGCATCAGCTTCAAGTAATTGAGGATCTTTCAGCCAGTTTTCCATTGATGTAATACGACGTTCGATAGTACGGCGGTCGCCATAACCTTCAGCAATCATCCATTTCAGTAAGATGATATTAGATTGCAGATATTCAATGATAGGCGCTTTATCCAGTTTAATCGTACAACCTGCTGCTGAGCGCTCTGCTGATGCGTCAGCAAGCTCAAATGCCTGTTCTACTTTAAGCTCTGGTAAGCCTTCAATCTCAAGAATACGACCAGAGAAAATATTTTTCTTACCTTTTTTCTCAACTGTCAGTAAACCGTCTTGGATCGCGTAATAAGGAATAGCATGAACTAAATCACGCAGTGTCACACCCGGTTGCATTTCACCTTTAAAACGTACCAGAACAGATTCTGGCATATCTAATGGCATTACTCCTGTTGCCGCAGCAAAAGCCACTAAGCCTGAACCTGCTGGGAATGAGATACCAATAGGGAAACGAGTATGTGAGTCACCGCCTGTACCAACAGTATCAGGCAGTAACATGCGGTTTAACCATGAGTGGATAATACCGTCACCAGGACGCAGTGAAACTCCGCCACGGTTCATAATAAAATCAGGTAAGGTGTGATGTGTTGTAACATCTACTGGTTTTGGATAGGCCGCGGTATGACAGAATGATTGCATCACTAAATCAGCAGAGAAACCAAGACACGCCAAGTCTTTTAGCTCATCACGGGTCATTGGACCTGTGGTATCTTGTGAACCCACAGAGGTCATTTTTGGTTCGCAATATTCGCCAGGGCGAATACCTGTACGACCACAAGCACGACCAACCATTTTCTGTGCTAAAGAGAATCCACGGTTGCTTTCTTCAACAGGTTTAGCATGACGGAACAATGTGCTAACCGGTAAACCTAGCGATTCACGCGCTTTTGACGTTAATCCACGACCAATGATCAATGGAATACGACCACCAGCACGCACTTCATCAATTAATACTTCTGTTTTCAGCTCAAAGGTTTCCAGTAACTCATTTGTTTCATGGTTACGAATTTCACCTTTGTATGGGTAAATATCAATAACATCACCCATATTTAATTTAGAAACATCGACTTCGATTGGGAGTGCTCCCGCATCTTCCATAGTATTAAAGAAGATAGGCGCGATTTTGCCGCCAAGAACAACACCACCACCTCGTTTATTAGGAACGAACGGAATGTCGTCTCCCATAAACCAGAGTACAGAGTTAGTTGCTGATTTACGTGATGAGCCAGTCCCAACAACATCACCAACATAAGCCAGTGGGAAGCCTTTCTTATTTAATGCTTCGATTTGTTTAATTGGGCCTACGCTACCCGGCTGGTCAGGCTCAATGCCTTCGCGCGCATTTTTCAGCATTGCTAAAGCATGTAATGGGATATCAGGGCGGGACCAAGCATCAGGTGCTGGAGATAAGTCATCGGTATTAGTTTCACCAGTGACTTTAAATACGGTAACAGTAATTTTTTCCGCTAGTGCAGGGCGCTCAGTAAACCACTGTGCATCAGCCCAAGATTGCATAATTTGCTTAGCATAAACGTTGCCTGCTTTCGCTTTTTCCTCAACATCATAGAAGTTATCAAACATCAGTAATGTGTGAGAAAGCGCTTTGGCTGCAATTGGTGCTAACTTATCATTTTCCAGAGACTCAATTAATGCATGGATATTATAGCCACCTTGCATGGTGCCTAATAATTCAACAGCTTTTTCTGGTGTGATAAGAGGTGATGTGGTTTCGCCTTTCGCGAGGGCAGTTAAAAAGCCCGCCTTAACATAGGCAGCTTCATCAACTCCGGGTGGAACGCGGTTAACAATTAAATCAAGAAGAAATTCTTCTTCACCTTTAGGGGGATTTTTTAATAGCTCAACAAGTGCGGCTGTTTGTGTGGCATCGAGAGGTTTTGGAACGACACCTTCAGCTGCACGCTCTGCTACGTGCTTACGGTATTCTTCTAGCACGACTGTCTCCTCGCTTCTTTGTCATTTTGTATAACCCGGCTGTCTGCACCCTGTCTGTTGAAGGATGCCAGGTCAGAGGATCTTTTGCTCGCATAAAACATAAGAGGTTGTAAAATTATGCCCAGCTAAGGGCTATCAGCATAGCAAATCTTCAACACGATGTTAATTCGTTCACATAAAAGTAACATTAATCAGATTCAAATATCCACTTATTCAGATTAAAACACTTAAACAAAATATATAACAGAGACTTTTAACCAAGATTTGGGTTAATAACCACACTTTTTATAGTTTTTTTAATACCCAAATTAGCACTAAAGTGAAATTAACGGTTAAATAAACGACTAATGCACATAATAATCGATATGAGTCTTCACAAAACAGTCATATTCTAAATAGAAACCATAAAAAAAGAGCCAAGTTCTATAAAGAACTTAGCCCTTATCATTTAAACAACTTTAGTAAACTGTTTTCAGTAAACGAGTCGCTTATTTTTTCTTTTTCGCTTTTGGATTTGGCAGGTCAGTGATGCTACCTTCAAATACTTCCGCAGCCATACCAATTGATTCGTATAACGTTGGGTGAGCGTGGATAGTTAATGCGATATCTTCAGCATCACAACCCATTTCAATTGCCAGACCGATTTCACCTAACAGTTCACCACCGTTAGAACCAACAATTGCACCACCGATAACACGGTTAGTTTCTTTGTCGAAAATCAGTTTAGTCATACCATCAGCACAATCTGATGCGATTGCACGGCCTGATGCCGCCCAAGGGAAAGAAGCCACTTCATAGCTAACACCTTTCTCTTTCGCTTCTTTTTCAGTCATACCAACCCATGCAACTTCTGGTTCAGTATAAGCGATTGATGGAATAACTTTAGGATCGAAGTAATGTTTCTTACCAGAGATAACTTCTGCTGCAACGTGACCTTCATGGACACCTTTGTGAGCCAGCATTGGTTGACCAACGATGTCACCGATAGCAAAGATGTGAGGTACGTTAGTACGCATTTGTTTATCAACATGGATAAAGCCACGATCATCAACTTCGATACCTGCTTTACCCGCGTCTAACAGTTTACCGTTAGGTACACGACCGATAGCAACTAATACTGCATCGTAACGTTGTGGTTCTGCTGGGGCTTTTTTGCCTTCCATTGTTACGTAGATGCCATCTTCTTTTGCTTCAACCGCAGTTACTTTGGTTTCTAGCATCAGGTTAAATTTCTTGCTGATACGTTTGGTAAATACTTTAACCACGTCTTTATCAGCAGCAGGAATAACCTGATCAAACATTTCAACTACGTCAATCTGAGAACCCAGAGAGTGATAAACCGTTCCCATTTCCAGACCGATGATACCACCACCCATAACCAGTAAACGCTCTGGTACGGTTTTCAGTTGCAGTGCATCTGTTGAGTCCCATACACGAGGATCTTCATGTGGAATGAATGGTAATTCGATTGGACGTGAGCCGGCAGCAACGATTGCATTGTCAAAAGTGATGGTAGTTGTACCTTCAGCACCTTCAACAGACAATGTGTGAGAACCAGTGAATCGTGCTTCGCCATTAACGACAGTAACTTTACGGCCTTTAGCCATGCCCGCTAAGCCACCCGTTAACTGAGAGATAACTTTATCTTTCCAGATGCGAATTTTGTCGATATCTGTTTTTGGTGCGTCAAATACAACACCGTGTTCAGACAATGCTTTCGCTTCTTCGATAACTTTAGCAACGTGGAGTAACGCTTTAGAAGGGATACAACCCACGTTCAGACAAACACCACCTAAAGTAGAGTGACGTTCAACTAAAACTGTTTCTAAACCTAAGTCAGCGCAACGGAACGCCGCGGAATAACCCGCAGGGCCTGCACCGAGAACCACTACCTGTGCTTTAATTTCAGTACTCATCGTGACCTCATTATTTATTTGTCCGGCGAGTCAGACGATAATCCATATTTAACACCGAGACTTACATACCGCATGCAGTTTACAGAAATGTTAATAAACTGAAAAGCGCTCTAACATGACGGATCTCACAACCTAAGATGTATGACTGTAAAACCCATCACTGTAATCAGAGAAACCGGCGCTAAGCACCGGTTTTAAAATTACATTACCAAACGACGTAAATCACTCATGTACTGATTAATCAGAGTGATGAATCGAGCACCATCAGCACCATCGATCACACGGTGATCGAAAGATAGTGACATTGGTAAAATCAAGCGTGGTACGAATTCTTTACCATTCCATACAGGTTTCATAGAAGAACGGGAAAGTCCCATAATCGCAACTTCTGGTGCGTTAACGATTGGTGCAAAACCGGTAGTACCGATACCACCAAGGCTAGAAATAGTGAAACATCCGCCTTGCATATCTGCTGCTGTCAGTTTACCTGCACGCGCTTTCTTAGAAACTTCAGCTAACTCATAAGACAGTTCGATAATGCCTTTTTTGTTAACATCTTTGAAAACAGGAACAACAAGACCGTTAGGTGTATCTACTGCGATACCGATATTGATGTATTTTTTCAGGATCAGTTTCTGTCCATCTTCAGAGATAGAGCTGTTAAAACGAGGCATATCTGCCAGCGCTTTCGCTGCTGCTTTCATTACGAAGACTAATGGCGTGATCTTAACATCCAGTTTTTTCTTCTCTGCTTCTTTATTTTGCTGCTTACGGAATTCTTCAACCTCAGTAATATCTGCTTCATCAAACAGATTTACGTGAGGGATCATCACCCAGTTACGGCTTAAGTTAGCACCAGAGATCTTCTGGATACGGCTTAATTCAACTTCTTCAATTTCACCAAACTTGCTGAAGTCAACTTTCGGCCAAGGTAACATGCCAGGTAATCCGCCACCTGCATTAGCTGGCGCTGATTCAGCACGTTTAATTAATTCTTTCACGTAAGACTGAACGTCTTCACGTAAGATACGACCTTTACGACCAGTACCTTTTACTTTCGCTAAATTCACACCGAATTCGCGCGCTAAGCGACGAATAACTGGTGTTGCATGAACATAAGCATCATTTTCAACAAACTCTTCTTTCGCAGCTGGCGCAGTCGCTTGTGCTTTAGCTGGTGCTACTGGTGCAGAACTTGCTGGCGCTGGCGCGGTTGCTGCTGGTGCTTGAGCGACAGGCGCTGCACCGGCAACTTCGAAAGTCATGATCAGTGAGCCAGTTTTCACTTTGTCACCCACTGCAATTTTGATCTCTTTAACCACACCTGCAAATGGTGCTGGCACTTCCATTGAAGCTTTGTCACCTTCAACTGTGATCAGAGATTGTTCTTCAGAGATGGAATCACCTACTTTCACCATCACTTCAGTAACTTCAACTTCATCACCGCCGATATCTGGAACATTCACTTCTTTCACAGCAGATGCTGCTGGTGCAGATGCCGTTGGAGCTTGTGCTGGTGCTGCTTGAGCAACAGGTGCGCTACCTGCAACTTCAAATACCATGATAAGAGAGCCTGTGCTCACTTTATCACCTGTTGCAATTTTAATTTCTTTCACTACGCCAGCAAATGGTGCTGGTACTTCCATTGAAGCTTTGTCGCCTTCAACAGTAATCAGTGATTGTTCTTCAGCAACGCTATCGCCCACTTTTACCATCACTTCAGTGACTTCAACTTCGTCACCACCAATATCTGGAACGTGAACTTCTTTCAGCGCAGCTGTTGCAGGTGCTGCGGCTGGTGCAGCTGCTTGAGCTGGTGCTGCTTGCGCGGCACCTTCTGCTTCAAAAATCATGATAAGAGAACCCGTTTGGACTTTATCGCCTACGGCAATTTTGATCTCTTTAACAATACCCGCTTGTGGTGATGGGACTTCCATAGACGCTTTATCGCCTTCTACGGTGATTAAGGATTGTTCTTCCTCAATACGGTCACCCACTTTCACCATCACTTCGGTGACTTCAACTTCATCAGCACCGATATCTGGGACTTTAATTTCAATAGACATTCACTTTACCTCTTACGCCAGACGTGGGTTTACTTTTTCAGGGTTGATGTTGTATTTTTTGATTGCTTCTTCAACAACCTTCACATCAATCTCACCACGTTTAGCTAATTCACCTAATGCAGCAACAATCACATAAGAAGTATCAACTTCAAAGTGGTGACGCAGGTTTTCACGGCTATCAGAACGACCGAAACCATCAGTACCTAATACGCGGTAATCATCTGCTGGTACATAAGTACGAACTTGTTCAGCAAACAATTTCATGTAGTCAGTAGACGCAACAGCTGGTGCATCATTCATAATTTGAGCGATGTAAGGTACGCGTGGTGTTTCTGATGGGTGCAGCATGTTCCAACGTTCACAATCTTGACCATCACGAGCCAATTCAGTGAATGAAGTTACGCTATAAACATCAGAACCAATACCGTATTCAGCAGACAGGATTTCTGCGGCTTCACGAACGTGACGCAGGATAGAACCTGAACCCAGTAACTGAACTTTACCTTTCGCACCTTCGTGTGATTTCAGTTTGTAGATACCTTTACGGATACCTTCTTCAACACCGGCTGGCATTGCTGGCATATGGTAGTTTTCGTTCAGTGTAGTGATGTAGTAATAAACGTTTTCTTGTTTATCACCATACATACGCTCTAAACCGTCTTGCATGATAACAGCAACTTCATAAGCGAATGCTGGATCATAAGAGATACAGTTAGGGATAGTCAGCGATTGAATATGGCTATGACCATCTTCGTGCTGTAAGCCTTCACCGTTAAGTGTTGTACGACCTGAAGTACCACCTACTAAGAAACCACGTGCTTGTTGGTCGCCTGCTGCCCAGCATAAGTCGCCAATACGTTGGAAACCAAACATTGAGTAGTAGATATAGAATGGGATCATTGGCAGATTGTTAGTGCTGTAAGATGTTGCAGCCGCTAACCAAGATGCGCCAGCACCCAGTTCATTGATACCTTCTTGCAGAATCTGACCTTTAACGTCTTCTTTATAGTAAGCAACTTGCTCACGGTCTTGAGGCGTATATTGTTGGCCATTCGGGCTATAAATACCGATTTGACGGAACAGACCTTCCATACCGAAAGTACGTGCTTCGTCAGCAATAATTGGAACTAAACGATCTTTGATAGATTTGTTTTTCAACATCACGTTCAGAGCACGAACGAATGCGATAGTTGTTGAAATCTCTTTAGATTGTTCTTCCAGTAATTGGCTGAAATCTTCCAGTGTTGGGATATCCAGTTTTTCTTCAAAACGTGGACGACGAGCTGGTAAGTAACCGCCTAAATCCTGACGACGTGCGTGCAGGTATTTGTACTCTTCTGACTCTTTGTCAAAAGTAATATAAGGCAGGTCTTTGATTTGCTCATCAGCAACAGGAATATTGAAACGATCACGGAAATGGTGAACGCCATCCATGTTCATTTTCTTAACTTGGTGAGCGATGTTTTTACCTTCTGCCGTTTCACCCATACCATAACCTTTGATGGTTTGAGCTAAAATAACAGTTGGTTTACCTTTAGTCTCTTTTGCTTTTTGGAATGCAGCAAAGACTTTCTTCGGATCGTGACCACCGCGGTTTAATGCCCAAATCTCGTCATCAGTCATGTCTTTAACTAATGCAGCAGTTTCTGGGTAGCGATTGAAGAAGTGTTCACGAACGTAAGCACCGTCACGAGATTTAAACGTTTGGTAGTCACCATCCAGTGTTTCGTTCATTAATTGAACGAGTTTACCAGAAGTGTCTTTACGCAGCAGTTCGTCCCAACGGTCGCCCCACATCACTTTGATAACGTTCCAGCCAGCACCTGCGAAGATACCTTCTAGTTCGTTAACAATTTTACCGTTACCTGTCACTGGGCCATCAAGGCGCTGTAAGTTACAGTTAACAACGAAGCACAGGTTATCTAATTTTTCGCGAACAGCGATAGTGATAGCACCTTTAGATTCTGGTTCGTCCATTTCACCATCACCTAAGAACGCATACACAGTTTGTGCAGTGGTGTTCTTCAAGCCACGATGATTTAAATATTTCAGGAACTTAGCCTGATAAATTGCAGATAGTGGTCCCAGACCCATAGAAACTGTTGGGAACTGCCAGAATTCAGGCATTAATTTAGGGTGCGGATAAGAAGATAAACCTTTACCACCAATTTCTTGACGGAAGTTGTTTAATTGATCTTCTGTTAAACGACCTTCTAAGAATGCACGTGCATAGATACCTGGGGAGATATGACCTTGGAAATAAACCAAGTCGCCGCCATCAGTTTCATTTTGCGCACGGAAGAAATGGTTAAAGCACACTTCATATAAAGTTGCAGAAGATTGGAATGACGCCATGTGTCCGCCGAGTTCCAAATCTTTTTTGGATGCACGCAGAACCATCATTACTGCGTTCCAGCGAATAGCAGAACGAATACGACGCTCTAATTCCAGATTGCCAGGGTAAGCGGGTTCATCTTCAGCAGGAATGGTATTGATATAATCACTGTGTACAGAACCGCCTAAAGCGATATTAAGACCACCATTACGGGCTTGTTTTAATACCTGATCAATCAGGAACTGTGCACGTTCAACACCTTCTTCACGGATGACCGAGTCGATCGCTTGTAACCAGTCGCGAGTTTCGATCGGATCCACGTCATTTTTCAGCATATCTGACATGGTGTATTCCTTATCTGTTATCTGTTTTTAATGGTTATGGGAGCCTATCTTCCCGTTCTACCCATCTGATATGACGGGAAGATAGGCCCTGCTGTTATTACCGCTTCCCCTGAAAATCACAGGGCGATAGATAGTACAGACTCAGCGGTCAGGATCTGTGCTACTAAAATAAATCCGGATGTTGTTGTAGCCGGCGCAAAGAGCGCTCACGGCGAGTATGTTCACGACTCATATCCAACAAAACATCTTCAATAAAGGCCAAATGGCGATGTGATGCTTCACGCGCAGCTTCTGGCTCTCTATTAATAATAGCCTGATAAATCTGACTACGATGCTCACTTACTGCTGTTAACATCTCTTTACGAGTGTAAAGAAACTCAAAATTCTGGCGGATATTTTGCTCAAGCATTGGCACCATGCATCGTAATAGATGTAATAAAACGACATTATGAGCAGCTTCCGTGACAATTAATTGATATTGCAATACAGCTTCAGACTCAGCGATTAAATCACCCTCTTCATGGGCTTTCAAAATGCAATCATGGCTAGCTTTGATACGTTCAAGATCTTCATCAGTACCACGTAATGCAGCGTAATATGCAGCAATACCTTCAAGTGCATGACGAGTTTCTAAAAGATCAAATTGAGATTCGGGGTGTCCGCTAAGCAGTTGAGCTAAAGGATCACTAAAACTTTGCCAGAGATTATGCTGAACAAAAGTACCACCGCCTTGGCGACGGAGTAAAAACCCTTTAGCTTCTAATTTTTGGATTGCTTCACGCAATGAAGGGCGAGATACATCAAATTGTTTTGCCAGTTCACGCTCAGGTAAGAGTTTTTCTCCTGGGCGCAGAGTACCTTCTAAAATCAGATGTTCAAGCTGTTGCTCAATAACATCAGAAAGCTTAGGTTGGCGGATTTTTGTATAAGCCATATTGCTGGAAGCCATTATTGGATAACTATTACCTTAGTGATTGAGTTGTCAATTGGTAATACCAATTTAATATAACGGATAATAAAGTAACAAAGTATTCACTAACTGTCCATACAGTTGTTGAGCGAAATCATAAAAACCTGCAAATTTTAACAAATTATTTTAAAAATTCATCAAAATTGATAACTAGATCGCATTACACAGAAACGCTAAAAATAAATTTTTTAACGTTTTTTAAACACATAAACAATCAAACTGAAGCGTGACAGCAATATTATTTTGAATTTAAATTCATAATTTATAATTTTAAATTCGATTTAGGTGGTTATTTTGTTAACAAACTGCGGTAATAAGCCCAATCAAAGTGAGGTCCTGGATCAGTTTTTCTATTTGGTGCAACATCACTATGCCCAGTAATGTTTTCTTCAATAGCAGGATAAAGAGCAATAAGCGATTGAGTTATCTTCACTAATTGTTGATATTGCTGCTGGGTAAAATCGCATTCATCAGTACCTTCAAGCTCAATACCAATAGAGAAATCATTACATTTTTCTCTGCCTTTATATAAAGAAACACCAGCATGCCACGCTCTCTCAGTAAAAGGCACATATTGCACAATTTCTCCATCACGACGAATAAGGCAATGAGCCGATACTCTTAAGCTAACAATCTCACTAAAAAAAGGATGGTCTTGCTCTGATAATGTATTGGTGAAAAGCTGGTCAATATAAGGTCCACCAAATTGGCCAGGAGGCAAACTGATATTATGAACAATTAATAAAGAAGGCTGCTCACCTTCGGGTCTCTTATCATGATTAGGTGAAGGAACTTGTCTAGCATCGATTAGCCAACCTTGTTTAATTTCCACATCAACCCTCTTTTATTTTGTTTTAGCCATTATCAATAATGTTATTAACGCATACTCATCAATAAATGCGAACTTTCCCTCAATAATAAAGGCTAAATATGTATATCTCCTTTTTCTTTTCGATATTTTACTCAAACTTTATTTTATCTATTCGCCAATAAAGTCCTTTTTTTTCATACTTCTAGTGTCTATTACTCAAGGAGGACGCTAGATGAATGTACTTAATTATCACTCTAATGAAAATGGTTTTACCCTTATGGAGCTTATGATTGTAATTGCTATCATCTCGATTTTAAGCTCTGTTGCTATTCCGGCTTATCAAGGTTATATCCAAAAAGCCGCATTAACCGATGTATTGCAAACACTGTCTCCCTATCGTTCTGCAATAGAATTATGTCGCTATGAAAACGAGCCTCAACACTGTAATTCTGATTCAACCTTTATACCGCAACAATTCCGTAGTCGATATTTGTCCGATATTAATGTGTTAAACGGTGTGATTAGTGCAATCGGAAAATCACAGCTTGATGGTCTGACGATCACAATGTCGCCAGAGAAAGGAATTAACGATCTTCTTCCGATATGGAAAACACAATGTTCAACAGCAAATCTTACGTTGCAAAAACAGTGTAGTGAGATTTTAAAATCATATTAGTGCTTTAGATATAAAGGAGCACTCATATTGAGTGTTCCTATTACGCACATTAAACATTGAAGACAACACAGATAAATCAAAAAGTATAAAGAGGTGAAGAATGGATATCACACACTCTGCAACAGAATTTATTGAGCATCTATTACGTGAAAGTATTTTAAAACGCGTCTCTGATTTACATATAGAGCCTCAACAAACCAGTGTAAGAATTCGAGCCAGAATAGATAATCACTTATATCTATTATCATCTCCTCCAGATGAATTCTCTGAAGGAATAGTCACTCGATTAAAGGTACTTGCTAACTTAAATATTGCAGAAAAGCGGTTACCTCAAGATGGGCAATTTAGTTGGTCTTATAATGAAAAAAACTATTCTATACGAATAGCGACACTCCCCACGCTGTATGGTGAAAAAGTTGTTTTACGACTTATAAATAATTTACAACAACCAGAATTAAATCATCTAGGTTTTCAACCCTCGCATTTAACGCTATTAAAGAAATATTTAAATTTACCGCAAGGAATGATTTTAGTCACAGGGCCAACGGGAAGCGGGAAAACACTCACTTTGTATAGTTGTTTACACTATTTAAATAAAGAGAACCTAAATATAAATAGTGTTGAAGATCCGATTGAATTACCTCTAAAAGGTATTAATCAAATTCAAATTTCTGAAAAATCAGGGATCTCATTTACGACAATATTACGAGCATTACTACGCCAAGATCCTGACATTATCATGGTAGGTGAGATACGTGACCAATCGACTGCTGAAATGGCAATAAAATCAGCGCAAACAGGGCACCTTGTATTATCAACCTTACATACTAATTCGGCTTCATCCACATTAATGCGTCTATATAACTTAGGGATTGAAAAAGATCTTATTCATTCCTGTGTTAGTTTAATTATTTCACAACGATTAGTTCGTTGTTTGTGCCCTCACTGTAAAATATGCTTATCCAATAAACAGCATATTAGTATAAATAAAGAAGAGGTCGAATTACCAAATTGGCAAGCTGTTGGTTGCCAGCAATGCTGTTCAGGCTATAGCGGAAGAACGGCTATCTATGAATGCTTTGAACCATCAAAACAAACACACTCATCCCTTTATCATCTACTCTATTCAGGTTTTTCATTAATTAAACAAGGCATAACAACACTTGAGGAGGTTTATCAAACGCTAGGAGATATTGAATGAGATTACAGCTAATTTATCGCTATGATGCATTAAATTATCAAGGAGAATGGTGCACTGGAAAAATACTTGCCTCCTCTAATAACGAAGCATTTATTAACTTAACTCAACAACAAAAAGTTCCCATAAAAATCCGTTTATATAAAATCGTTTTATTTCAAGATGCTGATAAACAATATCGAATTCAATTATTCGAACAATTAGCTTTATTACTTCGTTCTGGTTTAGCACTTCTTCCTGCATTAACACTATTAAAAAATGAATGTCGTTACTCACATTGGCAATGTGTATTAGAAGATATTATTTTTAACTTAATGCAAGGAGGCTCACTTTCTAAACAATTAAATCGCTATCCACTTTATTTTCCAACCTCACTAAGTCGTTTTGTTTTTATTGGTGAAGAAAGTGGGAAGTTAGATGAAGTGATTACTCTGCAAATAATACAGTTAAAAAAACACCGAGAGATTGTAAAAAGAATCAAAAAAGCTTTTAAATATCCTATTTTTTTACTGACTGTATTAGTTTTTATTACCAGTATTATGTTGCTCTATGTTTTACCTGAATATCAATCTTTATACAGCGCCTTTAATACAGAACTTCCTCTTTTAACACTCGCCCTTATTGATTTTTCACAATGGCTTACTGATTATATCTGCATGATAGTGTTTATCTTTATCGGGTTAATATTTATTTATCGTTTGATTCGTTACTCTTTATCACCCTTTTATTTTGCTGAACAAGCTCTCTTTCTTCATCTTCCCTATTTAGGTAAACTTTTTAAAATATCAGCAGCAACATCTTATTTTTCAGATAATCAGTATTACACAACAAGCAGGATTACCTTTATTACAAAGCTTAAAAATAGGAACAGAACAACTTACACACCCTATTTATAAGCGAATCCTTTCTCAAATGAGTGATCACATTATGCAAGGTAAATCGTTGAGCTTATTTATGAAGAATGAGCCTCTTTTTACACCTATTTGTTATCAGTTTATTATTTGTGCAGAAAGCTCAGGGCAGTTACTCTATTTTTGCCAGCAATTGAGTGATTGGTTTTATCATCAACTCGATGAGCAATTAAAGACAATTAGTGCTTGGTTAGAACCAATGCTGATGACGGTCATTGCATTGATTATTGGCACATTAATCATTGCTATGTATCTTCCTATATTACAGTTAGGTGATACTATACAGTGAATCACAAGTTTTATGAGTAACATGCTGTTACTCTATATTGCACTAACTTATTGATTGATGGTAATTCTATTACATATTATGAGGTAGGGTGTCAGGGTAGCAGAAAATCATCTATCATAATAACCGAATAAAACCCAAATATTGCAGTTATTATCTTGTGATAAAAACAAAATTAGGCTTTAGAATACTTGGACTAATAGTAAATTTTAATTCATTAAAAACAGATAAACACAAATGGCTTATACGGTTGCTCTTACAGGCGGAATAGGCAGTGGTAAAACTACCGTTGCTAATGCTTTTGCCTCATTAGGTGTACCTCTTGTTGATGCTGATATCATTGCTCGATTAGTGGTAGAGCCTAACTCCTTAGGACTAAATGCATTGCATCAGCATTTTGGTGGTTGCATTTTGCTACCCGATGGCTCGTTAAACCGAGCACAGCTGCGCCAGATTATTTTTGAAAATAATGAAGAAAAAACTTGGGTTAACAATCTTCTTCACCCATTGATACAGCAAGAGACTCAAAAACAGATACAGCAAATTACAGCGCCCTACTTTATTTGGGTTGTTCCATTATTAATTGAAAATAAATTAACGCATCTCGCCTCTCGCGTTCTTGTTGTTGATGTTACACAGGAAGAGCAAATAGAAAGAACCATGAAACGAGATGGCGTAAGTCGAGAGCAAGTTCTCAATATTTTAAAAGCTCAAGCTCAAAGACAGGAACGATTAGCCGTCGCTGATGATATTATTGAAAATCACGATAATAGCCAAAATATGATTGGAAAAGTTAAGCAACTCCATCAGCATTACTTAGAATTAGCTCAACAAGCGTTACAGGACAATTGCCATGAGTGATGACATCACAACAATCATCTTCGAACATCCCCTCAATGAAAAAATGCGTTCATGGCTTAGAATTGAAAACTCATTGATTCAGATTAACAGTTTTAGTGCAATTGATTCATTACCCACGGCACTCTCGTTTTTCCGTGCGATATCAGAATTTATTGAAGTGCTTGATCGTGGCGAAATCCGCGCTGAATTACTTAAAGAATTAGAAAAAAGACAAAAAAAATTACAGCAATGGCTTTCATTTCCTAATGTTGATAAAGCGATTGTCACTCAAATTATTGATGAATTAGCTGAAAATGCTGCCGTATTAAGTCAAGCACCTCGCATTGGTCAGCATTTAAAACAAGATAAAGTCATCAGTTTAGTTAAACAGCGCCTAAGTATTCCTGGCGGATGCTGTAACTTTGATGTGCCAGCATTACATTTGTGGTTAAGCTTACCTCAAGCAACCCGTGATGAAAGATTACAAAGCTGGTTGACGGGTTTATTGCCATTACAAAATGCATTAAATAGTTTGCTCATGCTTATTCGCCAATCAGATACATTTAAGCCCGCGCTCAGTCACCGTGGTTTTTATCAAGACAGCGCTGAAGAAGGTGAATTGCTACGTCTTAAGATAGCCATTGATCACCAAATCTATCCTCAAGTCTCTGGGCATAAAAATCGCTATGCGATCCGCTTTTTACCACTTGATAGTGAAAATGGAACAGTACCTCTAGAACTACCTTTTGAGATTGCTTGTTGCTAACATTATGCTTATTGATATGAGCATAAATCGCACCAACGAAATCTAGGAGAGATAATGAGCGAAGAATTAATTGTAAAATGCCCAACCTGTCAAACAGAAGTTGTTTGGAATGAAAGCAGCCCTTATCGTCCTTTTTGTAGTAAACGTTGCCAACTTATTGATTTAGGCGAATGGGCGGATGAATCAAAACGCATTCCCAGCCAAAGTGATATTAATGACAGTGATGATTGGAGCGAGGCTCCTCAACAAGAGCCTAAAGACTTTTAATACTCTGATTAATAACATAAAAATAGCCACTCAATCGAGTGGCTATTTTATTTATAAACGCTTATTTAACACGATTCTACTTTTACTTACTTCTGCAATAACGCCACAATAGTGCGGTTAGCAGGCGGAAAATCATCAGCATTTAACGATCCAATAGATATCCACTTGAATTTTTGCCCCTCTTTACCATAGGGCTCATTATCCCATTGTGTGACTAAGAAAAAGGATAACGTAATGTGTCTATCTGGAAAATCATGCTCTACCGTTTCAAAAAGGGAGCATTGTGTTACATCAATACCGATTTCTTCTTGTAACTCACGGACTAGCGCCTGCTCTGGGGTTTCTTTATCTTCTAATTTTCCCCCCGGAAATTCCCAAAATCCCCCCATATGCGATTTTAGAGGACGTTGGGTGATAAAGACATTATTGTGTTGATCACAAATAATACCCGCTGCAATATGTAGTTTTTTTTTATCCATTATAGACAACCTATTGAATAGTCCAGTTATTATAACAACTTAACGTTATTATAACGTATATCCAATAGCGCTACTCTGGTTTTCTTTCCCTGATTATCTTGGTTGATTAGCGATATATAGGTAATAAACCGAACTGTGCTAATGTTTGGCAAATAATTCCCACTGCACCAAAAGCGATAACGGCATAAATTAATCCTTTGCCGCCCCACACTTTAAAGCCTGAGTTTGGGAATTTCTCGCGTGCTTTTAGCGCCATAACCGCAGGACAAATAATTGCCCATACACATGCCGCGGTTCCTGCATAAGCAATTGCAATTAAGAAACCATTAGGGAAAAGTAAACATAATAGTAAAGGCGGAGTGAAGCATAAAACGCCAGATTTTAAGCGCCCTGTTTTGTTATCTTCAAATTTTAGTGATGCCAAAATATAGTCGAATAAACCAATCGCAACCCCTAAAAATGAACAGAATACGGCACTAATAGAAAACCATAATAAAAAGCCTTCAATATATTTACTATTTAATACAGTGTATAACGAATCAATAAAGGCATCTAAGTTACCGCCCTTTTGGATAATAGTAATAAATTGCTCACGAGGTAAATTCCCCATAGTACCAATCATCCAGAGCAAATAAATCACCAGTGCTAACACACAACCAATAATACAGCTTTTCACGACCTTTCTTTCATTTTCATGATAAAGCTTATAAAGGCTACAAACATTACCATGATAACCAAAAGAGGTTATAGCATAAGGAATGATGATAAAAATAAAAGGATAAAGATATAATTGACTTTTGCCTTCAAAGGTAGCAGTAAATAATAAATCGCCTCTCGCTTTGAAGAATAAGCCCGAGAATGCTAATACGAATAGAACAATCTTAATAAATAAAAATATTGAGGTTAAACGGCTGGCACAAGCGCCTCCCCACCATATTGTTGCTCCGAGTACTATGGTAAATACAAAAAATATCACTCTAAGGTTTAGACTAAAGCCATATAATGATGAAGCTTCATAAATGATTGAACCCGCGGCAGAGATATAAGCATAAATTAATATATACAATACAAATATCAAGGAGGCATTCGCGAGATAACACGCCCATTTAGGTAATAACTCTTTCGATATATGAAAGTAGTTTGTTCCTGCGCCATATTTCGATATACATTCAAGAATATAAATTCCCGAATGAAACATAAAGAAACAGACAATAAATAATATAAAGAGTGAGTTAATAAACCAAGCACCAGACATTATTGTTGGTAGGCTAAACATTCCCGCACCGATCATGGCGCCGCCCAACACAAATCCCCCTACAATAATTGAGGGTTCTTTATTTACCGACTTATTTTCCATTTTTTAGTCCTTACTGAAATAAGGATAGGGCTCTCGCATTGCACGAGAGCCATTATTATTGTGGAGTATTATTTATTTGATAGGTTTTAATCTAGCAGTAAAGTGTCTTAATACAGGTGGTTCATATTCGAACTCAAGACCTTTAAGCGTTTTAAACTTCTCTTTTAAACCGATAAGTGCGTCAGCAATATAATCCATATGGTCGTTGGTATAGACACGACGCGCAATGGTTAAACGCATAAATTCCATATCTGCGTGTTTTTGTTCTCCCGTTGCAGGATCACGCCCCAATAAGAACGAACCAATTTCAACAGCACGAACACCAGATTCTAAGTAAAGTGCGTTAATCACAGCTTGAGCTGGGAATTGATCACCTGGGATATGCGGTACTAGTTTTTTACAGTCAACGAAAACAGCATGTCCGCCAGTAGGATATTGAATTGGAATACCCGCTTCACGTAGACGATCACCCAGATATTGAACCTGACCAATACGATAGTGTAGATACTCTTCTTCAGTACCTTCCTCTAAACCTTGTACCATTGCTGCCATATCACGACCCGCTAAACCACCATAAGTCACAAAGCCTTCCATTGGTACACAGCGCTGTCTTGCTAATGTGAATACTTCTTCATTATCACGAATTG
This sequence comes from Proteus genomosp. 6, assembly GCF_040139785.1. Lineage (NCBI taxonomy): Bacteria > Pseudomonadati > Pseudomonadota > Gammaproteobacteria > Enterobacterales > Morganellaceae > Proteus > Proteus genomosp. 6. The sequence continues at coordinate 138,821 of NZ_JBEEVJ010000003.1, read as the reverse complement.
AGACTAAACCACCGATATTTAACAGAGGATCTTTCTTCGCTGACATTGTTAATGCGTCAGCATATTTATACATATCTAAAATAACTTCTTTGATGGTCGCATTTTTATATTTAGGATCACGCTGTTTAATGAAATACGCATTTTCACAATAACGCGCTGAGTCCATAACAACAAAAATACCGTGTTGTTTTGCAATTTCGTAAACTTCTCTTAAATTATCCATTGAAACAGGCTGACCACCAGCACTATTACAGGTCACTGTTGAAACAATGGCAACAACGTTATCAGCACCATGTTTAGCAATATTTTCTTTTAATTTAGCAATATCAAAATTGCCTTTCCAATCATCATAGGTTTCTGAATCAAAGGCTTTTTCAGTCACAATATTAATTGCTTTACAGCCATTTAATTCAACGTGCGCTGCTGTCGTGTCAAAATGGAAGTTAGAAATAAATACAGGATTTTTCGCTTTTCCATCTTTTTGTTTATATTTTAATAATACTGGAAAAAGAATATTTTCAGCACCACGTCCTTGGTGAGCAGGAATAATATAATCGTAGTTAAACAACTCTTTGGCTTTATCTTTTAAATCATAATAGTTTCTTGAGCCTGCATAAGCTTCATCACCTGTTATCATTGCTGCCCACTGGTGATCACTCATTGCGTTAGTACCAGAGTCAGTTAATAAATCAATATAGACAGCATGACTTGGTAATAAGAATGGGTTATATCCTGCTTCTTTTAATGCAGCTTCACGTTCTTCTCTTGAAGGAACACGGATTTTCTCTACCATTTTAATACGGAATGGTTCTACGATTCTTTTAGCCATGATAATACCTTTAATATAAATTAAATAATAAAATTAAAAATAAATAAAATAGCCTTCCCATTTAAATTAAACGGAAAAGAGTATTAAATTATTTTGAATAGATATAAAAAGGATTATTTTTCAGGGAAGAAGAAGGCGAGTTCAGAATCAATATTAAACCATTTCTTCAATCTGAAGAAACCTCTTAATATTATCAAAACATTAAATGATGAGAACATACTTTAACCCTTATCGTCAGGAAATAGTACAATTTACACGCTAATTTATATAACAGTTAAACACAATTAGTAATATAACAATAGTATATTTTGGATAAAAATCACACTATTTATAATTAATGATACATTAACGTGATCACTATCACTTACTTTATTATTTAATAAACTATTTTTTATAACTTAAATTTTTATTGATAATATTAAGTGGTAATACATGTATTTACATTGCATTTTCACAGAATGAAAGTTGCATTTAAATAACCATACTTTTTATCATGATTAATGATTTAACAATAAAATCCTAATCTTTTTACTTTCTTGCTAATCATTTTATTCATTAAAATGAAATAATAATTCATGAAATATTTATTCCAGAATAAAACATTAATAAACTTCCAAACAACAAATGAAAAGCTAATTAGCATTCTGCTTTTTTTATATCTTCGAATCTCCTCTCATTATTTGTTTTCTCTTTATAAAAAATGAAAAAATTGTAATTAACATAGCTGAATCGATGGTAGTTTAGGCAAGAAGAAAAAATAACATGAAAGATTATAACCATGAAAATCAATACACTAGACACCATTTAAATGAATCATTTGTTTAAGTAATGCTATTTGAGATATCAATCATTTTAGTTATGTCGCTATTTAATAGCGAAAGAAATAAAAATTTATCTTTATTTCGTCGATTTTTAATTTCTTTTCATATTGAGAGTAGCCGGTATTTATTATTCTAAAATTAACGATAATATAAAAACATTAATTATTATCTTTCTATATTTAAGCAATATTATTTATATTTGAATTAATACCTTTATATTGAGGTAAAATGAGAAAAAAAGTTATTTTATTAACACTATTAAGTGGTTTTTCAACCAGTGGATTAACAGCAAATGACGCCGGTTATTTAGGCTCGATGGGAGAATCGCGGCGCGCATTACAAGATAGCCAACGTGAAATAAATCAACTTATTGAACAAAATCGCTATCAACAACTTCAAGAAAATGTATTAGAGGTTCCACCTACCCCCACACTTATTACTGAATCAGAACATTGTTTGCCTATTAATGGGGTTTATGTTCAAGGAGTTACTTTACTTAATGAAAAAGATCTTGATTCCTTAACATCATTACCAGAGCAATGTATAAAAAGTGCTGACGTTAACCGTTTAATTAAAGAATTAACCCAACGCTATCTTCAACATGGTTATATCACAGCCAGAGTCCAATTTTTACGTCCGAATCAAGAGCAGCAACTTGGGTTGTATGTTATTGAAGGTTTTATTGAAAAAATAGAAGGTGGCGATAGAGGCGTTAATACCGCATTACTTTTCCCTCATATTGAAGGAGAGCCTCTTAAACTTTCAAAATTGGATCAAGGGCTCGATCAAGCAAATCGCTTACAATCGAATAAAGTTAAACTAGATATATTGCCTGGTACGCAATTAGGTGGCTCTATTATTCAGCTCACCAATCAGCGACAAGAACCGTGGCACCTAAATATTTCAAGTGATAATTATGGGCAAAAAAACTCAGGGCGCTGGTTAGTTAGAACGAATGCAAGCTTAGACAGCCCATTAGGGTTATCTGATTTTGTTAGCTTAAATGCCAGCATTACCACTGATAATCCCAATACACGTTTTAATCGTGCTTACACCCTACTCTATTCTTTACCTTATGGTGCATTGACATTCAGTACTTTTGGTAGCTATTCCGAGTATGAATTTCATCAAGCATTACAAACACGTACCGTACGTTTATCTGGTGATACCACACAAGTTGGTTTAAGGGGCGATTACGCTTTTTATCGTAGTCAAAAACAGATTGATACCTTAAATATACAGGTAACACATAAACGAATACGTAACTATTTCAGCCAAATCCGCCTTGATCTAAGTAGCCCTGCACTTACAACGGTAGAGCTAGGCATCAACCATTTACACATTGTTCCAAGTGGTGTTATCAGCGTTAATTTAAGTGCTGAGAAAGCCATTGGTTGGTTTGGTGCAGATGAGTCACCTCGTATTGCTAATGGCAATAGTAATGACTATCGCTTTACAAAAGTTAAGCTTTTTGCCAATTGGCAACATCGTTTTTCTATATCGAATTCTACATTTTTATTCAATAGCGCCTTCTTTGGTCAATATAGCCCCGACACCTTACCGGGTGTGGAATGGCTTAGTTTAACGGATAAAAACGCAATCCGTGGCTTTGATCAAAGCACACTTTCTGGCGATAACGGCGGCTATTTGCGCAATACGCTTTCTTATCCTTATCGGATAAACACATTTTCAATCACCCCTCGAATTGGTCTTGATGCTGGTCGTGTTCAACAACATGGTAACTATGAAGGATGGCGTAGTGGCTATGGGCTAAGTTCGGGCTTAAACCTCCAATATCAAAAAGCACAGTTCGATATTGAAGTTGCCAAGGGGCATTTGCTTTACAACCAAACGAATTCCAATAAAACCAAAGACCCTACTCAAGTGTTAGTTAGATTTTCATACTTATTTTGATTCACACTCATAGCAATAAACGGAGAAAACTCTATGAAATCAAAAAACTTCAAGCTCTCTCCTTCGGGTAGGCTTGCTGCATCTTTAGCGATTATTTTCGTATCACTAAATGCATATGCTGGCGGTATTGTTCCTGATGCGGGCAATCAAGGACCGAATGTTTCATCAGTTAATGGTGGCACTCAAGTCATTAATATCGTTACACCAAATAACGAAGGTATCTCTCATAACCAATATCAAGATTTTAATGTAGGTAAACTAGGAGCTGTTTTTAACAACTCTTTAGAGGCAGGACAATCACAGCTTGCTGGACAGCTAAATGCCAACAGTAACTTAAATGGACAAGCCGCTTCTTTAATTTTAAATGAAGTTGTTAGTCGTAATCCTTCGTTCTTATTAGGCCAGCAAGAAGTTTTTGGTATCGCTGCGGAATATGTACTTTCTAATCCAAATGGTATCACCTGTGATGGTTGTGGTTTTATCAATACCAGCCGCTCTTCTTTAGTTGTAGGTAACCCACTGTTTGAAAACGGTGAGTTAAAAGGTTATAGCACGCTTAATAATACAAATTTACTTTCTATTGGTAAAAACGGATTATATGCGCCCGGCCTTTTAGATTTAATTGCACCTCGCATTGATAGCCGAGGTAAAATAACAGCAGCAGAGATTTCTGCATTAACGGGTCAAAATACCTTCTCTCAACGTTTTGATATTCTTTCATCACAAAAACCCGCTTCTGCCTTAGATAGCTATTTCTTTGGAAGTATGCAATCGGGTCGTATCCGCATCATTAATACCGCAGAAGGAAGTGGTGTTAAATTAACAGGTAAATTTGTTGCTGATAACGAATTAAGTGTCAGAGCAGACAATATTCAAACGGATAGCCAAGTTCGTTATGACAGTTACGACAAAGATGGTAGTGAAAACTATCAAAATTACCGTGGTGGTATCGCGGTTAATAACAGTGGTTCAAGCCAGACTCTGACAAAAACAGAGTTAAAAGGTAAAAACATCACTTTAGTCGCTGATAATAAAAACCAAATCAAAGCCTCTGATTTAATGGGTGATGATATTTTATTACAAGGGGCTCATTTAACTGTTGATGGCAAACAGTTACAACAAAAAGACACAGATACTGACAATCGTTGGTTCTATTCTTGGCAATATGATGTCACTAAAGAAAAAGAGCTAGTACAGCAAGTTGGTAGCCATATTGATGCCAAAAATAGTGCAACATTAACAGCAACTAAAGGTGATGTAACACTTGAAGGTGCCAAAGTTAATGCAGGTAACACGCTGGCAATTAATGCCAATAAAGATATTAATATCAATGGATTAATTGAAAAAGAAAGTCGCAGTGAAAACGGCTATAAACGTAACCATACTTCTCGTTTAGAAACAGGTAGCTGGAGCAATAGCCATCAAACAGAAACCTTAAAAGCGAGTGAACTGACCGCAGGTAAAACGCTGGGCTTAAATGCTGAAGGCTCTATTACCGCTCAAGGTGCAAAATTACATTCTAATGAGAATGTTGTCGTTAACGCTAAAGAGAACATCAATCTTAATATTCAAAATACCAACAATGATAAAACAGTAACCAACAATCATGTTGTTTGGGGGGGTATCGGCGGTGGTAATAATAAGAATAATAACAACAAACAAGAAGTTAGCCATTCAACACAATTAACGGCTGACGGACAACTGTTACTTACGGCAGATAACAATGTCAAAATCACGGGTAGCCAAGTGAAAGGCAACCAAGGGGCTTTTGTTAACACAACCCAAGGTGATGTTGTTATTGATAATGCGATTAGCGAAACCATCACTAAAACTGATGAGCGTACAGGCACAGCCTTTAATATTACTAAGAATTCCCATAAAAATGAAACTAATCAACAAGTTTCAACCGGTAGTGAATTAGTTTCTGATGCACAATTAACCGTGATCAGTGGGAAAGATGTCAATGTTATTGGTAGCTTGATTAAAAGTGCTGATGAGTTAGGCATTGAATCTTTAGGTGATATCAACGTTAAATCTGCACAGCAGACCACAAAAATTAATGATGAAAAAACATCATTAGAGATCACTGGTCATGCTAAAGAAGTTGAAGACAAGCAATATAGCGCAGGTTTTCATATTACTCATACATCCAATAAAAACAATAGCACTGAAACCGAACAAGTAGGATCTACTATTAGTGGTGGCAGTGTTAAAGTTCAAGCGGATAAAGATGTCACTTTTGCAGGTTCTGATTTAAAAACAACCGCAGGTAATGCCTCTGTTTCTGGTGACAATGTTGCTTTTGTTTCAACAGAAAACAAAAAAGAAACAGACAGCACAGATAGAATCATTTCAGGTGGCTTTAGCTACACAGGTGGTGTTGATAAAGTGGGCTCTAAAGCTGATTTTCAATATGATAAACAGCATACAACAACTGAGATCACCAAAAATAAAGGTAGTGAAACTCAAGTTGCAGGTGATTTAACCATTACTGCGAACAATAATGTAACGCATCAAGGTGCATCACACAAAGTTGACGGTTCATATAAAGAATCAGGCGAAAATATTAATCATCTTGCGGCAAATGACAGTGCAACATCTAAAACAGATACCTTAAATATCGGTGTCGATGTGGGTGTTAATCTTGATTACAGTGGTGTGACTAAACCGATTAAAAAAGCAGTAGAAGATGGAATTGATACCACAAAACCAGGTAACAATACCGATATGGATAAAAAAGTTACTTTTAAAGATGCCATTAGTAATCTTGCTAACTTAAGTAACCTAGAAGCACCTAATGTCGGTGTTGAAGTCGGTATTAAAGGTGGCGGTAGCCAGAAATCACAAAGCGATAGCCAAGCGGTTTCAACATCAATTACTGCGGGTAAAATCAATTCTGACAGTAATAACAACTTACGTGACCAAGGTACTCATTACCAATCAACACAAGGTGATGTATCACTAACCGCAAATACTCACACCAGTGAAGCGGCTCAAAACAAACACCAAGAGTCTTTCCATGAAACAACAGGTGGTGGTCAAGTTGGTGTCAGCACGAAAACAGGGAGTGATATTACCGTTGCCATTAAAGGCGAAGGTAAAACCACAGATACAAGCTTAACCACAACGAAAGCTAATGGTAGCCAGTTTAATTCAGCCGGTAATATCAATATTAATGTACGTGAAGATGCACATTATGAAGGCGCTAAGTTTGATGCTCAAGATGGCAAAACGGTGATCAATGCTGGCGGTGATTTAACACTGGCACAAGCAACAGATACTCACTCTGAAAGCCAACATAACGTGAATGGTAGCGCAAACCTTAAAGTAGGTACAACACCAGACAGCAAAGATTACGGTGGCGGTTTTAACGCAGGTGGTGCTACTCATCAAAAAGATCAGACAACAGCGAAAGCAGGTTCAGTGAATGGCTCTCAAGGTATTGAGTTAAATTCAGGTCATAATCTGACTTTACAAGGTACTCATTTAACCAGCGAAAATGATGTTGCTCTGACAGCAACTAACAAAGTTGATTTCCAAGCAACAGAATCTCAACGTACTGAAACAGGTAAAAACTTATCTGGTGGATTACAAGCGGGCTTCGGTCAAAAAACAGGAGAGAAATCATCTTCTGTCAATGGCTTGGGTGGCGCTGAATTTGCTATTGGTAAGCAAGATGAGAAAACGGTCTCTCGTGAAGGTGGAATAATTGCTAACCAAGGCAATTTAACCGTTAACGGTAGTTCCGTTAATCTTCAAGGTACTAAAGTTAATAGCAAAGATACGCAATTAACCTCTCAATCTGGTGATACTACCCTGACTTCGACACAATCCACTGATTACAAAAATAATTGGGGTACTGATATCTCTTTAAATGGCAAACAAACTAATACGACGCCAAAAGAAGTGACTGAAGAAAACCCAGCAACCTCTATCCATAATATTGGTGGCAAAGTCTTAGTAAACGTTGAAGATCAACAAAAATCCACACACCAAAATGTTTCAGTAGAAACAGGCACATTAACTGTAAATAGCGACAAAAACCTTGCTCTTTCTGGTGCCAATGTTTCTGCGGATAATGTGACAGGTAATGTGGGCGGTGACTTTACAGTGACAAGCCAAAAAGACAGCGATCGTCACGTTACTGTTGGTGTAAATGTCGGTTACAACCACAATAATGATCCTAAATCTAGCCAAGTTGATAAAACAGCTAAAGCAGGTGGATCACTATTAGAAAATACGATCAAAGAAACTATTGATTCAGGTATTAAATCTGCAACTGATGTTATCTCTGATAAATACAACTCACTCTCTTCAACTATCGCAGATAAAACCGGTATCAGTGGCGAAACAAAAGCCAAAATTGATAAAGGCGTTGGTACAGTGGGCAATGGCATCAAAAATATCGTAACAGGTGCTGAAGGCCATACGGCGAATGCGGATATCAAAGTTTCTCATATTGATAATGATGCCGTTACCCAAACCACAACCTTAACAAGCAAAAATGACATTTCATTAAATGTAAGTGGTACAACTAAACTTACAGGTGCTGAAATTAAAAGTGAGCAAGGTCAGGTTGATTTAGGCGGTAGCAACGTTCAATTAAACAATATTGAAGGTCATCAATATGAAGCAGGTGCAGATCTTGATCTGAAATCATCTGCTGTTGATTTAGTGAAACAACTTGCAGGTGGTGACTTATCATTAAAATCACCTATTAAAGTGAATGAAACGGTAAACACAAAATCGTCTATTTCTGAAAAATAATAGACACCCTATAAAAGAGTAATGCCTATTCTTTTGTAAACCAAACCCCACTTATTAGGATAATAAAGTGGGGTTTTTTATGTGTTCGTTTCAAAATAGAACGTAAAGTACGATCAGTAATCGATAAAAAAGACCCACTTATGACTAAGTGGATCTTTTTCTAATCAGTACATTACACAGCTATTATTATGAAAAATAAATTAACCTAATTGGCCATGACAATGCTTATATTTCTTACCTGATCCACAAGGGCATGGCTCATTACGACCCACTTTTTTACCTGCAGCAACTTGACCATCGATTGCTGACATTTGAGATTCTTTTGTCACTTCATGGCTTAATTGTTGTTGTTTAGCTAAACGCTCGGCTTCTTCACGACGACGACGTTCTAACTCTTCAACTTCTTCAGGTAAACGAACTTGTACTTTGCTTAGTGTGCTGATCACTTCATATTTCAGTGATTCCAACATGTTAGCAAACATAGCGAACGATTCACGTTTGTACTCTTGTTTTGGATCTTTTTGTGCATAACCACGTAAGTGGATACCTTGACGTAAATAATCCATTGCTGCCAAGTGCTCTTTCCACAGTGAGTCTAGCGTTTGTAACATCACGCCTTTTTCAAAGTTACGCATCATTTCAGCACTAACGATCTCTTCTTTCGCTTTATAGACTTCGATAGATTTTTCTAAAATACGCTCACGTAATGTTTCTTCGTGTAATTCTGGTTCTTTATCTAACCACTCTTTGATTGGTAAATTTAAATCAAAGTCTTTTTGTAAACATGCCGTTAAGCCGTCAATATCCCACATTTCTTCTAGTGATTGAGGTGGAATATAGTTATCAATCATCGAAGTGAAAACGTCTTGGCGAATACTATCGATAGTTTCACTTACGTCTGCCACATCCAGTAATTCATTACGCTGAGTATAGATTGCACGACGCTGATCATTTGCCACATCATCATATTCAAGCAGTTGCTTACGAATATCAAAGTTGCGGTTTTCTACTTTACGCTGTGCGTTTGCAATTGCTTTGGTTACCCAAGGGTGCTCAATCGCTTCGGTTTCATTCATCCCTAATTTACGCATCATGCCAGACACTTTGTCTGAAGCAAAAATACGCATTAAGGAGTCTTCCATAGATAAATAGAAACGAGAAGAACCTTCATCCCCTTGACGACCCGCACGACCACGTAACTGGTTATCAATACGGCGAGATTCGTGACGCTCAGTACCTATGATATGTAAACCACCTGATGCTAATACTGCATCATGGCGCTCTTTCCATTTAGCTTTGATTTCTTCAATTTTTTCTTCTGTTGGCTCTTCCAGTTTAGCCACTTCAGTTTGCCAGCTACCCCCTAACACGATATCGGTACCACGACCTGCCATGTTAGTTGCGATAGTTACCGCTGAAGGTAAACCTGCGTTAGCAATAATATCCGCTTCCATTGCGTGGAATTTCGCATTCAGCACGTTATGGTGAACATTCGCTTTAGTCAGCGCTTTAGAAATCTCTTCTGATTTTTCAATTGAAATGGTACCGACAAGAACAGGCTGACCATTTTGAGTACGTTCACGAATATCTTCAATAATGGCTGCAAATTTACCTTGCTCATTCATATAGACTAAGTCAGGCAGATCTTTACGTACCATTGGGCGGTTAGTTGGGATAACAATTGTTTCTAAGCGATAGATAGAGTTAAATTCAAACGCTTCTGTATCCGCAGTACCCGTCATCCCTGCTAATTTTTCGTATAAACGGAAATAATTTTGGAATGTGATTGACGCTAATGTCTGGTTTTCATTTTGGATCTTCACACCTTCTTTTGCTTCAACAGCTTGGTGTAAACCATCAGACCAACGACGACCTTGCATTGTACGACCTGTATGTTCGTCAACAATGATAACTTCGCCATCTTTAACAATGTAATCAACATCTTTGGTAAACAGTGCGTGAGCACGCAATGCCGCTGTTACATGGTGCATTAACATAATATTAGCCGGTGAGTATAAAGACTCCCCTTCTTTCATCATGCCAGCATCTGCTAATAAACCTTCAATTTTAACTAGACCGCGTTCTGTGATATTCACTTGACGTGTTTTTTCATCAACAGAGTAATCGCCTTCACCTTGGAATGTATCTGAGTCTTCTTTTTCTTGAGAAACCAAATGAGGAATGATTTTATTCATTTGGATATAAAGCTCAGAACTGTCTTCTGCTGGACCTGAAATGATCAGTGGTGTACGTGCTTCATCGATCAAGATTGAGTCAACCTCATCCACTAATGCATAGTGTAATTTGCGTTGAACACGTTCTTGTGGACTAAATGCCATGTTGTCACGTAGGTAGTCGAAACCAAATTCATTGTTCGTACCATAAGTGATATCAGCATTATAAGCTTCACGTTTTACTGGTGGCGCCATATTTGGTAAGTTGATACCAACGCTTAATCCTAAGAATTCAAACAAAGGACGGTTGTTTTCGGCATCACGCTGTGCCAAATAGTCATTGACGGTAACAACGTGAACGCCTTTACCTGATAGCGCATTTAAGTACGCAGGTAATGTTGCGGTTAATGTTTTACCTTCACCCGTACGCATTTCTGCAATACAACGTTCATTCAGAACCATACCACCGATTAACTGTACGTCGAAGTGACGCATACCAAAAACACGTTTACTGGCTTCACGCACTGTTGCAAACGCTTCTGGTAAAATATCTTCTTCTTTCTCACCATTTTTTAAGCGCTCACGGAATTCATCCGTTTTCGCTTTTAGCTCATCATCTGTCAGCTTTTCAAATTCTGGCTCTAGTTTATTAATTTCAGCAACAACCTTGCGCATACGGCGGATTGAACGATCATTACGACTACCAAAAATTTTGGTTACAATTTTACCTAACATAAATCTTTATTCTCATTTATGGCGTGAAACGCCGAAAACAGCCTCTGTTTTTATTGATAAACAGAGATAATCATAATCTTATTAGATTAAGTGACTCAATTAAGCTGTTAGGTAAGGCCCTGCGCGAATACCACGGATTTGTGCAAGCCATAATCCGGTATGATAGGAAATTTTATTCTGTACTAAAACATAGCCAGAAAGAGGGAGGAGGCTTAGTGCCGATGATGGAGTCTCTGTTAATAAGGCATACAGCGTATCAAGCATAACCGCTGCAACATTAGAAGCAGGTAACGGTTCATCTTTGGCTTTAACCATCAATTCGGGTGAATTAATGGTGAATGCAAAAGAGAGCTGTTTGATCACATTTTTTACTGCATGCTGTTGCCAGTAATTAAAGGTGAAGGATGAGGCAGGATTCTGTACACTTTGACGTAAGAATAAGTTATCAAACGCAATAATTGCCTGGCTTTGACGGTTTTGAGAAGAAGGAGTATCTGTTTGCTGTGGATTTTCGGCATGAGCAGACAACAGCGAAGGTATTCCGATACCTGCTGCTACCATCCCTAAAAGCAGATGCGACCAAAAATATCGCCTGCCAAACTGTCGCCAAAAACTTATAATACTCATTAACCTTCGTTGCTCATTAATCTTTATTTTGTGGAGTCAAAATCTATGCGGGATAGTTACCCACAATCATTGGAAAAAATCTTCATTGAACTTGAAGGTTCCAACAAGAGTACACTACAACTTATACAACAGCGCGCAACGATTTTACTAAAATTAAATCGTGCCGTCATGGCTCTTTTACCCGTTCCTTTACGAGATAAGTGCCGTGTCGCAAATTATCGTAATGCTATTTTAATTATTGAAGTTGCAAACGCAAGTTGGTTAACTCGTTTACGTTATGAAACCCCGTCATTACTTTCCGCATTGAGACAAGAAATTTTACCATCCTTATCCTCAATAGACATCAAAATAAATCCGTCTTTAGGCGTAAAACAGGAAAAAAGATCTTTAATATCATCATTAAAAGAACAAGAGCCTAAAAAGAAACGTCACTTAAGTTTAGAAAGTGCGCAATCATTGAAGTATTTAGCTGAGAAAAGTCCAAAGAAATTAAGAGAGAGATTAGAACGGTTGGCTGCACTTGCCGGAGAGAGTACAAGTACAGCCAAAGATGAACGTTAATTAGAGATAATTAACGCGCTTTCCTTCGCAGGAATTAAGCAAAGACCATTGAGGGGGCTTTGAATGCCACTGGCATTTGCGCTTCGTCTTCAAATGTGACGAATTCCCACGCAGATTCTTTCGCTAATACAGCTTGGAGCAATTTATTGTTCAGTGCATGACCTGATTTAAACGCGGTGAATTCACCGATAATGTTATAGCCACACATAAATAAATCACCGATTGCATCCAACATTTTGTGACGAACAAATTCATCTTCAAAACGTAAGCCATCGTCGTTGAGAACACGATAGTCATCAACTACGATTGCACAATCGAAGCTTCCGCCCAAACACAATCCTTTAGATTGTAGATATTCGATATCACGCATAAATCCAAATGTACGAGCACGGCTAATTTGGCTCATAAAAGATTCAGCGGAAAAATCTAATTTATAACGCTGTGTACTTGCATCAATGGCTGGATGATTAAAATCGATAGTAAAATCTAATTTAAACCCGTTGTATGGACGCATCTCTGCCCATTTATCGCCATCTTCTACACGTACTGTTTCTTTGATGCGAATGAATTTCTTCGCAGTACGAAGCTCTTCGATACCTGCATCAAGTAACAAGAAAACAAAAGGTGCCGCACTTCCATCCATAATTGGAATTTCAGGTGCATTCACTTCAATTACGATATTATCAATGCCTAAACCAGCCAGTGCTGCATTTAAATGCTCAACGGTTGATATACGCACATCGTCTTCGTTGACTAAGCAAGTACATAACATAGTGTCACGAACTGATTTTGCGTCTGCTGGAAAATCCACCGGTGGATTTAAGTCAGTACGACGGTAGATGACCCCAGTATTTGCTGGCGCCGGACGCATTGTAAGCGTAACTTTTTTACCCGTGTGAAGTCCCACACCGGTTGCTTGTACAATTCGTTTTAATGTCCGTTGTTTGATCATCATTTTATCTCGCAATGTTATCCGTCCTACCAATCATTATACTTATAATTGGCAGGACAGTTTAGCACAAAAAGCGGAGATGCCAATCTTTTTGGCGATTAATCAGCCTGTTTTCTCAGGAACGCAGGGATATCTAAATAATCTGGTTCTTTGTTTGCCTGAGTAGATTGTTCGTTAACGGCTTTTGCGGCAGGCTTGCTTTCTTCTACAGCAGAGAAAGAAGACATGCTATTTTGCATTTGCTGGTAACGATTCTCCATTGCGCTTTGCTGATTCTGTTTATTAGTTACCAGCGTAATTTCTGGACGTTTGTCCATACCAATACCTGTTGCAACCACAGTCACACGCAATTCATCATTCATTTCTGGGTCAAGGGATGTACCGATAACCACAGTCGCATTATCTGATGCAAATGCACGAATGGTATTACCCACTGTTTCAAATTCATCAAGACGTAAGTCAAAACCTGCTGTGATGTTGACTAACACACCACGCGCGCCAGATAAGTCGATGTCTTCCAATAATGGACTTGAAATCGCCATTTCTGCTGCTTCTTCAGCACGATCTTCGCCTTTCGCAGCACCCGATCCCATCATGGCATAACCCATTTCAGACATCACAGTTCTTACGTCAGCAAAGTCAACGTTCATTAAACCTGGGCGAGTGATTAGCTCAGCTATACCTTGAACTGCGCCTTTTAATACATCATTAGCTGCGCCGAACGCATCTAATAATGAAATTCCACGACCAAGTACTTTTAATAACTTGTCATTTGGAATAGTGATTAATGAGTCAACATGTTTTGATAACTCAGTAATACCTTGTTCCGCAAATGCCATACGTTTTTTGCCTTCAAAATTAAAAGGCTTAGTCACTACAGCAACGGTCAAAATGCCTAATTCTTTAGCCACTTCTGCAACAACAGGCGCAGCACCAGTACCAGTACCACCGCCCATACCTGCTGCGATAAAGACCATATCGGCACCTTCAAGTGCTGCACGTAACCCTTCGCGGTCTTCCTCTGCTGCATTACGGCCTACTTCAGGATTTGCACCTGCACCTAAGCCTTTCGTAATGGCATTACCGATTTGGATAGTCTGTCCGACCGCTGTTTTACGTAGCGCTTGAGCATCCGTATTGACTGCAAAGAAATCTACGCCTTCAATACGTTCACGAACCATGTGCTCAACCGCATTACCGCCGCCGCCACCAACGCCGATGACTTTGATCACCGCATCGTTGGTTAATTCCATAGGTTCAAACATAATTTCTCTCCGTTTTGTGCCTTCTCAGGGCCGCTTGCTCAAACGACCTCTTTTTAAATTTGTCTGATTATTAAAACTCTCTTTTTAGCCAACCAGTGAGTTTTTTAAATAAACCACTGACAGCAGAGCGTTTCTCGGTTTCAGTTTCCTCACCAAAGTGAGATTCTTTACCGTAATGCAAGAGCCCAACCGCTGTTGAGTAATAGGGATCCTGCGCATAATCTGTTAGCCCGGTAATATTTAACGGTTTACCGATCCGTACTTGCGTGTGGAAAACACGTTGAGCACATTCAACAAGTCCATCAATCTGTGCAGCACCACCTGTTAGCACAATACCTGCGGCTAAATGATGCTTAATCCCTTGCTGGCGTAACTGTTCTTGAACTTTTAAAATCTCTTCATTAACAAGATTGAGCAGTTCGGTATAACGAGGCTCAATCACCTCAGCAAGAGTTTGTCGTTGCAGACTTCTTGGTGGTCTGCCTCCGACACTTGGAACTTCGACATTTTCATCTTTACCAACTAAAGAGCCTAATGCACAACCATGACGAACCTTGATAGCTTCGGCATCATTTGGCGGAGTGCCAAACGCGTAAGCGATATCACTTGTTACTACATTGCCAGCATAAGGAATAACGCGAGTATGCCTTAATGCTCCACCGGTATAAATTGCGATATCCATTGTACCGCCACCAATATCAACAACACACACACCTAATTCACGTTCATCTTCGGTCAATACAGCAAAACTTGAAGCCAGTCCCGCAAAAATCAGTTGATCCACTTTTAACCCACAGCGTTCAACTGCTTTTACAATATTCTTTGCCATATCGTTATGGCAGGTAATTAAATGAACTTTAGCCTGCATACGCACACCCGATAATCCAACTGGGTTTTTGATCCCTTCTTGATAATCAATGGCATACTCTTGCGGTATAACGTGTAAAACACGATGTTCATCTTTTACTTTGACGGATTTCGCGGTATGAACCACGCTATCAACATCATCTTGAGTCACTTCTTCTTCCGAAATTGGCACCATACCAATCTCATTTTGGCAACTGATATGCTTGCCTGATAACGCCAAATATACTGAAGATATTTGGCAGTCAGCCATTAGCTCAGCCTGATCTACCGCCCGTTGTACACATTTTACGACGGATTCGAGATCATTAACGCCACCTTTATCCATGCCCCGAGATGGACAACTTCCCACCCCAATAATATTCACTACACCATCAGGCAGGATCTCACCGACAAGGGTGGCTACTTTGGCCGTACCAATCTCAAGACCAACTACTAATTTTCTGTCCGTCGCTTTGATCATTATTGTTCTGCCTTCGCCTTCATCGTGTCATCTGCCACGTCTTGTTTATTCATTATCAAGTAATAAAGGAGCCCATCCGACTGCACCACCACTGTCATAACGCAGATCCACGTAATCAACTCGTTTATCTGTTTGTTGTTGCAGTATCGGATACAACTCAATAAAGCGAGCGATCCGTTTTTCGTTATCCTTACGACCTAACTCCAATCGGACATCATTGTCTAAAACTAATTGCCATCCTTGACGGGCAGACATTGACGCTGCTTTTAAATTCAGGTTACTTGCAAGAAGCTGATCTCTCATTGCCACATAACCTGACAACACCATTTTTTCGCTTCCTTGAGGACCATATAACAAAGGATAACTTCCTTTGGTTTCCAACTGCGTTGGCAGACTGAAAACGCGTCCTTCTTTATCAAGAAAGTAAGTGTCATTCCAACGGGTAAAGGGAACATACTCTACCAGATGGATTTTAAGTTCATCAGGCCACTGTTTACGAACAGTGACTTGCCTAATCCATGGCATACGTTCAATTTGTTGCTGAATAATATTCACATCCTGTGTCATAAATGTACCCGGCTGTCCTAAAGACAAAATGGCCTGACGTACATCATCATTCGTTGTGTAATGTCGCTCACCCGTTAATACAAGTTTTGAGATTGGCAGACGATTTGCGTCTTTCATCCAGTTAACCACTTGTATTCCACCCCAAATGATGGTGGCAATCACACATAAGAAAAAGATTAATCCTGATAAATAAGTACCATTACTCGGTCTGTCAGAATGTTGCTTCTCTTTGTGTTCTTTTATATTTAGCGCTGCTTGTGACATATTAACCCACTAACTCCTGAGCAACGTTTAAACAAGAGAATCGCCCATTCTTTTGTCCGATATTCCAGCGATTAATACTTTTCCTACATATATATACTTTATGAACACTTTTAGGTTTGATAATTAAATCACTAAATTGTTCAATCTGTTGAGAATTATTTACTTTAAAAGAAGAAATTGCGAATTTTTCCGCGTTTTTCTTACTTTTTAACTGAAATTTTTTCTCAACACAGATTTGAGCAAGCGAATTCTCGATCATTTTTTTCGCTAATACAGTGTTATTTTCCTCATAACACGCCATCATTACAGTTACTTTATTGACCATTTCACCATAAATGATGTTCACTTGCTCAAACATCCGTCTTAATCCTCGCTGAAAGATGGTTGTAATTTCGTATCTGCTAAGCGACGCGCTATTTTACCAATATTTCCAGCACCTTGAACTAAAACAAGATCATTATCTGTTAATACACCTGCCAATATTGATGAAATATTAGTCACATCAGAAACCCAGATAGGATCTAGCTTCCCACGTTGGCGAATTGTTCGACAAAGTGAGCGACTATCGGCACCTGCAATAGGCGCTTCCCCAGCAGAATAAACATCTGTTAATAATAAAATATCAACCTGATTGAGAACAGTGGCAAAGTCTTCATATAAATCGCGAGTACGTGTATAGCGATGAGGTTGGAAAATCATCACTAGGCGTTTATCTGGCCATCCCGCTCTCGCCGCTTTAATCGTTGCATCAACTTCTGTTGGATGATGACCATAATCATCCACTAGCATCACTTCACCTTCTTGACCATTAACATGCTCAAGACCGTAGTTACCTAAGAAATCAAAACGACGTCCAGTACCTTGGAAGTTAAGTAATGCGGCTAAAATATGTTCGTCAGCAATGCCTTCTTCTGTGGCTACAGCAACCGCAGCTGTCGCATTCAGTGCGTTATGGCGACCTGGTGCATTTAATACAACTTGTAAATCTGGCATACCTTCACGAGAAATAGTGAAAAAGCCCTGAGCACCTTTTTGTTCATAATGTGTAATACGAACGTCAGCATCTTCACTAAAGCCATAAGTCGTAATATAGCGACCCACTTTAGGAATAATAGAGCGAATGACATCGTCATCCAGACACATCACTGCACGACCATAGAATGGTAAATTGTGCAAAAAGGTAATAAACGTCTCTTTTAGATTGTCAAAATTACCGTGATATGTGTCCATATGGTCTGCTTCGATATTCGTAACGACAGCAACCATGGGTTGTAAATGTAAAAACGATGCATCACTTTCATCAGCTTCAGCAATTAAATAACGACTGCAACCTAAGCGAGCATGAGTGCCAGCCGATTTAACAAGCCCACCATTAACAAAAGTAGGATCTAAACCCGCTTGCGCATAAATATTTGAAATCATCGCTGTTGTTGTCGTTTTGCCATGTGTTCCGGCAATCGCAACACCATGACGATAACGCATCAATTCGGCCAGCATTTCAGCACGACGAATAACAGGGATACGCGCTTCTCTTGCTGCAATAATCTCAGGATTTTCAGCACTGATTGCTGTCGAAACCACAACAACACTTGCGCCACGAATATTTTCAGGGCGATGATTAAAATAGACTGTCGCGCCTAAGGCAACGAGCTGTTGTGTGACTACGTTTGGTGCTAAATCAGAACCGCTGATTTCATAACCTTCGTTAGCCAACACTTCGGCAATCCCCCCCATACCAGCACCACCGATGCCAATAAAGTGAATATGCCTAACTTTTCTCATTTCAGGCACAAATGATCTTAATTTTGCCAGTTGTTGTGTATTCACTATTTACTTCTTCACTCTACGTTAATGGTTACAAGTTACGTTTATTTTTTTGCCACTTCGATTATCACATTCGCTACGCGCTCTGTGGCATCCGTAATCGCAACACTTTTTGCTTTCTCTGCCATTGCTAACAAGGTTTCTCTATCCCAATTTTTCAGGGTTTGTGCAATGACTTCTGGAGTTAAATCGTTTTGCTCAATAATACGCGCTGCACCCGCTTTTTCTAACGGCAGTGCATTCCAATATTGCTGTCTATCTTTGTGCTGGAAAGGAACAAAAATAGCGGGTAATCCCGCTGCGGCAATCTCGCTGACCGTTAATGCACCTGAACGACACACAACAACATCAGCCCATTGGTAAGCTTGCGCTATATCATCAATAAATTCAGTAACTTTATATTCAGATTTAACTGAATTTTTTGCTAATTCGTTCTGATAGCGTGTTTTTGTATCACTTTCGCCACCTTTTCCTGCTTGATGCCAGATTGTAACATGTTCACCTAGTAAACCTGCAACTACGGGTAAGGTGTGATTTAAAATTCTAGCACCTTGGCTACCACCAATGATCAGTACACGAATAGGCCCTGTTCTCTCTTTTAATCGTACTGAAGGCGCTTCAAGTGCCAATACATCTTCACGAACAGGGTTTCCAACAACTGGTGCTTTAGGAAATGCCCCCGGAAAAGCCTGTAATACACGTTTCGCAATTTTCGATAACCAGCGATTGGTTAATCCAGCGATACCATTTTGCTCATGCAAAATAACGGGTATCCCGCACATCCAAGCGGCAACACCACCAGGACCTGAAACGTAACCACCCATACCAAGTACAGCATCTGGCTGATAGCGCTTCATAATGGCACGAGCTTGAAAAATCGCTTTAATAATACGAATAGGTGCTGCGATTAATGCTTTAATACCTTTTCCACGTAAACCTGAGATACGAATAAATTCAATTTCGATACCGTGCTTAGGAACTAAATCGGCTTCCATTCTATCTGCCGTTCCTAACCATCGGATTTCCCAACCTTGAGATTGTAGATAATGAGCAACAGCCAGACCTGGGAATACATGTCCCCCAGTGCCACCAGCCATAACCATTAAACGGCGTCTACGCTCGCTCATTTCGGGCTCCTTACAAACGCCTGAGCTTGTGCTAGACGTGTTTCATAATCAATTCGTAATAACATCACGATAGCCGTTGACATAATAATCAAACTCGAACCACCGTAACTAATAAGAGGAAGGGTTAATCCCTTTGTCGGCAACATGCCTGCTGCTGCGCCTACATTCACCAATGATTGGAATGTAAACCAGATCCCGATAGAACAAGCTAAAAAGCCTGAAAAACGTTGATCGAGGATCAGCGCACGTCGTCCAATTTGCATCGCGCGAAAAGCGATGAAGAATACCATTAAAAGCACCAAAACCACACCGATATAACCAAGTTCTTCAGCCAAAATGGAGAAAATAAAGTCGGTATGTGCCTCTGGCAAATATTCTAGTTTTTGTACTGAGTTTCCTAAACCTTGTCCAAGCAAATCACCACGACCAAATGCCATTAGAGATTGTGTAAGCTGATAACCGCTTCCAAATGGATCTTCCCAAGGTTCTAAGAAAGAAGTGATACGTCGAACACGGTAAGGTTCAACAATAATCAACATAACAACAGCGGCAATTCCTGAACCGATAATGGCTAAGAACTGCCAAATTTTAGCACCCGCTAAAAATAACAGCGCTAATGTTGTTACGAATAAAACCACAACGGTTCCTAAGTCTGGTTGTAATAACAATAAAACGGCCAGTACTAACATCACGCCCATCGGCTTACAGAAACCCCAAAAGTTATTTCTGACTTCTTCAACTTTTCGGACTAAATAGCTCGATAAATAACAAAACAGCGCAAGTTTTGATAATTCAGCAGGCTGGAAATTTAATGGTCCCACCGCAATCCAGCGTGAAGCACCATTAACGGAACTCCCTACCCCCAATACCACTAATAAAAGTAATATCGAACCAAACAGCATTAAGCTGCTATAACGTTGCCAAATTGCCATTGGAATGCGCATGGTGACTAACGCAATACAAAATGCGACAACAATATAGATGCCATCACGTTTAGCAAATAAGAAAGGATCTTCTGCAAGACGTTGACCAACAGGCATTGAAGCTGATGTCACCATAACAAAGCCGACAACCGCTAATCCGAAAGTAAACCAGAGCAAAGTGCGATCATACGGTACAAATGCCGTATTCTCAGTTTGATAACTGCCCACTAGCCACTGTTTTAATCTTCGCATTGCGAATACGCTCATCAGCCAAGCTCCCTTGCTAAACGTGCAAATTCATCACCACGCTGCTCAAAACATTTAAACTGATCTAAGCTTGCACATGCAGGGGAGAGCAACACCATATCCCCTGATTTTACAGAAGGAGCTAAAGCCCGCATGGCTTCTTCCATTGTCACTGTTAATAAAGAGACATCTGGTCGTAGATTTGCCAATGCGTGTCCATCTTGTCCAAAACAGTACAGACGAATATTATCTCCACTGATATAAGGCAATAAAGAAGTGAAGTCAGCAGATTTCCCATCACCACCTAATAAAAGATGTAGTGTGCCCTCAACTTCAAGTCCTCGTAATGCCGCTTCAGTGCTTCCCACATTGGTGGCTTTCGAGTCATTTATCCAACGTACATTTTGATGTGAATAAACTAATTGAAAACGGTGAGCAAGACCGTGATACGTTTTCAGTACCTCGGTTGCAGCTTTACGAGAAATACCCACAGCATCAGCAAGAGCTAATGCGGCTAATGCATTGGTATAGTTATGCTGTCCTGAAAGGTACATTTCAGCCGTTGAAAGGACTTTTTCACCTTTCACTTTTAAAATGCGATTTGTGTTATCAAGCTGATAATCACCTTGTCCAACACCAAAACTAACACAACGATTATCTTTACCCGCTAAAGGTAGCGTTAATGCATCATCTTCGTTATAAACACAGGTTTTAGCATTATCGTAAATACGCAGTTTTGCTTCACGATATTGTTCTAATCCTAACGGATAGCGATTCATATGATCTTCGCTAATATTTAATACCGTTGCAGCAGCGGCTTGTAAGCTATAAGTCGTTTCTAGTTGAAAACTCGATAGCTCTAATACATATAAATCATAAGGCTCGGTTAATAAGGTCAGAGCTGGAACACCAATATTGCCACCGACTCCAACACGAATACCATCCGCGCTTGCCATTTCACCCACAAGCGTTGTCACGGTACTTTTACCGTTAGAGCCCGTAATCGCTACAATAGGCGCTTTGGCTTCACGGCAAAACAGTTCAATATCACCAACAATTTCAACACCATGATTTGCGGCTTCAACAAGCTCCGGTGTCGAAAGTGCAATACCCGGACTTGAGATAATTAAATCAGCATCGTTAAGCCATGCTTGATGAAAACTACCTGTATGATATTCAACGTCAACAGGAAGCTTATCTAAGCCTCCTGGTTTTTGGCGTGTATCAATAACCTTAGGTGTAACACCTTGGCGGATAAAAAAGTCAACGCAAGAAAGGCCTGTTATCCCAAGCCCAACAACAACCACTTTTTTTCCCTGATAATTTGCCATCTTAACGCACCTTTAATGTCGCCAGACCAATAAGCACTAACATCAGTGAGATGATCCAGAAACGGACAATAACACGAGGTTCAGGCCAGCCTTTTAATTCATAATGGTGATGAATTGGAGCCATACGGAAAATACGTTGACCACGCAACTTAAATGAACCGACTTGTAAAATAACGGAGAGTGTTTCAACAACAAACACACCCCCCATAATCACTAATAAGAACTCTTGGCGTAATAACACTGCGATAGTCCCTAATGCGCCACCTAATGCAAGTGAACCAACATCGCCCATAAAGACCTGTGCTGGGTAAGTGTTAAACCAAAGAAAACCTAAACCAGCGCCAACTATCGCGGTACAGACAATCACCAATTCGCCCGCATGCATTAAGTAAGGAATTTTCAAATAACTGGCGAAATTAACGTTACCTGTTGCCCATGCAACTAATGCAAAGCCCGCAGCAACAAATACTGTTGGCATAATAGCTAAACCATCTAAACCATCTGTCAAGTTCACAGCGTTACTGGTACCCACAATCACAAAGTAAGCCAATAAAATGTAGAGCATACCTAATTGAGGCATAACATCTTTAAAGAATGGAACGACTAGCTGTGTTGCTGGCGTATCTTTACCAATTGCGTACATACTAAATGCCACAACAAGTGCGAGTACGGACTGCCAGAAATATTTCCAGCGAGCAATTAAGCCTTTTGTGTCTTTACGAACTACTTTGCGATAATCATCAACAAAACCAATCACGCCGTAACCAATTAAAACCAGTAATACACACCAAACATAGGGGTTATCTAATCTTGCCCATAGTAGTGTGGAGATGGATATAGAGAACAGGATCATAATCCCGCCCATTGTTGGCGTACCGCGTTTGCTAAAGTGAGACTCTGGCCCTTCGCTACGAACCACTTGCCCGATTTGCATTTTTTGTAACCATGCAATCAGATGAGGTCCCATCCACAACGCAATAATTAATGCCGTCAATAAGCCAACAATCGCCCTGAATGTCAGATAAGAAAACACATTAAAAAATGTATGGTATTTAACCAAATATTCGGCTAGCCAAACTAACATTCAAAGCACTCCTTTAATGCGTTCACGATATCTTCCATCGCGGAGCTTCGTGAACCTTTTACTAAAACTGAAACAACATCATGCTGCTGTAATAATGGAATTAATTGAGTAAGTAAGTCGGCTTTAAATGCAAAATGCTGACCACCTTGATTTTCATCACTAATAAAATGGCTGTGATGTCCTACGGTAAATACGCTATCAATACCTACATCGTGTGCAAAACGCCCCACATCACGGTGACATTTTTCTGAATCTTTACCTAATTCAGCCATATCACCTGCGACAAAAATCTTATATCCCGGTAATTGAGACAAAACCTGTAAGCCTGCGATCATCGAACCATCGTTAGCATTGTAAGTATCATCTAACACCATTTTTCCTGCTGTTAATTCAACAGGGTACAATCTTCCTGGTACGGCTTTTAATGTCGATAAACCAAGGCGAATATCTTCAAGCGTCGCCCCAGCAGATAGCGCAAGCGCACTTGCCGCTAAAGCATTCGCAATGTTATGACGACCCGGTAATGGAAGAGTGACTTCTACACAACCTTCTGGTGTGTGTAAGGTGAAGTTTGTGATGAATTGCTTAACCGTGATATCTGATGGATAAAAATCGGCTTTACCTTGTGCTGATAAAGAGAATGACCATTGCGTTTGGCGCGCATTCAAATGGTGTTTCCACAGAGGTAAGTCATTACTATCCAGATTAATAATGGCTGTACCTTGCTCTTTTAAGTGGGTAAAGATTTCACCTTTTGCCTGAGCAATCCCTTCCAGTGAACCGAAACCTTCAATATGTGCAGAAAAGAGATTATTTACCAATGCACTATCTGGTTTTACCATATTTACGGTATAAGCGATTTCACCGATATGGTTTGCACCTAATTCGATAACCGCAAAACGGTGTTCTGGCGTTAAACGAAAAAGCGTTAAAGGTACGCCAATATCGTTATTTAAATTGCCATGGGTATATAAGGTTTCGCCACTGTGACGCAAAATAGAAGCGGTCATCTCTTTAACGGAGGTTTTTCCAGAAGAGCCTGTCAACGCAACAATCTTGGCGTGGCTTAGCGAACGAATATGTGCTGCAATTTCGCCCATTGCTAGATGGGTATCTTTCACAATGATTTGCGGACAATCAACATCAATCTCACGATTAACTAAAACCGCAACGGCGCCCTTTTCTTTTACATCAGCAATAAAATCATGAGCATCAAAACGCTCACCCGCTAATGCAATAAACAGGCAATCTTCATCAATTTTACGACTATCTGTTGAAATCGATTTGATGATAAGTTGATCCGCTTGGCTTTGAGCGAGATGGCTCAATGTGCCTTTGCTAATTTGTGCAATATTTCCTAAAGACAGAGGGATCACGCTATCACCCCCAATAACCGAGCAACGGTTAATCTGTCTGAATAATCGAGACGACGCGAGCCAACCAACTGATAATCCTCATGCCCTTTACCTGCGACTAAAATCATATCATTGGTATCTGCTTGCATAATCACGTTAGTAACCGCTTCAGCCCGACCTTCAATAGCAATCGCACGACCAGGATCCATTAAACCCGAAAGAATATCTTGGATAATTGCTTGAGGCTCTTCACTACGAGGATTGTCATCGGTGATAACAACTTTATCAGCCAGCTCTTCTGCGACTGCTCCCATTAGTGGGCGCTTACCTTTGTCTCTATCTCCGCCACAACCAAATACACACCATAGTTTACCTGTGCAGTGTAAACGAGCAGCTTGAAGTGCTTTCTCTAAAGCATCTGGAGTATGAGCATAATCGACAATAACCGTAGGGCGATTATCCGCACTAAATACTTCCATGCGGCCACAAACAGGTGTGAGTGAAGATGACGCTTTAATAACCGCATCTAATGGATATTCAAGTGCTAATAATGTCGCTAAAGCGCATAAAAGATTACTAACATTAAATGCCCCCATTAATGGGCTTTCAATTTCACCATCACCCCAGCTAGAACTAAAGTGAATGGTTGCACCCGCATCATGATAATTAATCTGGGTTGTTTTAACAAAACGGCCTTGCCAATTCTGTGGCAATTTATTTTCCATTGTCACGGCAACAGCGTCAGGTAAACGAGATAACCATTTTTGACCAACGGCATCATCCGCATTGATGATTTTTTCACCACTGCAATGAGTGGAAAACAGTAACCATTTTGCTTCTTCGTAGTTAGCCATATCACCATGGTAATCAAGATGATCACGACTTAAATTCGTAAATACACTCGCCACAAAAGGCAATGCACTCACACGACCTTGAACTAAACCATGAGAAGAAACTTCCATAGCGGTCAATGTCGCGCCTTGATTTAATAATTGCTGTAACTCTAATTGAATATCAACCGCAGATCCTGTGGTGTTCATCGCAGGAACAACATGACCTAAAAGTCCGTTACCTACTGTTCCCATCACAGCACTTGTTTCACCTAAACCTTGTGCCCACTGTGCTAACAATTGTGTTGTTGTCGTTTTTCCATTAGTCCCAGTAACACCAATCAGTTTCAGTTTTTCCGCAGGTTGATGATAAAAATGTCCCGCTAACTTTGATAATTCTGCATTAAGATTATCAATGTAAATAACTGGAATACCGTGACTTTCACGGATTTCACCATGCGTTGCAACATCTTGTGCTTCCGCTAATACCGCCGAAACACCTTGAGCAATTGCTTGAGGAATATAGCGTCTACCATCAGTTTCATGACCTTTGATGGCGATAAAAAGATCACCGCTCGCCGCTTTTCGGCTATCGAGTGTCATGTCTTTGAGCATCAATGACGGTGCTTGTATCCCGAGTGCCCCTAATAGGTCACTTAAGTTAGGATCGGCCACTTGTATCCTCTTCTTTTTTAATTACAAATTCATTTTTATCGTCTGGCGTCAATGCGTCAGGTTCTACGTTCAT
Source organism: Proteus genomosp. 6 (assembly GCF_040139785.1). NCBI lineage: Bacteria > Pseudomonadati > Pseudomonadota > Gammaproteobacteria > Enterobacterales > Morganellaceae > Proteus > Proteus genomosp. 6. The sequence goes on along the minus strand of NZ_JBEEVJ010000003.1, from coordinate 112,550 downwards.
TGTGCGTAAAACCGCGCCCATGATCGCGCCAAACACCGGTGCAGAAACTGCCCCACCATAGTACTTCCCTGCTTTGGGTTCATTGATTACGACAACCAATGCAAAACGAGGGCGACTTGCTGGAGCAACACCCGCCGCATAAGAGATATATTGATTGATATATTTTCCGTCTGGCCCTACTTTCTTCGCTGTTCCTGTTTTAATCGCAACACGATAACCTTTAATTGCAGCACTCACACCGCCGCCACCGGGCAATGCAACGCTTTCCATCATATGAACGACGGTTCTCATCACAGGCTCGGGGAATACGCGAGTTCCCGGTACTGGAGGGTCAACTTTTGTAATAGAAAGAGGACGGTAAATACCAAAACTACCAATCGTTGCGTAGACACGCGCTAACTGTAACGGCGTTACCATTAGCCCATATCCGAAAGAGAAGGTGGCCCTTTCAAGATCGGACCACCGTTGTTTTTTTATTGGAAATATGCCACTACTTTCGCCAACTAGCCCCAAGTTAGTTGGCTTCCCGAATCCAAATCGTGAATAAACATCCACAAGTTCAGATGCAGGCATCGCTAACGCCAGTCTTGAAACACCAACGTTACTCGATTTCTGTAATATTCCTGTTATCGAAAGCTCATGATATAACGCCACATCTTTTATCTGATGCCCGCTAATACGATAAGGAACGGTATTAATAACACTATTTTCTTTAATAATATGATTGTGGAGCGCACTCATCACAACCATCGGTTTTACGGTAGAACCTGGTTCAAAAATATCGGTGATAGCACGATTACGCATCGCATCTTTAGGCGTTCCCGTTAAATTATTTGGGTTGTACGATGGGCTGTTAGCCATCGCCAGCACTTCACCGGTATTTACATCAACTAAAACAGCGGTTCCCGACTCTGCTTTATTCTTAATAACCGCATTGGTTAATTCGCGATAAACCACAGATTGCAGACGTTCATCGATACTTAACATCAGGTTATGAGCAGCTTGGCTGTCTGTTTGAGCGATATTCTCGATAACACGGTTAAAACCATCTTTACGAACAACACGCTCACCAGGAGCACCTGTCAGCCACTGGTTAAAGCTTTTTTCAACACCTTCAATACCATCACCATCAATATTTGTTACACCGATGATGTGAGCAGTTACTTCGCCTGATGGATAATAGCGTTTTGATTCTTGGCGCATATTAATCCCAGTGATTTTTAGTTTACTAATATAATCACTAATTTCAGGGTTCACTTGGCGAGCCAAGTAGATAAAACGAGCGGAAGGCGTTGCGACAATTTTTTGCTCGATGTGATTCACTGGCATTTTCAGTGCATCAGCAAGTGCTAACCAACGAGAATCTGTCATATCGGGATTAGCATCTAATACAACTTTAGGATCTGCCCAAATGGCAAAAACAGGCACGCTAACGGCAAGAGGCCTCCCCATTCTATCGCTGATCATGCCTCTTGCTGTCGGTACTTTTTGTACACGTAGAGAACGCATATCCCCTTCACGAATAAGGGGATCGGGGTTAATAATCTGTAAATAGGCAACACGGATTAATAGCGCGGCTAAAGCGATACCAATACCACCGCAAAGCAACGCAAAACGCCAACTCACAAATCCTGTTTTTTCTTCAGGCTTGCGTAGTTTGGCATTTGACTTTGTTTTTGCTTTCGCTTTTGCCGAACGTGAAAATTTCATACTTGCCTTAATTATTTAGTAACCACGATGTTCTCTTTTGTTGGGTCAACATGGATCATTCCCAAACTATCACTTGAAAAACGCTCTACTCGGCTATGGTCAGCCAGTGCGTTTTCTTCAAGAATGAGATTGCGCCATTCGATCTCCAATACGTTTTTCTCCAGCACTAAACGCTCTTTCTCGGCTGTTAATAAACGTGTCTTATGTGCGGTCGTCACGACATACACCGCAGAAATAATCACAGCAATCAGTAAACATACAGGTAATTTGCCATGACGCAGTAAATCCTGCCCTATAACTCTCGGTAGTGAGTGTCGTTCAGTAGACATTTATTCCTCAATACGTTGTGCTACACGCAATACAGAGCTTCGTGCCCGTGGATTTTCTTCAACTTCTACGCCTGTCGGTTTCATCTTGTGAATACTCGATAAGCGAGCACTTCCTAACTCTTTTATCTGCGCTTCTGTGAGAGGAATACCCGCAGGGACAACTGGCCCTTTACTTTCATCTCGAATAAAACGCTTCACCAATCGGTCTTCTAATGAATGGAAACTAATGACCGACAAACGTCCTTCTGGTGCTAAAACAGAAACAGCACCTTTTAATGCTTTTTCAATTTCATCTAATTCGCTGTTGATATAGATACGAATTGCCTGAAAGCTACGTGTTGCTGGGTGTTTATGTCGTTCTTTTACTGGGCTTGCGTCGCTAATTAAATCAGCCAATTGTTTGGTTCGAGTCAAAGGCTCTTCTGTTTTGTTACGTGCAACAATGGCGCGAGCAATACGCTTAGCAAATCGTTCTTCACCAAAGGTTTTCAATACCCATGTGATGTCTTCTTCTGCTGCTGTCATCAGCCATTGTGCGGCTGATTGCCCTGATGTTGGGTCCATACGCATATCAAGAGGTCCATCACGCATAAAAGAAAAACCACGTTCTGGATCATCAAGTTGAGGTGAAGAAACACCTAAATCCAGTAATACACCATCAATTTTCCCTGCTAAACCTAACTCAGTGACATACTGCTCAATATTTGAAAACGGCCCATGAACAATAGAAAAACGAGCATCATCAATTTCATTAGCAACAGCAATCGCTTGTGGATCTCTGTCTATCGCAATCAAGCGACCTTGTTCGCCCAATTGCGATAAAATTAGACGAGAGTGCCCTCCGCGACCAAATGTTCCGTCGATATAGATACCTGAAGGTTTAATATTCAGGCCATTCACTGCTTCATCCAGTAATACACTGGTATGACTAAAATTATTCGTTGTCATTATTTAAAGTGATAAATCCAATAGTCGTGTCGATAACGGTTCCTGTGAGGTTTGCTCGGCTACAATGTCTTTTTCGATCTGTTTGTACCAGACCTGTTCATCCCACAATTCAAATTTATTGAATTGACCGACTAACATGACCTCTTTTGTTAGCCCCGCATGCTGTCTTAGCGTGCTAGCTAACAAAAGACGTCCTGCGCTATCCATTTGGCATTCGCTGGCGTGACCTAATAACAAACGTTGAACTCGACGTTCCGCAGGATTCATGGAGGACAAAGCCGCTAATTTTAACTCAATCTTTTCCCATTCTGGAAGGGTATAAAGCAATAAACATGGCTGATTGAGATCAATGGTACAAACCATTTGACCTTCAGAAATCTCACTCAGCGTTGTTCGATAACGGGAAGGAACTGTTATTCGCCCTTTGCTGTCAAGATTAACGAGTGTTGCTCCACGAAACATCCTCATTACCCCCAGCTTTGTAATTTACACCACATTATCCCACAAATCCCCACAAATAGAGTTTACGGATGGTATGAAAACGTTGTCAAGCCAGATATAGGAAGCTTTATTTATATTTACAGTAATTTGGTAGATACTCTGGAATGTTCAAATTATCGACAAAAAGAAAAAAAGAAATATTAACACTATGATTAATAGAGGTTATTTTTCAAATTCTATTTTTAATCACGAAAAGTAATTATTTATAGCGATTACAAGGAAGAAAACCAGATAAAGAAATCATAATAAGTAAATCATGATTTTTATTATAAAAAACTAATTTATTGCAGTTCATTTACCTTTAGCCAACATAATAATTTGAGGTTGCTTTTATATAAACAAAAACAGCAAGACGAAAAAAAATAATTCAATATCATGAAGATAGTTATTTCTTTTTTTCTTAAGTTTCCCAAAATAAAATTAATTACTCATTAAATTTAAGCAATATCACTTATGGATATGTCAAAATTCAATCTACTAATTTAGCAAAATGCGAGAAATAGTAAAAAAACGCTTAAGATTAATCTCAAATTTAATATTCTCTAAGCAATTCGACATTCTTAAATCAAATAAAACATCCCCGTTTTAATTTAATAAAACAGGGATGAGTATAAATGCAGATAATTACCAACAGAGCGACATCAATTAACGCGCACGCCCCAAACTGCCTCGACGACATAAATCACGACGAATACGTGTAATTCCTGCTTGCGGTTTTTGTTCTTCTTCAAGACTCGCAAGAACAAGTTCTAACACACGTTCTGCAATATCACGATGTCGTTGAGCGACAGATAAAACAGGACATTCAAGGAAATCCAATAACTCATGATCACCAAAAGTCGCAATAACCAATTGTGTTGGTAAACGACCACTACGTTGTAATGTCACATCCATAACCCCTTGTAATAAAGCGAAAGAGGTAGTGAATAACGCATCAGGCATTGGATTGTTATTTAACCATTCAGAAAAAGCAGCCGCAGCAGCTTCTCGTTCATAGCTATTTGCATATAGGTAGGTGACTTCTCTAGGATCATCTTTCCATACATTACGGAAACCTTGTTCACGTAAAAAACTCACAGAGAGTTCAGGAAGTGCGCCTAAATAGAGTACAGATTGCGAAGGGAATGCTTTTAATTCTGTTGCCAGCATTTTGGCATCTTCTAAGTCATCGCCAACAACACTGATAAAATGCTCACTTTCTAATGCTCGGTCTAACGCAATAATCGGTAATGAGCGATTTGCCCAACGCTGATAGAAAGGATGCTCTGGTGGCAATGCTGTTGAAACAATAATGGCATCAACTTGACGTTGCAGTAAGTGCTCAACACAACGAATTTCGTTGTCTGGCTGGTCTTCTGAACAGGCAATCAGTAATTGATAACCGCGTTGACGCGCTTGTCGTTCAAGGTAATTTGCAATCCTGGTATAACTGGTATTTTCCAAATCAGGAATAACCAAACCAATAGAACGCGTACGACCAGCACGTAATCCCGCGGCAACAGCGTTCGGGTGGTAATTATGCTCTCTGACCACCGCCATCACTTTTTCAACAGTCTTGTCACTTACACGGTACTGTTTCGCTTTACCATTAATGACATAACTTGCTGTTGTTCGTGAAACACCAGCCAAGCGGGCGATTTCATCCAGTTTCACATTAGCCTCTTTTAATTATTAAATGTGTTATTTATTACATATTGCTATGAATTTCAGTCATCATGCTGATCTGAGTTTGCATTTTAACACAATTTACTGATAAAACCGTATGCGTCAACGTTTCCGTTTATGTCTTTTATCAATTATTTCAATCATTATTATCTATCAATAAGTAATTTCAAAAGAAAAAAGCACCATTTAGGTGCTTTTTCATCAATTAAAATTAATCTTGATACATTAATTCGATTTCATTTCGATAGCGTTCAAAAATAATTTTACGGCGAAGTTTCAATGTTGGTGTTAATTCACCCGATTCCATAGAAAAGCCTTCAGCAAGAAGAGTAAAGCGCTTAACTTGATGAAAACTTGCAAAGTTTTTTTGCATTTCACGTAAACGTTCATCAAATAGCTCTTTAATTTTAGTATGGCGTAATAATTCCATACGATCTTGATATTTTAGATTTAATGCACGCGCGTGTTCTTCTAATGCATCAAAGCAAGGTACGATAAGTGCAGAAACAAATTTGCGTGTATCTGCGATCACCGCAATATGCTCAATAAAGCGGTCTTGCCCTAATGTTCCTTCGATCATTTGTGGTGCAATGTATTTACCATTTGACGTTTTCATTAAATCTTTTAAACGTTCAGTGATAAATAACATGCCATCACTATCAAGTGCACCAGCATCTCCGGTACGTAACCATCCATCTTCTGTAAAGGCATCCGCCGTATCTTCAGGCTTATTGAAATACCCTTTCATGACAATGCTGCCACGTACTTGGATTTCGTTTTCTGCGCCAATACGCACTTCGACGCCCGGCAATGGGGTGCCAATAGAACCTAATTTATATTTGTTCTCTTCCCAGCATGAAACTGTGGCGCAGGTTTCTGTCATACCATAGCCATATTTAATATTGATACCAGTAGCCAAGAAGAAGCGGATCACAGCATCATCTAAACGCGCTCCTGCCGCAGGTAAAAAGCGAACTCGCCCACCTAAAATTTGACGCACTGGACTTAACACTTTTTTATCTGCAAAACGATAACATAAGCGGGAAATAAAGCCCTGTTGACGTTGATTTAGTTGTGCTTCACGCTGTTTTTCACCCTGCTTTATCGCCCATTTAAAGATAAATTGACGAAACACTGAAGCTTGAGACACTTTATCTTGAATAGCGCTATACACTTTCTCATAAAAGCGAGGAACGGCGCACATCACGGTAGGTTTAACCGCACTCATTGCCTCTCTGACAGCATGAGTGTCAGTCAAATACACGTTAACCGCACCTGTATGCATCACATAGAAGCTCCACGCGCGTTCAAAAACGTGAGAAAGAGGTAAGAAACAGAGAGAAACATCTTTATCAGATAATGAGAGACGCTCATCATGTAGATAAAGTTGTGATGCTAGACTTGTATAGTCAAGCATAACACCTTTAGGTTCACCTGTGGTTCCTGATGTATAAATCAGAGTAAACAGATCATCTAAATTGCATTCATTAATACGCTGTTTTAACACGTCATCATGCTGAAATGTTGACTGGTTAATTAAATTTTCCAGATAGCATGAAGGTATATTTTCGTTTAACACAACATCAGAGTTAAACACAATAATATGTTCAAGCTGAGGACATAACGCTAATAATTCAGAAACAATATCGTATTGCTTTTGGTCGCCAACAAAAAGAATACGAATATTCGCATCATTTAAAATGTAAGCGGCTTGTTCAACACTACTTGTTGCATAAAGAGGAACAGTTACTGCGCGTAGCTGCAAAGAAGCAATATCAGCTAAAGACCAATCAATGGTATTTTGAGAAAAGATCCCAATATTTTCTTGAATATCCACACCCATTTCTAACAATGCATTTGAGAGCGCGCGTGTTTTCTTTTCAACCGACTCCCAAGACATTTCGATATTGCGCTTAGCATCCCACTGACGATAAGCAATTTTATTCCCGCTGTGCAAAAATTGCATCTGCAATCTTCTAATTATATGATAATCATGAAGATTATTATTAGTTATCATAATTTTCCTGCTATTTATGGAAAAGCGACCGTGTTATGAAACCGAAATGGAGAAAATGTCTCCCTTACAATTTCAGCTTACACATGTTCGCTGACTCGAATAAAAGTCTAAGTGATCCACCAAAATAAAGGAATTCAATTTTACATAAATTTGTAAAATTGTGAGTTATGAAAAGTTTTGTCAAAAAAGGCTATCTCATCATCGTGAGAAAACTAAATATGATGATCTTATTTTTTATGGAAAGCCGAAAAGAAAAGCTGATAAATAACAATAGGTAATTGTTATAACTTAATCAATGACAATATAGCGAGGGGGATATTAGTGAAAAAAAATAGGTTTAGCACAGTATAATACAAATAAGAGTCATTATTACAAAGAAAGGGCAAAAATAGTGGCAGCAATCCAATTTAGTTTACCTAACTGCATAAACGCCATTTTGGTCATTAGCCGAATAGCTAACGTTATCTGCCACTATTTCTGCATAATTAGTAAAAAATACTAATTATGAGCAAAAACACTCTATTTTTGACAAACTTCACTTAATAAATTTTTCATCCATAAGTGGCCTTTATCACGCGCTGTTGACTCATGCCAAATCAAGTAACATGGACGCTCTGTTTTTTCCCAAGGTAACGACACAGCTTTAATATCTAATTGCTCAGAATAACTTTCAACTAACCATCTTGGTGCAATAGCGACCAAATAAGTTCTAGATACAATATTTAATACACTATTTAAATCGGTTCCTTGATAAGTGATTAAATCTTCCAAATGAGTATCTTTATAATAAGGCGCACTAAATGAACCAATATCATCTAAAGAAACAATGGAATGTTGCTCATTTAATAACATCTCTTGGGTCACACTCTCTTTAATACGAGGATGTTTATTAGAAACGACTAAAACAACTTCGTCATTAAATAGTGGTTGTGAATGAAATTCAGTCTTTTCAAATTCCTTATAGCTAATAAAGAACTCAACTTCTTGATATTTTAATTGGTGTTCTATATTGCTATTTAAATAAGACTTAATATTAACGTTAATATTAGGTGTTTCATTTTTAATTTGTTCAACTATTTTGGGTGCTAGTTTTATATCTAGAGGACTACAAATAGATAAATTAAATATACGCTCACTTTGTTCTGGTTCAAATCCTGCTCCAGGAAGCTCGTTATGAACCAATTGTAAGGCTTGTCTTACTGGGCCAAAAAGTTGTTTAGCTCTTAATGTAGGTTGAATACCGCGTCCATAGCGAACAAATAATTCGTCATTAAACATAACTTTAAGGCGAGATACAGCATTACTCACTGCGGGTTGTGACATGCCCAGTACTTGCGCAGCACGGGTAACATTTTGCATTTGCATAACAGCATCAAATACCGTTAATAAATTAAGATCAACATTACGTAAATGCATATCTGCTGATTCTCTGCTGGTAACTGTTGCTGATGTGTAATCCGTCATTTCTTACTCCACTATGTTATCATAATAGTCAAATAAACATTATTAACTAATATATTATTAATAATAAATAAGCTTTAACTATTACTTAAACTATTTATTAAAATTTATTATTCATCATCCATGTATATAACTAAAAACATAATTTTCATATCAATAAAAAAACATATTTCATATAAGAAATTAATTTTGACATTAAAATTACATGTATAGAAAATGATTATATCAATATATATTACAACCTGTTTTACCTTCTGCCTTGCAAATAATAAAACAAAGTATGATAAAAATCATAATAAAATAATGTACTTTCATTCCTAAAATAGGTATCCGATATCTATTATTTTTTATAATACAATGATTTTTATTCTTACATTCAAAACGTTGCTCACATTTGTCAATTATTCCTCCCCTAACCCCCTCTTTTTCCCCTACCCACTGGCTGATTAAAAAAAAAGCAAACAATTGTTTAATTTTTCATTTCACTCTTTTTCAAACAACGTATGGAACATTAACCCAATCAATGAATGCTTGATAGTTATAATCATTAGTAAAAATTTAGATATTAGCCAGAATCACTATGAAAAATTTATAAATAACACTGACAAATGAATTAATAAATTCCAACACTTGACATCTTTATTGGTATTAGGTATCAATAAATACAGATTATTGAGAACTTATCTAAGGATGTTTCATGTCAAACGCAATTTTACTATCAAGCCTACTACTACTCGCAACTTTTATGCGCGGTCGGCTTATGGGTAAAAAGTGAAACACACCTGCCCTTAGAGAGAAAACCCGCGCTAGTCGCGGGTTTTTTTATACCTGGGAGAGCGCAAACAGCAAATAAAAAGAGAAAGGAACAGATTATGAGCCATGACGTGATTATTTTTGATACCACATTGAGAGATGGTGAACAAGCATTGCAGGCGAGCTTAAGCGTAAAAGAGAAGTTACAAATTGCTTACGCTTTAGAGCGTTTAGGTGTGGATATCATTGAAGCGGGCTTTCCTGTTTCTTCTCCCGGTGATTTTGAATCCGTACAAACCATTGCACGCGAAATCAAAAATAGCCGTATTTGTGCATTAGCACGCTGCGTTGATAACGATATTGATGTTGCAGCAGAGTCTTTAAAAGTCGCAGAAGCTTTTCGTATCCACGTGTTCTTGGCAACCTCGGCATTGCATGCTGAACATAAATTGAAGAAATCATTCGAAGATATTATTGAAATGGGCGTGAACTCAATAAAACGAGCTCGTCGCTATACCGATGATGTGGAATTTTCTTGCGAAGATGCGGGACGTACTCATATCGATAATTTATGTCGAATTGTTGAAAGCGCAATTAATGCTGGTGCAACCACCATTAATATTCCAGACACCGTAGGCTATACAACGCCTTATCAGTTTGGTGGCATTATCACCAACTTGTTTGAGCGTGTTCCCAATATTGATAAAGCTATTATTTCTGTTCACTGTCATGACGATTTGGGCATGGCGGTCGCTAACTCAATTACCGCAGTACAAGCGGGTGCAAGACAAGTCGAAGGGACAATTAATGGCTTAGGCGAACGTGCAGGTAACTGCGCATTAGAAGAAGTCATTATGGCGATAAAAGTCCGTGAACAAATGATGAATGTTCAGACACGGATTAATCACAAAGAAATTTATCGCACCAGCCAATTAGTCAGCCAATTATGTAATACGCCAATTCATGCTAATAAATCTGTTGTTGGCTCCAATGCATTCGCGCATTCATCGGGTATTCACCAAGATGGCGTTTTGAAGAACCGCGAAACCTACGAAATCATGACTCCAGAATCTATCGGATTAAAAGAAGTGCAACTGAATTTAACTTCTCGCTCAGGTCGTGCGGCAGTTAAACATCGTATGGAAGAGATGGGTTATCGTGAAACAGATTATAACTTGGATACTTTATATTCTGCCTTCTTACGTTTGGCTGATAAAAAAGGCCAAGTCTTTGATTACGATTTGGAAGCTTTAGCATTTATGGGACAACAGCAACAAGAGCCTGATGAGTTTGTAATGAATTATTTTAATACTCAATCGGGTTCATCAACCGTTGCTACCGCGAGTGTCAGCATTACTCATGGTGATAAAGAAATTACTGAAGCAGCAACGGGTAATGGTCCCGTCGATGCGGTTTATCAAGCCATCTCTCGCGCAACAGGTTATCCGTTGAAATTAGTCACTTACCAATTAACAGCTAAAGGTGAAGGCAGAGACGCCTTAGGGCAAGTTGATATCGTCGTTGAATATCAAGGACGTAAATTTCATGGAATGGGTTTAGAAACTGACATCGTAGGTTCATCAGCAAATGCCATGATCCACGTTATTAATAGCATTTGGCGCTCAGAGCAAGTCGAAATAGAAAAACGCAAACAACACACAACACAAGAAGCGGTTTAATTATGTCAAAAAATTATCATATTGCAGTATTACCCGGAGATGGTATTGGCCCTGAAGTCATGGCTCAAGCACAAAAAGTGATGAAGGCAGTTAGTGAGCACTTCTCACTCAATATCACAACAAAAGAATACGATATCGGTGGCATTGCCATTGATAATCATGGTACTCCGCTACCCGCAGATACTTTAGCAGGTTGTGAACAAGCTGATGCGATTTTATTTGGTTCAGTCGGTGGTCCTAAATGGGAACATTTACCTGCAAATGAACAGCCAGAACGTGGTGCTTTATTACCATTACGTAAGCATTTTAAATTGTTCTGCAATTTACGCCCTGCTCGCTTATATGAAGGTTTAGAAGCCTACTGCCCATTACGAGCCGATATTGCACAACGTGGTTTTGATATTTTATGTGTACGTGAATTAACAGGCGGTATCTATTTCGGTCAACCTAAAGGTCGTGAAGGTGAAGGTGCACAAGAGCGTGCTTTTGATACTGAAATTTATCATCGTTATGAAATTGAACGTATTGCACGCTTTGCGTTTGAATCAGCACGTAAACGCCGTCATAAAGTAACCTCAATTGATAAAGCTAACGTATTACAAAGCTCTATTTTATGGCGTGAAGTGGTAACAGGGATCGCAAAAGAATACCCAGATGTTGAAATTCAGCATATGTATATCGATAACGCAACAATGCAGTTAATTAAAGATCCTTCTCAGTTTGATGTGTTGCTGTGCTCCAATATTTTTGGCGATATTTTATCTGATGAATGCGCAATGATCACTGGCTCTATGGGAATGTTGCCATCTGCCAGTGTTAACGAAGAACGCTTTGGCTTATATGAACCAGCTGGAGGTTCAGCTCCTGATATAGCAGGTAAAAACATTGCTAACCCTATTGCACAAATTCTGTCTGCCGCACTGTTATTACGTTATAGCTTTAATGAAGATAATGCAGCTCAAGCCATTGAAGATGCTATCACACAAGTGTTAGCAAAAGGCTATCGCACCGCAGATTTAGCGGGTGATGGTAACGCAATCACAACCGCCGAAATGGGTGATCGTATCGCTCAATATATTCGTGAAGGGGCATAACATGGGTAAAACATTATATCAAAAAATTTATGATGCACATGTTGTCAGAGAAGTGAGTGATGAAACACCCATTCTGTATATCGACCGGCATTTAGTGCATGAAGTGACATCGCCTCAAGCCTTTGATGGATTAAGGACAAAAGGTCGCCCTGTTCGTCAACCGAATAAAACCTTTGCAACGATGGATCACAACGTATCAACACAAACTAAAGATATTAATGCTTGTGGTGATATGGCAAGAATTCAAATGCAAGAGTTGATGAAAAACTGCCAAGAATTTGGTGTCACGTTGTATGACTTAAATCATCCTTATCAAGGAATTGTTCACGTAATGGGGCCAGAACAAGGCATAACCTTACCGGGAATGACTATTGTTTGCGGTGATTCACATACAGCAACTCATGGCGCTTTTGGTTCATTAGCTTTTGGGATTGGTACTTCAGAAGTTGAACATGTTTTAGCAACTCAGACCTTAAAACAGTCTCGTGCTAAAACATTAAAAATCGAAGTTCAGGGTAAAACAGCCATTGGGATCACGGCAAAAGATATCGTATTAGCCATTATCGGCAAATTAGGTAGTGCGGGGGGTACAGGCTATATCGTTGAATTTGCAGGTGAAGCCATTGAAGCCTTAAGCATGGAAGGTCGAATGACCTTATGTAACATGGCAATTGAGATGGGAGCTAAAGCAGGTTTAGTCGCACCTGATGACACCACTTTTGACTACTTAAAAGGGCGTCAATTTGCGCCTAAAGATCAGTCATGGGATGAAGCCGTCACTTATTGGAGAACCTTAAAATCTGATGATGATGCAATCTTTGATGCCACAGTGACTATCAATGCTGCCGATATCGCACCACAAGTCACATGGGGAACCAACCCAGGCCAAGTCATTGCGATTGACCAAATTGTTCCATTATTAAACAGTTTTAACGATCCTGTTGAACGTGCCTCTGCTGAAAAAGCCTTGGCTTATATGGGATTAAGTGAAGGCGTTAACTTAACAGATGTCGCTATCGACAAAGTCTTTATTGGCTCTTGTACAAATTCTCGTATTGAAGATTTACGTGCTGCCGCTGAAATAGCCAAAGGTCATAAAGTCGCCTCTCATGTTCAAGCGATTGTTGTTCCGGGTTCAGGGCCGGTTAAAGCCCAAGCGGAAGCGGAAGGCTTAGATAAAATCTTTATTGAAGCAGGTTTTGAATGGCGCTTACCGGGTTGTTCAATGTGTTTGGCCATGAATAACGACCGATTAAATCCAGGCGAACGCTGTGCATCTACCAGCAACCGTAACTTTGAAGGCCGCCAAGGTCGTGGAGGTCGAACACACTTAGTTAGTCCTGCAATGGCGGCAGCTGCTGCTATTAATGGTCATTTTGCAGATATTCGTACATTTGCAGTGGCATCTTAAAGGAGAACACAATGAATAAATTTACTCAACACACGGGTATTGCGGTTCCTTTAGATGCAGCAAATGTGGATACCGACGCCATTATTCCTAAGCAATTTTTGCAGAAAGTGACGCGTACTGGTTTTGGTAAACACCTGTTTCATGATTGGCGTTTTTTGGATGACGAAGGCACACAGCCTGATCCTACATTTATTTTAAATCAGCCAATTTACCAAGGCGCTTCTATTTTATTAGCACGAGAAAACTTTGGTTGTGGATCATCTCGTGAACACGCACCTTGGGCATTAACTGATTATGGTTTTCACGCCGTTATCGCACCCAGCTTTGCTGATATTTTTTACGGAAATTCATTTAACAATCAATTATTACCCATCAAATTAAGTGATGATGAAATCTCACAATTATTTGATTGGGTAAAAGAACATGCTGGTACACCAATTACCGTAGATTTAGTGGCACAAGAGGTTAGAGCGGGTGAATTACATTTCTCTTTTGAAATCGACTCATTTCGCCGTCACTGCATGATTGAAGGATTAGACAGCATTGGATTAACGCTGCAACACCAAGATGATATTAGTGCTTACGAGGCAAAACAACCCACCTTTATGCGCTAACTACAGTAATTTTTTCACCTTCTTCTACTTTCTGTGATGTTTACTTTGTCATTCTTGCCGTAAATTCATTTACGGCTTTTTTTTGCTCAAATAAAAAAGCCAGTGATCCGTATCACTGGCCGGTAATCACCGAATGCTCAAATGGGGGAGTCTGTCAGTATTCGTAATTTGTGATAACTAACATGAGAGCTAACTTTAAACACAGGCATTATCGGTCTAATATAAGGAAATTAAAATTGATCACTTTATCAAGGGATTTCCTCTTTTATGACCTCACCCCGCTTAGAGTTACAATTTATTCGCTTATGGCAAGCCTTCCAAGGAAAAGCAACCGAAACAACGTTACAAGAATTAGCACAAACCCTGCATTGCACACGTCGTCATGTCCGCTCTTTATTAAATAAAATGCAAGAAATAGGTTGGATAAATTGGCAAGCAGAAGTCGGTCGAGGTAAAAAATCCACGCTTATTTTTCATTCTAATGCACTTGAGATCCAACAAAATCGCGCCGAAAGACTAATAGAAGATAATGATATTGAAAAGCTTGTAGCACTAATGGGTGATAAAGATTCTGTACGCCAAATGGTGCTCTCACAAATTGAAAAAAGCTTTCATCCCGGTCAACAATTACTACGTATTATTTACTACCGTCCCTTTAAAAATTTATTACCAGGAACACCATTAAGGCGCTCTGAATTGCATTTAATGAGCCAAATATTCAATTCGTTGGTGCATCTAAAAGAGGAAAATGGGGAAGTAGAAGCGGAATTAGCTCATCATTGGCAAATGCTCACAGAGCAACATTGGCGATTTTATTTACGTCCCTCTATCTATTTTCATCATGGTCGAGAGCTTACACTTGAAGATATCAGCACTTCTTTAATGAGAATGAAACACTGCAATCCTCTTTATGCCCATATAGAACAAATTTCCTCGCCCCAACCTTATGTGCTCGACATTTACTTAAGCGAAGCTGATAAGCAATTTGCAACGTTATTAGGGAGTCCACAAGCTGTTATTTTGCCGCAAGAATGGGCATCACTTCCCTCTTTTGCACAACACCCTATTGGCACAGGCGCTTATCAAGTTATCGCTAATGATAAACATAAGCTGCAAATCAAGGCCTTTAATCGCTATTTTGGCTTGCGGGCATTATTAGATGAAATTGATATTTGGGTCGTTCCTGAACTGAATAACAAGATGGTTTGTTCAACTATTCATTTAACGGACGATGATACCAATAAAGATTCATTAGAAAGTCGTAAAGAGGAAGGGTGTTATTTTCTTCTCTATGATAGTCGCTCAAAACTGTGCCAACAGACTGAAATAAGGGAATGGTTAAGCAGTGTATTGACCCCTGTTAATATGCTCACTCATTGTGATCCTTTCTATCAACGTCATTGGTCTCCCGCTTATGGCTTATTACTTCATTGGCATCACAGTAAATTAATACGCCAACATCCTAAACCAGCTTCATTAACAAAACTCACTGTCACGCTTTATAAAGAGCATCATGAATACAGTACTATTGCAGACTTAATAGAAAGTATTTTATCTCAGTATGATATTGAACTAACCATTCAAGTACTTGATTATGAACAATGGTATTACGGTGAAGCTAATAGTGATATTTGGTTAGCGACAGTGAATTTTTATAAGCCTTTAGAGTTCTCAATTTTTGCTGCACTTTATGAATTACCCCTCTTTCACCAATGTTTGGGAGCATCGTTCTCACAAGAGCTCACATTATGGCATCAAAAATCTTTGCCACTTGAAGAGTGGTGTCACCAGCTAACACAAGATATTTGGCTTTACCCTCTATTTCACCATTTATTAGAGCTACAAGGGCAGAGAACCATACGAGGTGTCAAAATGAATACTTTTGGCTGGTTTGATTTTAAATCAGCGTGGTTTACACCTGATATCGATACACCAAGATTAAAATAGGTTATCGTCTCTTTTCAGCATACGGATTAGCCATTATTTGCGTTAATTCACAGAAACCTTGAAAGTTATAAACACCCACATAAATGCTTAGGGGATTTATTCACTTTTTCTGTGGATATCTATGTGAAAAAGAGTGAGATAATCAGGGTATAGTTTTTATATTGTTAGAAAGGCTGTTGATATAAATTTTAAAATATCACTTATAATTCAAATTAATAGCCATATTTCAATGCCTATTTCAGCGATTGGATAAAACAATTAAAATACTCCCCTGCTTAAATCGCACAAAAAATAACCACAGGGTGTTTTATCCACAGGTTATGCCGATTAGTTAGACAAAATAGGATAATTTTGGCAAATATCTGCAAAAGTCAAGGCTGTAAATCAGAACAGTGATCTCACTTTCTGTGAGTTATCCCATAAAGCTGTGGATAACCTAGTGCAAAAGCCTGTTTATGATTTCAGGATAACCGTGCACAACTTAGAATTATAAATTTCAATTGGCGAGTTAACTCAAAAAAATGATGATATATCATGCTATTATGATTTAAATGAAATAAAGCTAAATACGTTATCAATAACCTGTTTTTTCTGTCTATTATTTATACAAGAAGATAATAACTATGTTTACGCCACCAGTAGCGCCCGAAAATGAGCAAGTTTTATTCGAACGAGCAAAAGCGCTTGCAGGTTATACTTTTGGTGAACTTGCCTCTTTTGCACAACTTCCTATCCCAATTGATCTTAAAAGAGATAAAGGCTGGGTAGGTATGTTGTTGGAATATTATTTAGGTGCAAGTGCAGGTAGCAAACCTGAGCAAGACTTCAGTGAGTTGGGCATTGAACTCAAAACAATTCCAATTGATAGATTAGGTATGCCTTTGGAAACGACTTTTGTCTGTGTCGCAGCATTAACCGGAAACAGCGGTATTACATGGGAAAATAGCCATGTAAAACGTAAACTCTCAAAAGTATTATGGGTGCCTGTTGAAGGAGAAAGGGAAATACCATTAGCACAACGTCGCGTCGCTTCTCCATTACTTTGGAGCCCTAATAGGACGGAAGAAGAATTATTACGTCATGATTGGGAAGAGCTAATGGATATGATTGTGTTGGGTAAAGTAGAAAGCATTACCGCACGCCACGGACAAGTCTTACAAATCCGTCCTAAAGCAGCTAACAGCAAAGCATTAACCGAAGCCATTGGTGAAAATGGACAACGTATTATGACATTACCCAGAGGCTTTTATTTAAAAAAGAATTTTACCGCTCCACTGCTTGCTCGTTATTTTCAGCTTTAACGTTATCGTAGTTAAGATATTTGTTATCTGTGAAACAGCCCCAAATCAAATTGGAGCTGTTTTTTTAAGTTATGGCATCTCAATGATTAAAAAAAATCACAACTGTTTTTCCACTAATGCCAAAGGCGACCATGTCGATAACGACATAGTTTCATGATTGTTTACGACAGTAAATTGTTGCTGATTGAATATTGCCATATCTTGGATAATATTTGCCACCCCTTGTAATGATAGCTCTGAGGATGTTTCAGTCATCGAAATAACAGGTTTCTGTTCTTTTTCATTCACCTCATTTGCTGCCATTTTTACAGTTAGCGTAAATTGCTTATCTTCAGTTTGATACTGTGTATTATTACCCACTTGAGATGAAATCAATGTTTCATTTTCCGTCAATCCAGTCACAAAAATATGACTGTTTTTTCCTTCATCATAAACAGTCACATGACTTTGCCGTTTTTGCACCACATATACATTGTTACCTTCACCCCCACTCAGATAATCATGACCAAATTGAGAAATTAACAGATCGTTGCCTTCACCTCCGCTCAAGCGATCATTACCTTCTCCAGCAATTAAAATATGATGCCCTTTATTGACAAGAATATTATCATCACCTTTCCCACCATCAATAACTGAGCTTATATTATTATGATTAATAATAATATCATTCCCATCATTCAGTTCAATAATAGGCAATAAATCAATGAGTTCTTTCGGTTTATCTGCAAGTGCTGCTGATAATGGAGTTGAATAAGGCACTACTGAATTAACACCATAGGCAGATAATGCTTCTTTATTTAAAATAAGTGATTCAGGGATCACTAATAAATCATCATTATTACTTATATTTAAATTCAAATTAACTACAGGCATTAGCAAATTTGAATAGCTATCTTTAGTTGGTAATGTAAAAACAATATTATCTTTATCTATTAATCGAATACTCACGTTTGTATCGACGATTTTATTTAATAGCTCTGAATCGAAAGATAGCGTTAAATAATCATCAGGAAGATAGCGATGAGATAAAAGGCCATCTTTAAATGTTAAATCAAAACCACTTATATCTGTTAAAAAGAAATGGCTCACATCAGCATCAGTTAGTTTATCGATATAGTCAGATAGTGAGATATTTACCCTTTCATTGTTATTGTTTGTTAAAAATGTTTTTATTTGATAACTGTCATTTCCCTGACTTAATTTAATGTATGAGTTAGCCTCAATACCAAAATAATGATTATTTTGGTTATTCCCGTGAATACCAAATCGTAAATTTGTTCCAGATGAGAAACCACTATATTTAAACTCTGGCAATAATTTTATATTTCGACTCTGACTTTTAAAAGCAGTCACAACTAAATTATCATACTCATTAATATAAAAATCTTTAATTGCTAATTTTGATTCATTATATTTTTCTAAATAACTAAACTTGTATAATACCTTATCTTTAGTACTTTCATCCAACGTGAGTGTAAAACCATCTTGAGTTATTAATGTATAACGATGTGAATGCGTATTATTTACTGAATCATCATAAACATTTTTCAATGTCACAGAATGATAAATATATTTTCCCTCCTGATTTTCATTATTAATTTTAAAATCAAAAATAATATCTTTTTTATTACGTTTTATTGATGTTATCTCATCAAAACAATAATTAAACCTTACAACACTAGATCCGAAATTATTAGTTTCATTAATTATAGTTTCAAATAATTTATTATAACTCTGTTCTAAAGAAGAACGTAAAATAACATAGCTATCATTGCCCTCCCCCCCTTCAGCATAACCTTCATTTAATACAAGTGTATCATTTCCCCCTTTACCATATAAATGATCAACACTACCAGCACCATTTAAATAATTATCCTCTTCATTACCCAAAATATAATCATCACCTGTTTCACTGCCAATAACATTTTCAATACTGTCTAAATACGCAATGACTTGCTGATCTTGTAACTCTATATTAGGCATTGTATCAATAAGTTTTTTCGAATAAAAACGCCCTTCACTTTGATAAAGATAAAGTTTTGAATGAAAACTTTGGCTATTAGTTTTATCTTCTGAGTTTTGAAATTTAACGTAATTATGTTGTAAATCGACTTTATAACCCGTGTATTTACCTGTAGTTTTTATCAGGCGAAGTGTATCATTTCCTTCTCTACCATAAAAACGACTCGCATAATAAGGTGACTCTGATGTAAAGACATTAAATACATCATCTTTTTCACCACCACTTAATCGCTTAGTGCCATTATAAATATCGAATGTATTTTGAGTTATTGAGGGTGCTGCAATAATATCATTACCATTATGTGTGTTAAAATAAAGCACTGCATTTTCATGCCAATCCGAAGTATAGTATTTTTCAATATTATTAGTTTTTATTAATCCATTCTCTAATTTACTTTCTCCTAATTTATTAATCACATATTCTTTAGTCGTTTTACTATTCTTAAAAAAATCTTCATCCACTATCTCGCCAAAAATAGCATCTTCGTCGTCAGAAGCAATTTTTATTGTATATCGGTTTAACTCATTAATATAAAAATCCATATCAAAAATAAGTTTTTCATCTGTGGCAATCGCTTCTTTAGGTAAATAATATTTATAGGCTGTTTTTTTCGCACGCAGATTAGGATGAAGCGCTGACATTTCTTCAGCTTCTTTTTGGCTCATATTTTGTGCTATTCGCTGAGAAATAAAATCTTTTGAAGGTATTAAAATAGAATCGACTGTTTCTTCTATTAATGTAGAAATAACTTTATAATAATAATGTTCTTGATAAATCTGTTTTTCATTTGTATAAAAATAGCTACTATTTGGGCTCTGTTCTTTTATTTCTTCATAATGAATTAACGCTTTTTTATCAATCATCTCTTCAAGTTGATTTTCGGTGTCTAAATATATTATCTCATTTTTCTTATCTGGCATAATATCGCCCATAAGAAAGGCATGAAAACCATTATTTAATTCCTCCATAGGTGTAAAATTGACTTGTTTTTTTGCCTCTTCAATTAATCTTACTGCATTATAAATTGAAGTTGCCAATGCAATCAAAGTACTCGCGACAATACCAATAGGTCCTGCAATTGTTGAACCTGCAAGTATAGCTATAGAAATGCCTACAGTAACAAGCCCTGAAACAATCGCGAATGAACCATTAACGATATAATCAATTTTTCTCTTTTCATCAGTCTCACCTGAAATACGGCTGAAATTATCATAAGCATGATAAATATCAAATCCAACTGAAAGCACATTAAGCGCAATCCCTACTCGCGTGCTTATCTTACTCACATATTCCAAAGGGTTGTGTCGATATCGCAATAATCCTTTTGCTATTGCAATTTCAATTATTTCAGAAACCCCATTAAATGCCATTTCAGACCACATTAAGGACAAGTCAGTAATGATTTCTTTTCGTTGTTGTAAAGATATATTTGGGTTATTGAGTTGTTCTGCTAAAGAAAAAGTATTATTAACAGACTGCCACATGGAATAACCAATATTAGCATAACCTACCTTACTCAATATTTTCATATGTCTAGGTATTTTTAATGAAGGTTTTCTGATGCTCTCCCAATAATGCTCATCAAATGGGACTTTTTCTAATTCTAAAATTTTAACTAATCGTTCATAACTTGCAAGATAATCAATACGCTCAGCATTAATTGAAATTAATTTTTTTATATTCTCTTCTTTATTATTTAATAAACTTCTAATAATAGAAATAGCTGTTTTATCATTATCTGTTCCCGAAGCAAATAAGAAATAATCATTTAGCTTATCCGCATCGAATGTAAAATTAGAATAATCATGATTTTTTTCAAAAATATCCGTATGCTCTATTTTTTTATTATTAATTTTCGCACCTAAGCTGATAAGTAGTCTTTTGTCTACTTCGATATCATGGATTTTTATTTTATCCTCTACAATTTCACTATTATTAAGCCCTAAGCTTAATTCAAATAAATTATCAGTTGATTTATTCTCATGTGATCTTTTTTGACTTAATGCTCGTACTTCGTTTATACCAAATGATGATAAAATATCTTTATTACTATTTAATGAGATTAAATAATCAACATCATTAATAGCAATATTATACTCTTGTTCATTTAAAGCTATTTTCAACAAATCAACCGTCAATTTATTTTTATTAGATTCATTAAAATAATGAGAGAGTAAATCAATTGATGCGTCACTTAAATAATCAATCGATTTTGGTACATCATAAATATTATTTATTAATAATTTAATTCTATTTAAATTATCAGTTATAGTATCGTTTAAATAGTTAAAATCATAGCTGTTTTTCCATGCTTCTAAGGTTATATTTTCATTCACATACTGATTAAACGCTTTACTCATTAATGGATCATAAAGAGCAATATATAACTTATTGGATAATAAGGTGCTATTATCAATAGAGAAAACCTCTGAAATTTCTTTAAAGTATTTATGTATTGCATATTCAACTGAAATTTTGCCTTCGATAATTTTATCTATCACATTTTTAATAGTGACTGATCCTAGTGATTCACCACACCAAGCTCCAAAAATATTATTCAGCTGGAAAGAATTTATCTTTCTTTCCGTTTTTTCGTTAAATGTCGTTCTATTCTTATCAATACCAATGCCTTTTAATTCTCCGTCATATAAATCAAAAACGGGCTCTTGATAATTTATTTCATTAGCAATTTCTAATACAACGTAATTTTTATTATTGATAATTTTATTTTTTATTACACGAAGATGTGTTCCCGGTGCAATAATTGCTCTTTCTGAACTACCTGAATGAAGACTTGTTAATGGTTTAGCTCGGTGCTTTCCAACAATAGAAACATACACATTATCAGACGATGTTTTCTTTACTTTTTCAATATTACTAAAGCCATGAAAAATACCATCAAAAGCGAGCAAATTTCCTTTTTCATAATTATTTTTTAAAACATCACTATTTTTAACAGTAAATGATTTATATATTGGTGTATCAATATCAGAATATTTAGATAATAAAGAAAAGACACTAATTAAACTAGTTTCATTCGTTCTATTCAAAAAAAGTCCATCTGTCTTAATCAATGACTCAAGTAATTGATAACCTACTTTTTTAAACCATTGTATATCTCTTATTTTAGAATAAAATTCGATTCTCTCTTTTGTAGATAGAAGATGATTTTTATTAGTCATCTTATTTAAAAGATCATTTTTACGATTATATTCTGATGATAATAAAGTTATTTCATTCCTAGCATTATTATTGAGTTCTATTTTAGACGAAATTGTATTATTTTTAACATAAGAACCTTCATTAAACTTATTAAGTGAAGCTTCATGTTCTAACGTATATTTATCTTTTTTATCTATGCTTAACTTTCGTCCTACTTCATTTTTTGTATCAATAAATGAGGCTGAGATCTTTCGTTTATTTGTAAAATAATTATCATTGATCCCATCGTTCCATTTTTCATTTAAAGGCGCAATATAACCTAAATCAATCATAAATTGCTGAAACTTTGAAAATTCATCTGGTGATTGTAATACAACAGTGCCATTATTATTAATATAAAATAAATCATGTAATGTTTGATTTTTTGAATTAAGAGATTTATCAAATAGTGATTTAGGAACAAAAAAAGTGGCAGGAAAATTATCATGAATTACTGCAAAGGGATTAGCATCATCGGCACCATGATGGACTATTTCCATCCCTATTGATCGCCCCAATGCTGTGTTTAGTTCATTTTTTAGTTCTTTTATTTGCTGACTAATAAACCCTAATTGATGTCCTTCATTTTTTTCATATAATAATTGATTATTGTACAATATTTTTTGCTTATCAGTGAGTTCAGAGTAATTCACACTTTGTTTCCATTCCTCCCAAGATACAGGCATATTAACCCGTGTATTTGTTCCTAAATGGCTATAAGGATAAATCACCGTAAATAGATCATAATCCGCAATCATCGGTTTATTTGATATAGGATCAGCTATCACCAATACAGGTTCTACTTCAAGTCGATTATGGTGTTGAACTAAATAATACTGTTTTCCTTCTATTATTTGTAGTTCTAAAAAGAACTCATGTGTTTTATTATTGTGTATGACTTCAAAAATTAAAGGTGAATCTTTATCGTAAGGATAATTGATCACCTTGCTCTCCATCAATTCGTCCACTCTTTCGGTAGAAAGATAAAGCTCACTCACAGATGCAACGCCTGTTTTTATTGCATCTGCTACTGCGTCCTTATATTTCAATAGATCTTTTTGTGCCGATGCTTTAGCCAGTGATTGATCGACAGGAATAAAACCAGCCATAGGTCCCCAATCAGAACTTTTCGCCTTGATAGCTAAACTCTTACTACTATATTCTCCCGATGAAATTAATGAAGTTGAGTTAGTATCGATCGGTCTTACACCAATAATAAGCCCTTTTTCTTCTGCTATCTGAGAAAATATCGCTTGATCTTTAATTGGCATACCTATTTTTATTTCGTTTAACTCCTTTTTTCTATGATTATTAGAACCTAATGAATTTAATATCTTATTATTTTCTTTTTTGTTTAATTCTGAAAAGCTATTATATTCTTCTCTATTTGTGAAGCTGATTTTTTTTACTTTTTTATTTTTACTTAATAATTCATTATAGATGAGATTATTGTTATAGTCCTCGTCAGGATTTTCATAAGAGAAATAAATATTTGTATTTATTTCCAAATCTGATGGAAAAATAAATTCATTTTTAGGAAGATAACTACTTAATATAATGCCTTTTATTTCATTATTCTTGGCAATATTATTTGCATATAATAAAAGCGCATTTTCTCTTTGATCGTTATTTCCATGAATGAAAATATTTTGAGGTAATTGCCCTCTATGCTGTAACCAAAGATGTTCTAATAAATCAGAACCTGCATTTTTGTTTTTTGATACATCAACAATAAATAAATCATATCCAGCCGCATGATATTCATCTACATATCTAAGATAGTTTTTTTCTATTTCATCTGCTTCACTCAGAAGAATAATGACATTTTCGTTAGTGTTCTTTCTTTTATCATTTAATGAATAATATGCATTTATTTTATCATTTCTTACTTTTTTTAAGATATCTGTCTCTGCTTTTATGAGTGTAAATCGATATGATTCATCATTATCTATTAATAATTTATTTTCTTCCATTTTATATTTTCCATTTAAATAATTTATTTATCTGAAAAATAATTGCATTATTTCATTAATGTAAATATAAAAAATAACACACATTAAAATAAGATGTATAATTATAATAAAACGAGTAAGAACAAGAATCGTTATTTTATAAAAAAATAGCTTCATATTATGAAGCTATTTTTTATTTAATAGACATCAAGCGAAGTTATTTTTTAGCTGCCTGCAAATAAAGCATATCAAGTGCAATTGTTGCCCCTGCAAGCGCAGTAATATCAGATTGATCGTAAGCTGGAGAAACTTCAACTACATCCATACCGACAATATTTAACGGTTGCAATGCACGTAAGATCTTCAGCGCTTTATCTGTTGTTAATCCACCGACAACGGGTGTTCCTGTTCCTGGTGCAAACGCAGGATCAAGACAGTCAATATCAAAAGTGAGATAAACAGGTAAATCGCCAACAATACCTTTGATCTGATCTACAAGATCAGCCACACCACGATCGTTAACTTGCGCTGCATCCAATACAGTGAAACCATTATCACTGTCATGATCAGTACGAATACCAATTTGAACAGAGTGGTTAGGATCGATTAATCCTTCATTTGGTGCATGGAAGAACATTGTACCGTGGTCAAATTTACTACCATTACCATAAGTATCGGTATGTGCATCAAAATGAACTAATGCCATTTTACCAAAGTGTTTTGCATGGGCACGTAATAACGGTAATGTGACAAAATGGTCACCACCAAACGTTAAACATTTTTTACCTGCCGCTAATAATTTCTCTGTATGAGCTTGTAATTTATCGCTCATATCTTGTGCATCACCGAAGTTAAAAACTAAGTCACCACAATCGACGACGCTTAAACGTTCACGCATATCGAAATCCCACGGCCAGCGGTTACCTTCCCACGCTAAATTCGTTGAGATTTGACGAATAGCGCCCGGTCCGTGACGAGTTCCTGCGCGACCTGATGTTGCCATATCAAAAGGCACACCCGTAATAACCCAATCTGCATCACTGCTGTAAGGCTGAAAATTCAGTGGAAAACGTAAAAAACCAAATGCATTAGAGATCAATGAATTATCAGTCTCATTACCTAACGTACTATTTTTCATGCTATTACCTCTGTTACTTATTTAAAATAAGCAACATACAATCAATATGATAGATAAAGAGTGATGTTTAATAACATCACTCTTGCATTGGAAAGTGAAGAATTACTCTTCTTCTTCCAGATACGTATAACCGTATAAACCACTTTCAAATTCAGTCAGGAATTGCTCTTGTAACGCTTCATCTAACTGTGCATTTTTTACTTGAGTACGGAAACGATCTAACAGCACGGTAGGATTTAACTTAACGTACTGGAGCATATCGGCAACCGTATCACCCTCTTCACTTTGCTCGTAAGTCAGGTTACCTTTCTCATCAAGGTAAACGTCAACAGCTGCCGTATCACCAAATAAGTTATGCATATTGCCTAAAATTTCCTGATATGCCCCTACCATAAAGAAACCGATCATGGGTGGATATTCAGGATCATAAGCAGGCATTGGCATTGTTGTTTCAACACCATCACCATCAACATAATGGTCAATAATACCATCTGAGTCACAAGTAATATCGAGTAACACTGCGCGACGATCAAGAGGTTTATCTAGCCCTTCAATAGGTAATACAGGGAATAACTGGTCGATACCCCATGCATCAGGTAAAGATTGGAACAATGAAAAGTTAACATAGAACTTATCTGACATACGTTCTTGTAACTCATCAATAATAGGACGATGAGCGCGATTACTTGGATCTAAATCATACTGAATACGACGACAGATATTCAAATACAGCTCTTCTGCCCATGCACGCTCTGTCAGGCTTAACATGCCGTGAACATATTGAGTATGCACATCGTGTAAGTCTAATTGGCTATCGTGCAACCATTCACGTAATGAACGGCTATGCCCCTTAGTTTGCATCTCTTCCCATGTTTCCCAAAGACTTGCAATCGGTCTTGCAGCATCATCTTCAGGTGGTGTAATTGCCGTAAATTCATTACGCTCAACGCCAATCACATTAGAAATTAATACGGTATGGTGTGCCGTTAATGCACGACCTGATTCAGTAATAACAGTTGGATGTGGTAAATCATTTTCATCACATGCGTCACCAATCGCCCAAATAACGTTATTCGCGTATTCATTAAGGCCATAGTTAACAGAACAATCAGATTGTGAGCGTGTACCTTCATAGTCCACACCTAAACCACCACCCACATCGAAATACTGAATATTTACGCCCAATTTGTGCAGTTCAACATAGAAGCGTGCAGATTCACGAACACCCGTTGCGATATCACGGATATTCGCCATTTGTGATCCCAAATGGAAATGTAGTAATTGCAGGCTATCTAAGCGGTCAGCTTGGCGTAACATATCAATTAATTGCAGAACTTGTGTCGCAGCTAAACCAAATTTTGATTTTTCACCACCACTTGCCTGCCATTTGCCTGATCCTTGAGAAGCAAGACGAGCGCGAACGCCTAAACGTGGAATAACTTCTAAACGTTCAGCTTCTTCAAGAACCATTTTAATCTCAGACATTTTCTCAATGACTAAGAAAACTTTATGCCCAAGTTTTTCACCTGTGAGTGCTAAGCGAATATACTCACGGTCTTTATAACCATTACAAACAATCACAGAGCTTGTCATATTGGCATGAGCAAGTACTGCCATTAATTCCGCTTTAGAGCCAGCCTCTAAACCTAAAGGCTCTCCTGCATTCACTAATGACTCAATCACACGACGTTGTTGGTTAACTTTAATTGGATAAACTAAAAAATAGTCACCTTTATAACCATAGGATTCACGCGCGCGATGAAACGCGGCATTAATCGAACGTAAACGATGTTGTAGTATTTGTGGAAAGCAAAAAAGTGCAGGTAAACGCAGGTTTGGTTGCTCTTCTTGAACTCGTTTAACCAATTCGGTTAAATCAAAAGTAGCATCAGGAACATCAGGATTAGGGCAAACACTAATATTTCCCCGATTATTCGCTAAATAGTAACCGCCCCCCCAATATGCAATGTTATAGGTCTGCTGCATCTTACGAGCGATGTTATCATTCATGACATTCTCCTTAGGGAGTATGAGTTTATACCTTGCCTGTCACCATAGTAGTCAATTATCTGACAAAAATCTGAAACGACTGATAAATAACAGTTGGAAGTAATGGCTCACTATATATTTTTATATGATTATCCAGCTATACGCAGGACATAATAGTAGAAAGTTCTTGAGTTAACCTATAACGAGTTAACACAATCACCTATTGGCAAGTAACAGACAACTTCGCTCTAAAGAGAAAGAGCTCAAAGAGGAAATTACTCTAGATATACTACGTGTATAGTATTGGTGAGTACTGTTTTGGTTTTTGAAAAGACTAACCTGTAGACAATGGAACATTACCCATTCACTCCACACATGGCTTAAACCCGTAAGCCATTTCCCTAACAGAGAAACAGGATCAGAAATCCTGCGGTTTACACTGTGTTCAGATTTCACAGTAACCGCGAGTTTATACCTTTACTTAGTTAAAAATGCAAAGCAAAAAGTACAAAAAACTTTTTTTTCTCTACTCCCTATTTTCTCAACACAAAAATAGCGGGCAACAAAAAATAAGATTAACTGTTTGATTCTGCTTTATCCCTATATTTGATTAAAAAAAGCTGGAATTAAAGAGAGAAGAGTCATAAAATGGACGTCTAGATGTTAAAACATCCATCCTTAAACCGTTTGTATTAAGGTAACGAGATATAATGACTACACACCTTTTTACTTCTGAATCAGTCTCAGAAGGTCATCCAGATAAAATCGCGGATCAAATTTCTGATGCCGTTCTGGATGCAATTTTAGAACAAGATCCAAAAGCACGCGTTGCCTGCGAAACTTACGTTAAGACAGGCATGGTTATGGTAGGCGGAGAAATTACCACCAAAGCTTGGGTCGATATCGAAGAAATTACACGTAACACTGTTCGTGAAATCGGCTATACCAGTTCCGAGATGGGCTTTGATGCTAATTCCTGCGCAGTTATCAGTGCGATTGGTAAACAATCTCCTGATATCAACCAAGGTGTTGACCGTGCAAATCCATTAGAACAAGGCGCTGGCGACCAAGGTTTAATGTTTGGTTATGCAACCAACGAAACTGATGTATTAATGCCTGCTCCAATTACTTATGCTCATCGCTTAGTTCAACGCCAAGCACAAGTCCGCAAAAGTGGTACTTTATCTTGGTTACGCCCTGATGCAAAAAGCCAAATTACCTTCCAATATGACAACAATAAAGTTGTTGGTATTGATGCAGTTGTATTATCAACTCAGCATTCTGAAGATATTTCACAAAAAGATCTGCATGAAGCTGTGATGGAAGAGATCATTAAACCTGTTCTGCCAGCAGAATGGTTAAATGAGCAAACTAAATATTTCATCAACCCAACAGGTCGTTTTGTTATCGGTGGACCAATGGGTGACTGTGGTTTAACCGGTCGTAAAATCATTGTCGATACTTACGGCGGTATGGCTCGTCACGGCGGTGGCGCTTTCTCTGGTAAAGATCCATCGAAAGTTGACCGTTCAGCAGCTTATGCTGCACGTTACGTTGCTAAAAACATCGTGGCAGCAGGTTTAGCAGATCGTTGTGAAATCCAAGTTTCTTACGCAATCGGTGTGGCAGAGCCAACATCCATTATGGTAGAAACATTTGGTACTGAAAAAGTCCCAACAGCACAGCTGATCCTGTTAGTGCGTGAATTCTTTGACTTACGTCCTTACGGATTAATTCAAATGTTAGATTTACTGCACCCAATCTACCAAAAAACGGCTGCTTACGGTCACTTTGGTCGTCCTGAATTCCCTTGGGAAGCAACAGATAAAGCTGAAATCTTACGTGAAGCGGCAGGCTTAAAATAAGTCTCTTGCCAATAACATCATGTTATTGATTTTAAATAAGACCACATCTTTATAGATGTGGTTTTTTTATGGCTTCTGTTTATAAAACCCATAAAAAACCCCGCAATCATACGGGGATCTCAATAAGAGAAAACGAGAACATAGATTTATGATGAAACGCTTTTTTTATAAAAAGCGATAAAAAGTTAGTTAGGATAATTAATCCACTCTCCTCCATTTAACTTGATATAAGACTGCCCTTGATAATCAACCACAACCGTAGCTTGGTTTTCTGCAACATTGGCAGTTTGAGGAAGTTCACTGGCTAATGCATCCCAATCAATAGCAGATTGGTTAAAAACATCCCCATTCACATTACGAGAAATAAACTCAGAGATAGCTAAATAGCTGCTTGGTTCATCAACAATCACCGGAGGGTTAAATGATGCTTGCTCTTTTATTCCAGTGAAACGAATACCAACAGGTACGGTAGTAATACTTTGGCTTGGAATATCTCTTAACCCTGACATTTGCGTCTTATCACCTTGTAAAGCCGCACCATGCTCAGGCACAATCACCACCATCACTTTTCTTCCTTTTTTATCTAGTTCATCCATAAAGCTATCTAAATTATCAAGTAATGTGGAGGCACGCTTGCCATAATCAGCAGTGCTATTTTCTCCTACATAACGGTTGCCATCATGTAGTGATACCAAGTTCACAAAGGTCACAGTGCGGTCTTCGTTAGACTGTTCACGCGCTTTCAACCAACGTTGTAATGTTTCCTTATCGTTGTAAATTTTGGTGCCATCAAATGCGGTAATTTGATGAGAAAGATTTTCTTGATCTTGTAAGGCGATATTAAGATTGCCGAGTTGCTGAACTTCTTTGAGGTAATTACCAAACTTCCCGTTATGGTCGAGTACCAATTTCTTGGCAAATCCTAACGATGATAAATTATCCATCAGCGAGCATTGCGTATCTGCGGGATCGTATAAATCAGAATGGTGAGTCTGACCACAACTCGCACGTAATAATCTTAATGATGCAGGACCACTATAAGAAGATACGCTGTTAAAGTGGCTAAATAACACATTAAAGTTACCCCAAATTGGGTGTTCTTGTAGCCCAACAACCGCCGCATCAGCGGTAGAAAGTGAACAAATATTAATAATCAAGATATCAAAAGGCTGAGCATTGGTTGCTAACTGCGCAGGAAATGGTGTTGTACGTTTTTTCTCGTAACCATAAAATTGTGTGAGCCAATCATCCAATACCTTATTACTAACCTTCTGTTTTTGTGGTGGATAAACAGTATTAATTGATGTACTTTCTACCTCTTTAGTCGGTACAACTTCAGGGAGGACTTGAGGTTCGACTGATGCGGGTAACACCTCAGGAGCTTTGACGACCGCAGTGCTTTTTTCAGTATTAATGTTACTTTCTTGCACAAAAGTATTCGCTGAAACAGGAGGCACCATACCTTGAGAAATATGAGTAAACCCACCAATATTTAGCCACAATACACCTGCAATAATAAAAACAGATACCCTTACCCACTGTTCAATAAAAAGGTAACCGACTAACAAAACAAAGGCGAAACCTATCATTTTGATATTGATAAAGTTAACAGTTAACTCAACCAGGTAATCAACGGAAAACTGTTTAAGTTGCCCACCTTGGGCAAGTACCGTTGAAAAGCTGGGTAACCAAGTATCATGGTAAAATAGTATTATCCCTATTGGGATAGCGACCCAATTGCGCATTTTATGCCAAATATTTTTTGGTAATGGGAACAATAAAAAGGCAAGAAAAAGTAAATTGCTAAAAGCATCAAAATTTAAATAACCATACCAAAGCAAAACAAACTTTAGTAAAAAATAGAAATTCCATGCACCCAACCCATGCCAGTAATGTAAAAAATTGAACTGGGTTGTATTAGATTTGTTCATTTTAATTTCCTACTCTTTAGTATAAATAAATCCAATTCGACAGTTATATGATTACTCACATCTGTCTTTTTATCACTTCTGATATTTAATTAACTACTAAATAAACATATAAGAGAATATTTATTTAAAACCAAGTAAAAACCCTTAAATAAAAAAAGAATCTCGCCAGAAAATACCGGTCTCTTATATAAAAGAAAAATTAATGCTAGAAAAATTATTTAAGATTAGTTTAAAAATAAAACACTCAACGTTCTATTTATATAATAGCGCCTATTTTTAAAAATGATGCTTTATTTACATTAAATAATGAAACACAGAGTTATCTTATTTTTATATTTCGAAACAAACACAAAACAAATTACACATCAATAACACCAAATAACAATTAATAAACATACTTATCAATAAACAAACAAGAGCCTCAATATAAAAACAAAACTAATCAATAAAAGAATATAATATAATGATTTTTCTATGAAAAATGATACTGATCAAGATACAATAATGATCATCGAATTTGAATAATTTAATATATTGTTATAAACAGCTAATCTACATTTCTTTTTTTTACTTTACTTTGTAGCTAAGCCCTTTCCGTTATTATTTAACAAATAAATTTTAAAAATATAAATATAAAAAAGAAAACCAATAGCCATCTTTTATAGAAATAAGATAATAAATATCTATTTTATGTGTTTTTACGTAATTGAAATAATGTATTTTAAAGCCTATTCTAAAATAAGAACCTTAATTAAACAGAACAAATCATTAATCAGACACTATTTTATCAAGATTTTAATTTTGATAGAAATCTATTTCTATTTTATTCAGAGGTTATTAAAATGAAAAATGAAAATTTTATTAACTCAAATATGAAAATAGAAAAAAATAATCTAAATAAGGACATTGATAAACTAAAAAAATTATTTTCATTAAATAACTATCACTATCAGGATATTAATAAAGAAGAAGGAAATAATATGCTTATTTATCGCTGGCCATTACTTAATGCATTTCATTACATGACTAAATGAGGCTAACTATGCCACTTATTGTATTAAAAGGACTCCGAGGTGGAGTGGGTACAACATCCACGGCAATTGCACTTGCTCGGCAATTTAATCAACAAAATAAAGAAGTGCTGATTATTGATAATTGCACAGAAAATATTTTGTCTTTCTATTTTCCAGCACAGCAAAAAAGTACCACATTAAGTCAGGCATTATTAGCAGAAACGCCAATAGAGGAGAGTATTTTTTACTATCGACCACACTACCAAGTGTTACCTTTTGGTTTGGTTAATATGAAGGATAACTTGCTCTTACAATTGTCATTCTCAGCAAAACAACATCTTACCCATTTTTTAACGACATTTATTCAGCTACACCCTGATGCCATTATTTTAATGGATTTACAGCATACGCAAGACACCCTTTTCGCGTCTTGGATAGAAAAAGCGGATATTTTTTTTACCGTATCAATGGCAGAAAGCAACTGTCATATTCGCCTTAACCAGCACACATTTATCGAAAATGAATATGTATTAATTAACCAATTTCGTGCCACCAGCCAAATTCACCAAGATTTTTATCAATTTTGGCAAACGACACCATTTCCATTATGCCCTGTTGTTCTTCATCGAGATGAAGCCTCACTAGAGGCCTGTGCCTCACGTTTACCTTTATATGATTACCGAGCTAATTGCATGTTAGTAGAAGAAATATCGCAACTTGCTCAATGGTGTTTTTCGTTATTTAAGAGGAAAGAAGGACAGTCATAATGCCATCATCTTACGATGCTACGAATAAAATCGAAAAGAATGTGACACAACATATTCTTATTCGTTACTACAAGTTTTATCGCCATAACGGTGCATCTCGTAGCGCAGCTATTGTTAGCGAGCTATTTATGGGCATTATGTGGTTTTTTTTACGGATGGAATCCCCTTTTTGGCGGAAAATTGCCAGAAAACAACGAGAGCTATATCCTCATATTGATCCCCGTTGCCCTAAAATTTTTGATCCCTTGCGCTATTTGTTACAAAGCATTTGGCTAGCTTGCCATTATGTAGGGCAATTACTGATTAAAAAACCCACACAATTTATTTTCTATATTCGAAAAACATACAAAAAACTCTTTGTTCATGTCTCTCCTATCGCGATTGAAATCATTGAACATAAGGAAAAAACCACACCTTTTTGGCAATATGCTCTCTATTCCATTATCGCTATTTTTGCCATTTTCTTTATTTTACTCAGTATCACTCAACCGTTTGATCTTACATTTCAGTTCGTTTTTGTAATTGTTCTTTGGCTAGTTGCCTTAGCTATCCGCGATATTCCTGGGCGTTTTTCTTCTATCGCAATGGTTATGTTGGCACTGACAATTGCATGTCGATACATATGGTGGCGTTATCATTCAACCCTTTATTGGATTGATAATTTCAGTCTATTTTGTGGCTTACTGCTTTTACTGGCTGAAACTTACGCATGGTGTGTGCTATTCCTTAGTTTTATGCAATGTATTTGGCCACTGCATCGAAAACCTGTTTCTATGCCTGAAGACATTACACAATGGCAAAGCGTTGATATTTTCATTCCTACCTATAACGAAGATCTGCAAGTTGTTAAACCCACAATCTATGCCAGCTTAAATTTAGATTGGCCTAAAGATAAGCTCACTATTTATCTGCTTGATGATGGCTCCCGTCCTGAATTTAAAGCATTTGCTCAAGAAGTTGGTATTCGTTATATCGCACGAGAAAAACATGATTTTGCTAAGGCAGGTAATATCAATCATGCCTTAACTCTTGCTTCTGGTGAATTTGTCGCCATCTTTGACTGCGACCATATTCCAACACGTTCATTTCTACAATTTACAATGGGATGGTTTTTAAAAGATGAAAAAATAGCTTTGGTACAAACACCTCACCATTTTTTCTCCCCAGATCCTTTTGAACGTAATTTAGGTAACTTTCGTGAAACACCCAATGAAGGCACACTCTTTTATGGGTTGGTTCAAGATGGTAATGACACTTGGAATGCAGCGTTTTTCTGTGGCTCGTGCGCAGTTTTACGTCGTACTGCATTGGATGAGATTGGTGGCATTGCCGTTGAAACTGTTACAGAAGATGCGCATACCTCATTACGCTTACACCGTCATGGCTGGAGATCTGCTTATATTCGCATTCCACAAGCCGCTGGTTTAGCGACAGAATCATTATCCGCACATATAGGTCAACGTATTCGATGGGCGAGAGGAATGGTGCAAATATTCCGTCTTGATAATCCCTTGTTTGGTAAAGGACTAAGCGTGTCGCAACGTCTTTGTTACTTAAATGCCATGTTGCACTTTTTTTCTGGCATTCCACGGATGATTTTCTTACTCGCACCACTAACGTTTCTTATTTTCCATGCCTATATCATTTATGCACCTGCGATTGCGATCGCTCTCTATGTTGTGCCGTATTTGATCCACATTTCACTCGCCAGTGCAAAGTTACAAGGCGCTTATCGCCACTCATTTTGGGGTGAG
The DNA here is from genome assembly GCF_040139785.1 of Proteus genomosp. 6. Taxonomy (NCBI): domain Bacteria; kingdom Pseudomonadati; phylum Pseudomonadota; class Gammaproteobacteria; order Enterobacterales; family Morganellaceae; genus Proteus; species Proteus genomosp. 6. The sequence continues at coordinate 77,487 of NZ_JBEEVJ010000003.1, read as the reverse complement.
GTTTATGAAACGATTTTAGCGTGGTACACCACTCGTCCAGTGTTAAGTACCCTTATCTCTCCTCATAAAGGAACTTTCAACGTGACTGGCAAAGGTGGCGTGATGGAAGAAGGCTTTGTCGATTGGCGAATTAACCGCCCTTACTTACTCTTTCTCAACTTGAACTTGCTAGGTATTTTGTTTGCTTTTTGGCGCATAGCAACGGGCGATCCCGATGAAGCATGGGCTGTTACCATGTGTTTATTATGGGTTTGTTATAACCTTATCTTACTCGGTGTTGCAATTGCAGTTTCTGTCGAAACAAAGCAACAGCGCCGTTTTCCTCGTGTTCGCGTTAAAGTTCCTGCCATGTTGCTGTTAGATAATGGCTCTCTCTACCGATGTTATCTCTATGATTTTTCTGATAATAGCTGTGCAATTTTATTGCCTGACAATGTCAAACTTTCACTATCTCCAAATGAAAGCATCACACTATTACTCAGTCAAAATCAGCGTGAACATGCCTTTAAAGCCAATATTTCACGTATTGATGGGCAAATTATTGGATTACAACTCCTTGAAATGACAACGCAAAAAGCTATCGAGTTTACTGCTTGTACTTTTGAGCGAGCCGATACTTGGGCAGATTGGCAAAATGAACTTCCAACCGACAGACCTTTAAGCAGTCTCAAGAACATTATTTTTATCAGTATGCAAGGTTATAACACCTTGTTAAAGCGTGCTCCTTACTTTATTTACGCTACTTTCCGCTTACTCGGTCTCTTTTTGCTATGGCTTTCATCGTTACTCCCTCAACGCGTTAATGTTTCACAAATATTTCATCAGTCTTGAAGGTAAAACTCAGTTTTCTGGGAATTTATTAATAAACAATAAGATCATGGGTAACAATAATGAAAAAACGTTTTCTCATATTTGCCTTATTTATGCTCACTTCTTCAGTTCATGGAGATGAAACGCAAGAAGCGCAAACCACTATTTCAGAGCCACCCGTTACAATAACTGAAGCAGCTCCTGAAGTTATTTCTCAAGCAGAGCCTAGAAATACACAATTGCCTTCTACAGATATCACGCCTTCTGCTCGCCAGAAGATATTAAAATTTGCAGAGACAGCACCTAGTTATGGCGCGCTCCATTTGACGGGTGTTAGCCCTGATGGCTATTTAGAATTTGGTGTCCGTAGTGATGAATATGTTTCCAAAGCCACTCTTGATTTAGAATTTACACCGTCTCCGTCACTACTTCCTGTAGAGTCTCATCTTAATGTCTATTTAAATGATGAATTAATGGGAGTTATTACCTTAAAACCAGAAGATTTGGGTAAGAAAAACCAAATTACGATACCTATTGATCCTTTATTTATTCAAGATTTTAACCATATAAAACTCTCTTTTATTGGCCATTATCGTGAAATTTGTGAAAACCAAGCAAATACAACACTCTGGCTTGATGTAAGTAAAAGCAGTCAACTCAATCTGACCTTTCAATCACTCCGTTTAGGTAATGAGTTAGCGCACTTCCCTGAACCCTTTTTTGATAGCCGTGATTTTGGAGAATTAACACTGCCAATGGTTTTCAGCCAGTCACCTAATTTAGCTCAACAAAAAGCGGCAGCGATCCTCTCTTCTTGGTTTGGTACTCAAGTTGATTGGCGTAAGCAAAATTACCCTGTTTATTATGATACTTTGCCAAATCAACACAGCATTGTTTTTGCAACCAATACACAAAAACCCGCCTTTTTAAAACAGCATCCCGATGTGAAAGAACCAACCATCGAAATGCTGACGCATCCAACCAATCCTTATATTAAGTTACTTCTTATTATGGGGCGTGATGATAACGATTTGATCACTGCCGTAAACGGAATAGCCCGTGGACAAGTTATCTTCAGAGGGAATATCGTCACAATTAATGAAGTAGAAAAATTGATCCCGCGTGAACCTTATGATGCGCCAAAATGGGTACAGTTAAATAAACCTATCTACTTTAATACGCTACAAGACTATGAAGGCCAGTTGCAATCTCGCGGATTAAAACCAAATCCTATTACATTAAATATGACATTACCGCCTGATCTATTTATGTTTAATAATACGGGATTACAAATGCAATTGCGTTATCGCTATACCGCTCCTGCATTTCAAGATGATTCTCGTATGTCTATCTCAGTAAACGACCATTTCATTAAAGCTTATCCTCTTGAGAAAGATAAAAAAGATAATCTTGTCATCGCTTATTTACCGCTTATTCAAGGCTGGATTGAGCATAAGAATTTATTGAATATACCCGCCGTAAAACTGGGTGAACGTAACCAAATTACATTTGCCTTTGATTACACCAACCCCATTCCTGGGGGCTCAGTAGATCAATGTATTACTTATCAACCTGTACCAAATGCTGTCGCTATTGATGATTTATCTAGCTTTAATTTTACAGGTGATTATCGACACTATATTGCACTGCCTGACTTACGGGTTTACAGCCATGCAGGCTTCCCATTTAGCCGTTATGCGGATCTGTCAGAAACCTTGATTTTTGTTAATCAGCAACCGTCTCCAACACAATTATCTACCCTATTAATTTCAATGGGGAATATAGGTGCTCAAACAGGTTATCCGGCACTCAATGTTTCATTAACCAGTTCATTGGATGAAGTGCAAAAAAGAGATGCTGATCTACTACTTATCGGAACCATTCCACCTGCATTAAATAATGATAAACAGATGAACGTACTGATTGATAAAGCACGTAGTGAAATCACTCTGCCTTCTCGTGAAATCAGTATCTTTAGCCACACAAGTTATCAACCGACTGATAAACGTCCTGATAGCCGGATCTCGCTGACCTCAAAAGGATCGATGGGGGCAATTATTGGTTTCCAATCTCCATTCTTTTCACAGCGTAGCGTTGTCGCATTATTAGCCGATAGTACGCAAGGTTACAAACTGTTAAATGAGGCGATCAGTGATAGTGGTAAGCGTGATGCTATGCATGGTTCAGTAGTATTGGTCAGAGAGTCTGGCGTAAATAGCTTGCGTGTGGGAGATACTTATTTCGTCGGTTATTTACCTTGGTGGGAAGAAGTTTGGTATGTGTTTGCTTCTCACCCTATATGGCTTGGTTTAGCGGCAATTGTCGGCATTATTCTTGTCTCTCTTCTTATTTGGCGAGCAATGAAAATAAGAAGCCAACGTCGTTTAGCGACTAAGGACTAAGCTATGTGGCAATTTGGTCACACACATCGCCACTCTGTTATTGCTCTCTTTTTGCTGACAGGCTTTTTGCCTGTCACGCAAGCCAGTGAAGAGGCAACAGAAGCCTTTTTACAAGAGCAAGTGAGATTAGGTACATCCACAGGAAATGAAGTTTTAGTGGCTCAATCGCTATATCGTTTAGCGTTAATTAAAGCCAATGATCCTAATATCTTGTTAATGCAAATTCAGTTTGCTGTAAAACAGAAGGACAATGCAAAAGCACAACAGCTATTTACCCAATTAGGTACTCAATTTCCACAGTCAGAGCAATATCAGCGTGCAATCAAAACGTTATCACTGACAACGGATGTTAATCGGCAAAAATTACAGCGAGCCCAGCTTTACCGCACAGCTGGCCGCTATGATGATGCGTTAAATTTATACGATGAAATTTACCGAGGAATGCCTCCCGATGAGACTTTAGCACTCGAGTATATTCAAGTACTTATGCAATCGTCTCACGATGATAAAATAGAACGACTCAATCATATTTATCGTCAGTATCCGCAAAATACGAAAATAGCGAGCCTCTACCAGCAACAACAACACGCCATAGAGTCAGTAAAAAGCCCAGTTTCAACAATAAAACCGCAAATAGATGTTACCTCATTACCTATTGCGACCTTAAAACAAAAAGCACGACAACAACCTGATAATGCTGATGTTGTTGGTGCTTTAGGTGTCCGTTATTCTCGTGCTAATCAACGCAGTGCGGCTATTTTTTATCTTTCCCAAGCGCTGAAATTAGCGCCCAACCATGATAATAGTGGTCAATGGCGATCTATGTTGCAGGCTAACCAATATTGGCATCTGCTTTCAAAAGGCGATGACGCACTCTTAAAGCAAGATTATGAATTAGCAGAACGCTATTTTAATCAGCTTAATAAGTTAAGCCCTTATGAAAGTGAACCTTATCTTGGTTTAGGTGATATTGCTGTTGCACAGCGGCAATGGGATGTTGCCGAAAACCATTATTTACAGGCATTAAAATATCAACCCAATCACCCTGCAACGCTACATCGTTTAGCAAAGCTTTATCGCCAACAATCTCATGAAAAAGCGCAACAATTTATTGCAGGCTTAACACCTAGACAATATAAAAATTTAGCAGAAGATTATGGCTATATTATTTCTGGTATAAGGCAAGATTTAGCGGCTGATGATGAACATAAAGAGCAATACCTCAGTGCGATTGAAAAACGTAAGGCAATAGCTAAAGATTATCCTAATGATGTTTGGAATATTTATCGTCTTGCTGATGATTTATTAATTACCCAGCAAGACTCTGTCGCTGAAGCGTATTTTAATCAGCTTAATCGTCGTCTTCCTAATGATCCGTCTCGCCTTTATGCTTATGCGTTATATCTCAATAAAACAGGACGAGAAACTCAAGCACTTGATACGCTAAAAACGATCCCCTTATCTCAACGCAGTGAGAGCATGAAAGCGTTAGATAGTCGATTGCGTTTTGGTCAAATAGTCGCACATGCAGAGTCTCTACGTGCGAAAGGACAAGAACAACAAGCTGTTGATTATCTTTTTGCTCATATTCCGCCAGAGCAAAAAATTCAGACTTATTTGTTATTAGCGAACTGGGCTCAAGAACGAAATAACCTCGATCAGGCCTTAAGTTATTACCATACTGCACTGAATTTAGAACCCAATAATGAAACTGCATTATTAGGTGCGACGGATATCGCCTTAGAACAAGGGAAAAAGATGCAGGCAAAATACTACCTTGCCAAAATAGAAACGCTTTCTCCCAACCTGTTTAATAGCAACTCAATTAGACGCGTTGCCAATGCTGAAAAAGAAGTAGGTAATACAGAAAAAGCACAACACTATTTTGCTTATTTGGCACAACAAATTGAAACAGAGCCAGACAGTGCTGATCCTTTAGTATTACGCGATATTGCTCGTTTTCAGCGTGATGGGCAACATCGCCAACAAGCTCACTATTATTATCAACAAGCTATGATCAAGGATGGAATAACAGATAGGTTGCCAAAAGATAATATTGAGTACACCACATTAATGCGTAATGACGAAAAAGATAATTGGCTATCTCGGAGTTTACGCGCGGATGCTGACGCGCTTTATCGCCAACAAGAGTGGCGATTTACGCTTGAGCATGATTATTGGGGCTCTAGTGGTAGCGAAGGTTATTCAAAACTACGCGCCCACACCACAATGTTACAACTTGATCACCCTGTTTATGATGGGCGTTTCTTCTGGCGTGCAGACTTAGTTAATCTTAATAGTGGCAAACTGGGTACATCACCATATGATTCAAAATTTGGAACTTGTTACCGCACGGGTTGTTTCCCGCTAGAACAAAAATCCTTTGGTGTTAGCCCTGCAATTGGCTGGGAAAATGGTCAATGGCAATGGGATCTTGGTACCACACCTTTAGGTTTTGAAGTGACTGATTGGGCCGGTAAAATCGCCTATAGTCATGATCTTTTTAATGTGGGCTGGACACTTGATATTCACCGCCGCCCTGTTAATAGCTCTATGCTTGCTTTTGGTGGCCAACGAGATATTTGGACTAACCAAATATGGGGGGGTGTAAGAAGAACCGGTATTCGTTTAAGCGGAAGTTATGATTTAGGTGGGAAAGATGGTTATTGGGGCGAGGTTTCTGTTGATAAATTGACAGGTAAAAATGTTGAAGATAATAGCAGTGTCCGAGGAATGGGAGGCTACTATTATAAACTTATCAATGAGAACAACCGCCGCGTTTCTGTTGGGTTAAGTACTATGCTTTGGCATTATGATAAAGACTTAAGCGGGTACACTTTAGGTCAAGGTGGTTATTATAGCCCTCAAAAATATGTCTCTTTAGGACTCCCAATTATTTATCGTGAACGTACTGAAAATTGGTCTTGGGAATTATCAGGCTCTCTTTCTTGGTCTTACTCCCAAACAGATGACAGAAAGCGTTATCCTTTACAAAATCTCGTTTCTCTCGATAAATTTAATCGCTATATGAATGAACTTAGCCCCGAAGATCGAGAAGAAATAATGAGACTTTATTATCAAGAGCGTGATGCGGTTGATGAAGGAGATTCTGGCAATGGCTTTGGTTATACCGCCAGAGCATTAGTTGAACATCGTATTACGCCGCATTGGTTTATTGGTGCAGCTATTGATATTCAACAAGCCAAAAACTATACCCCAAGCCATGCATTAATGTACTTGCGTTATTCATTTGATGGTTGGAACGGTGATTTAGATTTACCGCCAAACCCTCTTATTCCTTATGCTGACTTTAAATAACGTTCAATGTATAAAATACACAAACGGGAAGCACTGGCTTCCCGTTTAACGTTTTCTCTAAAATGATGAGAGCAAACTGCTATTATTGCGCTTTACGAAAAAGCCCAACAAACAGCCAACCTACAATCATGGCAAGGACAAACAAAATACCTTGATAAAACCCAGCACCTGCTAATACCAAGCTAGGACCTGGACAAATTCCAGCTAATCCCCAACCAAGACCAAATAACGCACTACCTAACACTAAGGGTTTATCAATCACTTTATTGGTTGGGATATTTAAAGGGCATGCTAATACACTTTGTTGTCTACGCCGTGTTAATTGGTAACCTATCACGCTGACAACCAGTCCTGCTCCCATGATTATCAATAAAGAAGGGTCCCAGTTTCCTGTGATATCCAGAAAACCTAGAATTTTTTGCGGATTGCTCATTCCACCAACAATCAATCCTGCACTGAATAGAAGACCACAAAGAAAAGCAACAAACTTAGTCATTTTCTTAGCCTCCTATCACATGACGCTGAATATAAACGGTAATAAATGCCGTTGCCATAAACACTAACACAGCAACAATAGAACGACGCGATAATCGTGCTAATCCGCAAATACCATGACCACTTGTGCAACCACTGCCTAAACGTGTACCTGCTCCCACCAGCACTCCGGCAATAATTAACATCCAAGGTGACGTTTCAATTACTGGCGATAAGGGTTTATCAAAAAAATAAAACAGTGTAGGTGCGATTAGCATGCCTAGTAAAAATGCCCAACGCCAGCCATTACCTTGCTGTTTTGTTGATAAAACCCCACCCAAAATCCCGCTTATTCCTGCAATACGGCCATTAAATAACAGTAAAATGGCGGCCGCAGCACCTATCATAAGCCCACCAATTGCCGCACTTAAAGGCGTAAAGTGAACCCAATCTATATTCATAAATTAACCTGCTATAGGGCAATAAAGCTGATAAAGCGTATTGAGTAGTACGAGAACTTTTTCATCAGCAATAGAATAAAAGATACGTTTTCCATCACGACGAGTATTCACTAACCCTTCATTGCGCAAAACGGTTAGCTGTTGAGAAAGTGTCGGTTGACGGATACCTAAACTCTCTTCTAATTCACTCACACTTTTTTCGCCCTGACTTAGCTGACACAATAATAAGAGGCGATCGCCATTTCCTAGCGTCTTAAGCATGCTAGACGCTTCATTAGCCGCCAATTTCATTGCATCTAATAAATCAGGTTGAACTCGTTGTGTCATGGTAAACTCCATAATCAATATACTTTTTAATAATATGTTAATTTATATATTGTGCAAGTTTTCTTTTTATTGCGTGTTTGTATAAGCCACTATATGCTCTGTAACATGAAAACGGTAAGAGTCCCCATCGCCTTAGTGCAAAGCGTTATGCGAACACTGCGTGAAAAATTGCAGCAGGCTAATCTTTATCTTAATACAAATTACCCAGAACCTACTCTACATTATAATCAGAGAGGAACTATTGCTGGCAGTGCCTATTATGCAAATTGGGAAATTCGTATTAATCCTACATTATTGATTGAAAATAAACAGAATTTTATTGAAGAAGTTATTCCTCATGAATTAGCGCATTTATTAGTTAATCGCCATTTTGGTCGTGTAGCACCTCATGGGAAAGAGTGGAAATGGATGATGGAAACAGTATTACAAGTTTCAGCTAAACGAACCCATCATTTTGATGTCAGCGCAGTTAAAGCTAAAACCTTTCCTTATGCTTGCCATTGTGAAGAAAAACATCAGCTTACCATTCGCCGCCATAACAAAGTATTACGCGGAGAGACACAATACCGTTGTCGCCATTGTCAGGCTATTTTACAATTTATTAAGCATGAATAAATGCAGACAAAAATAAAGCCGATGTGTTGATTAATTCACATCGGCTTTATCTTGAGAATGAATATATGGGATTGTCTTAAGCAAACTCGCTCATCACATGAGATGCGATTTCAAAGTAAATAATAAGACCTGTACCATCAATTAACGTCGCGATAAATGGTGCTGAAACAACCGCAGGATCAATACCTAAACGCTTTAATACCATTGGAATAACAGATGAAACAATCGCACTCCAAACCGTGATTGAAATAAGCGTTAAGCCAACCACAATCATCACTTCCATACCCACACCTAAGAACCAAGCACGCACAAAACCAGCAATACCCATAGTCAGTGCAACCATTATCGATGTGGTTATTTCTTTTCTTAATACAGACCAAACATTACGTAAGCTCACTTCTCCTAATGCCATAGCACGTACTAATGTTGAGGTGATCTGTGTACCACTATTTCCACCTGTACCAATCAGCAATGGAATAAAAAATGCTAATGAAATTGCGGCTTCGAGTCTGTCTTCAAAAGCATGTAACACAGTGCTGGTATACGCTTCTGCCACAAACAGCATCAATAACCACACAACACGTTTACGCCATAATGTTACTGGACTGGTTTCTAAATAAGGCTGCTCTAAAGGTGAAGTTGCACCCTGCATTTGTGCATCAAGTGTATTTTCATCTTCAATTAATTCAGCAATATCTTGAGGGCGTAAAACACCGACCAATTTTCCAAAATGCATCACTGGTACACTGTCTAAACCGCTATGGCTAATCAGTTGATACACATCATGTCGATTCTGTTCTGGTGAAACAGAGAAAAAGGTTTGACGCATCACATCAGACACAAACAGATCATTAGCCGCGGTTAATAATGATTTAACGGGCAAAATCCCATTTAGATAATTATCTTTATCCACCACATATAAATAGGTTGGAATTAATTCATCTTTTAAATCATTAACCAATTGAGCTTTCACATTTTCAACAGAATCAGCGACAGAAACCGCAATATAAGACTGGCTCATATAAGCACTAACGGTTGCATCATCTTTTAAACGATTGTATTGGTCTTGAGTTGAGTTATTTTGTGGTGTGTTTAAGGATGCATCTGCAACTAATACAGCATCCATTTTGTTTTGAGTATTGAATTTCATTTTGTGGTTCCCTATTACTGTTTGTGTTTAGCAAATCAGTTCTCCATAGGGGCGAAACCAGAAGCGAGAATGCAAAAGCTATCTACACGTCTCGGTTTTAGCACTATACAACGTATCCGATGAATACTGGAAGTTACATGGGGATATACCTTCGGTCGATATATCCTGTCCTAATCTTGGGCGTCTCTCGACGTCGTCAGATCAGTAACCTGTGTTTGTATAGGAGCCTCGCCTAACGAGATACTGCACTTTTCTTGCGAATGCGGCGCGCATTATAACCACCCACAATATAATGAAAAGCACGATAACGATTTTGTTTAAGTTCTATTGAAAAATAGCCTCAAGCATTCATCACACAATTAAGAATTGTAATTACATTCGAAACCAATATATAAAAAGAAATGAAGTTTTCCTACGAAAGCTAAAATCGTATAGTAAAAGATAATCTGTTTATTAATTGATTATTTTAATGCTAATTTTTGTACTCTTATTTCTTCTGCTTGCAAAAATATATCTTTTACCGTTTTACCATCTAATGATTGGCACATTTTACGCGTGATAATATCCGCATTTTTATTACGACCTGCGATAACTAAATCATTAAAATTAATATCATTAAGGATCGCTAATTCTATTGCTTCATCAAAACGTGATTGTTCATCAAGGGGAAGTGAGTTGCGCATTTCAACAATTGAGATACGTAGCGACTCTACATTAGAGCCATCAAGGGTTTGTTGAGGTTTTTCACAGCCAGATAACATGACACTAAATAAACAAACAAGTAACAATTTTTTCATATACCCCCCCTTACCCAGTCAATAGTTTAAATAATAGCAGAATGTTTATAAGGAAACGCCCCACTAACTAAAATATATTTTTAGTTAATCATTATTTCCAATATTTTTATTATTCTGAATAAATAAAAATCTTCTTTAATTTAAAATAAAGGGAAGCATTCTCCAGATTATTCAGTTTTTTAATGGGGAGAATAGACATAAAAAACCCTGTTAATAAATTAACAGGGTAAAAAAAACAGGAAAATAGAAGGAAATACTTAATAAAAAGAGGTTAAGCGAGCTCAACATCTCCTTTTAAACGACAGCTACATGCTAAGACATAACCTTGAGCTATCTCTTCAGCCGTTAATGTACTGGTACTGCTGACATCATAATCACCACTCACAATACGAGTTTTACAACTACCACAAACCCCTGCTCGACAAGCCGCAAAGACAGGAACTTTATTTTCTTCCATAGCGGATAATAAAGTCATGCCAACAGGAACTTTAATTTGTGATAATGGATGACGAATAGTCATGGTTAATTGTTCGTTTTCATCAACACAAACAGGCTCATCACCAAAACGTTCCATAAAGATATTCTCAGCAGGTACACCAAGATTTCTTGCAAAACGTCCTGTGTCTTCCATATAACTATTTGGGCCACAGCACATAACTGTACGACTCGCAATATCAGGTACTAGTGCAGCCAATTTTTCTTGAGAAATGCGTCCACTAAATAACCCTTTATTATCAGGTAATTTAGGCATCATGATAAAATTAAGATTGTATGGATATGCATTTGCTAATTCGATCCACTCTTTCTCAAAAATAAACTGGCTTTGCTCACGAATATTAAAAATAACCGTGATGTCTGCTTTAGGTTGATTATTTAACAACCAACGTGTCATCGACATAACAGGTGTCACTCCACAACCTGCTGCCAACATTAAATAGCGCGCACCTTCTTTACCAGCACAAGTAAATTCACCCTGAGCATCAGATAACCAAAGATAATCACCTGGTTTTACTTGTGATGTTAACCAACCTGAACCCACACCATTTTCTAAACGGCGAACGGTTAAAGTGATAAATGGACTTAATCCCGGAGAAGATGAAATGGTATAAGCACGCAGTATTTCATCACTATTATTGATACTCACCAGTGCAAACTGACCTGGTTTATAAGAATAAAAGTCATGATTAATTAAATTCAGCGTCCACACTTCAGGTGTTTCCTGATTAATAGAGTGAACTTGCATACGATTAGGACAAAGAGAAGTAGGCATCGTCATGGATATTGATCCTTCACCGAAGCCCGTAGGCTTCGGTAATGATAATGAATTTAAAACATTAAGCAGAAAGAATATCTTTAAGATCTTGTTCTGGTGTAGTAATAGAGCGCATACCAAATTTCTCATTTAGTACCGCCAGCAGATTGTCGGTTAAGAACGCAGGTGCTGTTGGGCCGGTATAAATGTTTTTCACGCCTAATGAAAGCAGTGTCAATAAGATAACAATCGCTTTTTGCTCGAACCAAGAGAGAATTAAAGACAGTGGTAAATCATTCACACCACAACCTAATTTTTCAGCAAGGTTAACGGCTAGCATAATCGCTGAGTAAGCATCGTTACACTGACCCACATCAAGTAAGCGTGGTAAGCCTTCTAAAGTACCGAAATCCAGTTTATTGAAACGGTATTTACCACACGCCAAAGTCATAATTAAACAGTCTTGTGGAATTTCTCTTGCAAGATCGGTGTAGTAGCTACGTTCACCACGGCTACCATCACACCCCCCCACTAAGAAAACATGACGTAATTTTTTCTGTGAAACTAAATCAATCACAGTATCAGCGGCATTTAATAGTGTTTCACGACCGAAACCAACTGTAATTAAATGCTCAATTTCATTGTATGGGAAACCTTCTAATGATTGTGCTTGTTCAATCATTTCAGAGAAGTCATCACCAGTAATATGTTTTACACCCGGCCAGCCTACAATACTGCGAGTCCAAATACGGTCACCGTAATTACCAACATTAGGATCGATAATACAGTTTGAAGTCATTAATACAGGACCTGGGAATTTTGCAAACTCAATTTGCTGATTCTGCCAACCACTTCCGTAGTTACCCACTAAGTGTTTATATTTTTTAAGTTCTGGATAACCATGAGCAGGTAACATTTCACCATGAGTATAAATGTTAATCCCTTTACCTTCCGTTTGCTCGAGTAGCATTTGCAAATCTTTCAGATCATGACCTGAAATTAAAATCGCTTTACCTGCAACAGGGCGCACGTTAACAGTAACTGGTGTAGGGTTGCCGTAAGCTTGAGTTTCGCCTTTATCAAGAATAGCCATAATGCGGAAGTTCATTTGACCAATGCCCATCGCATTTTCTAACAACTCATTCATATCAGCAGGATCAGTACCTAACCACGCCATATAACGGTGATATTCTGCATAAATTTCATTGTCATACTGACCTAAAACATGCGCGTGCTCCATATAAGCCGCAGCTCCTTTTAAGCCATACAGGCACAGCATACGTAATCCATGAAGATCATCACCGATTTGCGCTTTATCTGCATTTAAAGCAAAAAGCTGAGCTTGTTTTTGTAAACTGTCTAAATCGTTACCCGCTAATTGGATTTCAGCTCTTGGATTAGTGACTTGAATTGCCGCATTTTTCGCTAAAGTACGAGATTTCAAACTTTCACGGAAATAGATAGCTTCTTTCGCATAACCAACAATGCGATCAGAATCAAAGTTGACGTTAGTTAACGTAGAGAAAAAAGCACGAGGAGCAAAGCTATCTACATCATGATCAATAATACCAACGCTACGCGCTGCTAAAGCCCACGCTGAAAGCCCTTCTAATACCGCAACGAGTAAATCTTGAAGATCAGAAGTTTCTGCTGTTTTACCACACATACCTTGCGCATAGGCACAACCATTACCTACAGGCGTTTTCATTGTTTGTTCACATTGCACACAATACATATCGTATTCCTTCTAATAAAAGATAACGCTTTATTTTTATAAGTTGCATTCAAGATGCAACATAAGAATACGCCATTTTTATAAGAGCGAAAGTGCAATATTGAACAATTTAAATGTTGTTTGATCTAACGCAATTTCTAGCAAACCTTTTAATATTCCTTTTTTTATCCTTTGATTTGGCTTAAGCCAAAAATCTTTTTTTAAAAAAAAAAGATTAATTACATGACACCGTAGGCATGTAAATGAGAAGGATTATTTAAGAATTATTGATGGTTGTTTTTTGTTTAATCATATAAAGACTGAGAGATGAAACGATTAAGTTCATCCGTTTTTGTTAACTCAGTAATATTCTTTACTATTTTTTATAGTTAATATCACCTATTGCATCAATAGCTAATCAAATTATTTCAATTGATATATGTTATTAGCACGAGTATTACGAAATGAAACTACACATTTGAAAGATACTCACCCCTACATTGGAGATTAAAAATGATTAAATTAAATAATGTTCCATCAGAATTTCGCCCTCTAGAAAGCTACAAAATGTTAATTGGAGGAGAATGGGTATCTAGCACATCGCAAAAAACAACCAAAACCTATAGCCCTGCTACTGGTGAATTATTAAGCGAATACCAATCTGGTAGTGCTGAAGATGTTGAACGCGCAGTGAGCGCTGCACGTAACGCATTCAAAACATGGAGCAAAACGTCACCTGCAGAGCGTCAAGCCCTCTTATTAAAAATCGCAGATCGTTTAGAGCAAGAGCAAGAACGCTTTGCTTGGATTGAATCGCTTGATAACGGTAAGCCACTCAATGAGTCGAAAAACATAGATTTACCTGCCTCTATTGACCATTTTCGATATTTTGCAGGCGTGATACGCTCTCATACCGATGAAAGTGCCATCCTAGACGAAAATACCATTAGCCTTGTTATTCGCGAACCTATTGGTGTTGTGGGCCAAATTATTCCATGGAACTTCCCATTATTAATGGCAGCATGGAAATTGGCACCAGCGATTGCGGCAGGTGATACCGTGGTTATTAATCCAGCAACACTGACTTCCCTTTCATTATTAGAGCTAGGTCGTATTTTAAATGAGATATTACCAGCTGGTGTGATCAATATTGTTACAGGGCGCGGTTCTGTCGTAGGACAAGCTATTTTAGAGCATCAAGATATTGATAAACTTGCGTTTACAGGTTCTACCAATGTGGGCTATACCGTAGCAGAAGCCGCAGCGAAAAAAATGGTTCCAGCAACATTGGAATTAGGCGGTAAATCAGCCAATATCGTGTTCCCTGATGCAAACATGAAAAAAGCGGTCAAATATTCAGCATTGGCAATCTTGATGAACCAAGGACAAGCTTGTGAATCAGGTTCACGTTTGTTCTTACATAAAGATATTCATGATGAATTTTTGAAAGCATTAAAAACTGAATTTGAGAGTATTCGTGTCGGTGACCCACTTGATCCGAATACGCAAATGGGTACACAAGTTAGCCAAGATCAAATGGATACTATCTTAGGCTATGTTGAACTCGCTAAAAAAGAAGGTGCGACAGTATTAACAGGCGGTGAACGTATCACCGGTGAAGGTTATGATGATGGTTTCTTTGTTCGCCCTACTATCATTATCAATGCCACAAACCAAATGCGTGTTGCTCGTGAAGAAATTTTTGGACCTGTATTATGTGTTATCCCATTTGATAATGAAGATGAAGTTATCGACATGGCAAACGACTCTGAATATGGACTAGGTGGTGGTGTTTGGACTCAAGATATTAACCGTGCCTTACGTGTTGCAAAAGCAGTAAGAACTGGTCGTATGTGGGTTAACACTTATCACGAACTCCCAGCTCACGCACCATTTGGGGGTTACAAGAAATCAGGTTTAGGACGTGAAACACATAAAATGATGTTAGATGCTTATAGCCAAGTGAAAAATATCTTCATCAGTATGAAAGAATAAGATTTTCTCTCTTTTCTAAATTCTTATAAATATAATATCTATACTCATCTCTTCGCCTTCTCCCCAGAAGGCTTTTTATTATCTATAATTTCTCACACCTCAAGTTATTACCATAAAAAAACCGCATCCTTATCGCTATAAAGTATGCGGTTTTATGTTGTGTTGTTAGCCAATAAGTAAGAACGAGTTACTCTGCTTCGGCTTCTTTTTTGCTCACTGAGTGAGTTTCTTTATCTAATTCAATATTATCAGCGTTAACATCTTTTATATGATCTCTTGTTAAGCGATAAACAACAGGGCTTAATAACGCTAATGCAATTAAGTTAGGGATCGCCATCATTGCATTGAGTGTATCGGCCAATAACCACACAAATTCTAATGATTGTGTTGCCCCAACTGGTAACGCAATCAGCCAAGCAATGCGAAATGGCATAATAGCTTTAGGTCCAAACAGGTATTGCACACATTTTTCACCGTAAAAACTCCAGCCTAAAATCGTGGTAAATGCAAAAATAGCTAATGCAATTGCCACAATATAGTTACCACCCGGAATAGCGATAGAGAATGATGTGGCGGTTAATGTTGCACCACTTTGCCCTGTTAACCATTGTCCTGTGATAACAATAGTTAATCCTGTAACAGAGCAGACAATGATGGTATCAATAAAAGTTCCCAGCATCGCAATCAAACCTTGGCGAACAGGATTTTGTGTTTTTGCCGTCGCATGGGCAATAGGCGCACTACCCAATCCCGCTTCATTTGAGAAAACACCACGCGCAACACCAAAACGGATCGCCGCCCAAACAGCTGCACCTGCAAAACCACCTTGAGCAGCAACTGGTGTAAATGCAGATTTAACAATAAGGATAATAGCATCTGGGATCGCAGTCACATTCAGTGCTAAAACAACAATACCTGCACCAAAATAGCCAACGGTCATAATAGGAACTAATTTACCAGCAACATCAGCAATACGCTTAATGCCGCCAATGAGTACAGCACCGACTAAAACAACGAGCACAATAGCGGTAATTGTCGTCGAAATACCAAAATTACTTTCCAGTACATCAGCAACAGAGTTTGCTTGTACTGTATTACCAATACCAAAACCTGCAAAACTCCCAAAGACAGCAAAAACAGTACCTAGCCAAACCCAATTTTTACCTAAGCCATTTTTGATGTAATACATTGGCCCACCGACATAGTTTCCATATTTATCAACTTCACGGAAACGTACAGCAAGCACGGCTTCTGAATATTTGGTTGCCATTCCCACTAATGCGGTCATCCACATCCAGAACAATGCACCTGGACCACCTAAGACAACAGCTGTTGCAACACCAGCAATATTACCCGTTCCTATAGTGGCGGATAGTGCGGTCATCAACGCATTAAATGGTGATATCTGACCTTCGCCTCTTTTATCATTTTTTTCAAATAACAGCTTAAATCCTGTACCTAATTTCCTAATAGGTAAAAAGCCAAGTCGAAACTGCATAAAAAGGCCGATACCGAGAATACCGACAAGCATCGGAACTCCCCATACCACGCCATTTATAGCGCTTAATATATTAGTGATAAAATCCATAAATTACCCTTTTTCGTCCAAATGTTATCTAAATATGTATTTTTTGTTATCAATTACACTAAAGATGAAAAAGTGAAAATATGCTAGAAAAAAAAACGACTAATTTTAAAATTGACTAAGTTATGTGAGAAATATCACTTCATTATTAAATTACGCTATCATTAGGTTCATCGTTACAATACTTCAGTCAAAGTTATGCATAATCATAAATCAGCACAAAATACCCAAAATGAACGTCGTTTTAATCTGTTCAGAAAAGCGCAAGAAACCAACCTTGCACCACTAAAAATCCTACTACTATCCGCTGTGGTTGGCTCGCTAGCTGGATTAGTGGGCGTTTTATTTGAAAAAAGTGTTAGTTGGGTGATTCATTTTCGACAAGAAGAACTGATGAAAACCTTTACTAATCCTTATATTCTGGCAATAAGTACTTTGCTTTTTTCCTCTATTTTAGCAATGCTGGGATATTATTTAGTCAAGAAGTTTTCACCCGAATCGGGTGGCTCTGGAATACCTGAAATTGAAGGTGCGATGATAGATATTCGCCCTGTTCGTTGGTGGCGAGTATTACCTGTAAAATTTATTGCCAGTATTGGAACTTTAGGCTCTGGTATGGTGTTAGGACGAGAAGGTCCAACGGTTCAATTAGGTGCCAATATCGGCCAGCTCGTAAATGATATTTCTCGAGTAAAAGATAAAGAGTCACGCCACACGTTATTAGCAACTGGTGCAGCCGCAGGATTAACCGCTGCTTTTAATGCACCTCTAGCAGGTATTTTATTTATTATTGAGGAGATGCGACCTCAATTTAAATACAGTCTTATTTCAATTAAAGCAGTCTTTATTGGCGTTATTATGTCTTGCATTGTTTTTCGCCTATTTAATGGTGAAGGCGGTGTTATTCATATCGGTAAATTTTCATCCGCACCACTCAATACACTCTGGCTGTATTTAGTTTTGGGTATGTTATTTGGCATTATTGGCGTTATATTCAGTAAGCTACTTTTTTATGTCCAAACCCAATTTCAGCGTTTCTATCAAGATAAAACATCACGCTTTGTTTTAACTGGTGGCATCATCGGTGGGCTTTGTGGCTTATTAGCATTAATTATTCCTGAAATAACTGGCGGTGGATTTAGTATTATTCCTGCGCTGAGTACGGGACAATATTCCCTGATTGCGCTATTACTTTTCTTTGTTTTACGAACGATCACATCTATTGTCAGTTTTGCCTCTGGTGCTCCTGGCGGTATATTTGCACCCACTCTGGCACTAGGTACTCTATTTGGCAGTGCATTCGGATTAACTGCAACCTTACTTTTCCCCGATTATCAAATTCAAATCGGTACATTTGCTATTGCAGGAATGGGCGCATTATTTGCGGCAACGGTAAGAGCACCACTAACAGGGATCGTCCTCGTATTAGAAATGACCGATAATTATCAACTTATTCTGCCTATGATTATTACCTGCTTAGGAGCAACGATGTTGGCGCAACTATTAGGTGGTCGCCCTATTTATACGGTTTTATTAGAACGCATATTACAAAAGTCTGAAGAAAAAGAACAAACAGACCAATCCCTCGACATTAAAAGCGATAAATCACCACAACAATAAAATTCGCTTAAACAAATAAAAAATACCCCAAAGTTGGTGTCCAACTTTTGGGGTGCAGTTCATTATTTGGGGTATTTAAAAAGAGATGATAGTTCTTAACTATTTTTTGCGTGCGATTAAAGTAGCAAAATTTAAGGCGATACGATTGCCATTTGCATCTGTTTTATGTAAATGTCCTGGATCCTCATTATATTTAATAATTTCCCAGTCTTTATAATAATCAGCTAATTCGTTTGGACGTAAAAAGGTTTTAAATGGAATTTCAGCTGGATCACTATTTGGCGTTTCAACAGGGCAAACAATCACATTAATACCGTTAGAGTTGGTACATTCCTGCATATTTTTAATAATACTTTCAATACGTTCCCGTTGGCAGAACATCAATACAACAGTTGAAAGAATAATATCGTATTTCTCAGTAAGTGAAGCTTTATTTATATCATATAAGCCACTTTTTACAGCCAATCCTGTTTTGGTTTTAACTGTTTCAATAGCATCAATATGTGAAGCATTAATATCTAACGCCGTCACATCATAACCTTGAGACGCTAAATAGAAGCTGTTTCGACCACGACCAGCACCTAAATCTAACACCTTGCAAGGCTGAGTAAACGTTGCCATATAACGTACTTCAGAATGCGGTAATGATAAGTCGTTTTCTTTAAATAGCTTATCTTCTGGGGCACATAAAAAAGAGAGTTGGCAACGTACATCATCACTGGCTTTATCTATTTTATGCCACTGTTGAGGTTGAATTAAAGGTGGCTGATCCTCAGTATTACACTCAACTGAAATTTGTGAACCATCATCATTAAAAACAACAAATGTCATGTTGCCTTGCAGTACTCGCATTTGGGCATAAGTGCCTTCCTTTGTATTGTGACGTTCTAATAACGCTAAAGGAATGGATGTACGAGTCCACTCTGGCATTGTTTTATAACTTACAAGTTCCATAATTCAACCTCAATTAAGATGCATTTTAAATACATCTTATGGCAATCATTATCATTCGTAAAGAAGGTTTTATCAAAACTATGATTTTAAATATTTGTTTAAAAGCAAATCAGTCACATCTGAGGAGGAAATAGATTCACCACATAAAACTTTCATCATAATTTCTTTGCCTAATGATGCTAAAGAAAACAGCATATCAGGACGTAATCGGCTGATCTTATCCCTATTTTCATCTTGATTAATAATGGTGATCAATTTGGCATCAACATTAGAACATTCTTGGATAGTCAGCAAAATAAAGGTATTTTCTGCATCACTTTCAGATAAAGTAACAACCCAACTTGCTTTCGCAATATTGGCAGATAGCAATGTTTTAAGATTAGTTGGATCACCTTCAATAATATTGGCTTGCGCGTCATAAGAGGCTTTACTTTTATCGGTACAAATCGCAATGACAGGTTTCCCTTGTTCTCTTAACCCTTTTTCTAATTGAGAAGCTAATGCCGATGAACCAATAATAATAAAATGATTATGCATTTTAGCGATCCTTTTCTTAACAATATCGCGAGTACCGCGCGCAAGAAATCCCATGACATACACAATGGAAGTAGTAAAAACAGTTATTCCCAAGATAACAACAGTGAGAGTAAAAATACGTGCATTCGTGCTAATTGGCACAATATCGCCAAACCCTAGTGTCGTCATGCAGACAATAGAAAAATAGAACGCATCCATCAATGTTGTAATATGTGGCTTAAATTCATCACCAATATAAAGACTTCCCAACAT
Source organism: Proteus genomosp. 6 (assembly GCF_040139785.1). NCBI lineage: Bacteria > Pseudomonadati > Pseudomonadota > Gammaproteobacteria > Enterobacterales > Morganellaceae > Proteus > Proteus genomosp. 6. The sequence goes on along the minus strand of NZ_JBEEVJ010000003.1, from coordinate 57,224 downwards.
TGAGAATAACAGCAAAGAAAAAATACAGATAAAAGCCACAAAACCAGCACTGGTTAAACTATGATGCGGAAATGCGCGCCAACTGATTAATAACCCAATCGCTAAAATAAAAGAAAAATAAGCCTGAATGCCAATTTGCTGATAAACCGCAACATCAAGAAAAACAATGGTAGCTAATAAAATCAAGGAAACACACCACGCGATCCTCGCCCCTAGATACATAAATATTGAGAGCAAGATTAACGCACAAGCCAACATCACCTTTGGTATATCGAGGAGTTTTAATACCCCTAATGATTTAAGCCATGCAGAAAACCCGTGTATTTCCCAATCCAGATAAATACCACGAGACAGCAAAATGGAGTAAATGATAAAAATACCATTCAAGATAAGTAATAAAGACATCATTTTTCTCGTCACTTTAGATGTCTCTATTACATGTAGTATTACAGATAGTTTCATATTAGGTATTGTGAATATTCCACTAGTTATTTAAAGGGATATTATCTAATCCTTGAAATTTAAAAGGCTCTGCGGGTTTGAAATGACGGGTTGCATTAGCAGAATAGATGATTGATTGCTCCTCACCTAATGGTAATGTCATCACTTTCCCACTCTCTTTTGAAAAATCGATTTCCTTTAAATTAACCCAAAAGGTATTCGGTGATAATGCTGATTCGAAAAAATATAATTGGTTTTTATGATCAGCCACGGTTCTCCAGCGTGTGGATGAAATTTCTGGTGATTCAGCTGTACTTAATCCATAAGGTACAGATACATTTCTAATCACACCAAATACGCTAGCGAGAGATTTTTTACTCGATTGAGCTTTAGGAATGGCATTCACATAAAAAGAAGCTCGGGCAAAACGATCTGAAGCACGATTCGTCCCTGGTAACATCACGGTTCCACCGATTTGTTGCCAATAACTATTCAACGCTAATTGTTCTGAAAAAATAGGAGAATTCGTCATCACTTGATACTCTTTACTGTGATGAATCACTTGTTTACCATTTATATATTCAATAATGGCGCTATCTCCCGTTGCATCTGAAAGCGAAAGATGCAGTGTTGCCATTCTATCTTGTCCAGGAACTTTATCCGTCAATACAATAAAAGGCTCACTCTCTAATGCATTCACGGCTTCTTCAACTGAAGCAAAATTATCTAACACATACTGCGCCCAAGCTGAAATTGACAATGCGGGTTTATCTTTGGAATATGTTGGATAATCAGATTCCGCCAACCACAATAAATTAGCCACCAAGCCTTTTTCATTCATCCCATCTGTGGTTGAGATATCGTAACCTGATGCGATAACGCTACCATATTTAGATACCCACTTAATCGAATTATCGCCTGCCTCTCCTGATCGCTGCATACCTTGCGGAAATATCCATAAATTCGTTCCTATATCATATTTCCAATCCATTGAACGAGCCGTAATAATTTGGTTATTATCACCTAAGTAAACAACTCGAGTGCAGGCATCCACCTCTGCAATACCCTCCATTAAAAATCCAGATACAAGTAGAGTACCTAAAAAAGTATGACGTAATTTTCTCATCATTGGCTCTTTTCCTGTGAAATAAATGATTAGATTAGGAGAATATTTTCTTCGTATTTCTCTTTTTGCTCTTCCTTAAAATAGATAGAATCGCTAATTAATTTCGATTAATTAAGTACAAAACAAGAACAATTTCCTAAGTATAAGACAATTAATCTTATTTACGCATAAAAAAACCGATGCCTTAATGCATCGGTTTATAAATCATCTAGATTGTTTTGAGTACAATAACTCAATGAAAAAGCCAGTAATTACGCTTTTTTCACACCTTCAACAGAGATAATTAATTCTGCTTCTTGTGCTTTTGGTCCTAAGTCTGATTTAAAATTAAACTCTTTCAGATTAACTTTACCTGTTGCTTCAAAACCAGCACGGTAACCTTTCCAAGGATCAGTACCTTCGCCAATTAATTTGGCATTTAATGAAACAGGTTTAGTCACACCATTTAATGTTAAATTACCTGTTACTACATAGTTTTCTCCATCACGAGTAACTTGGGTTGAGACGAATCGAGCTTCAGGATATTTGCTTGCATTAAAGAAATCAGCGCTACGTAAGTGCTTATCACGTTCTGCGTGATTAGTGTCTAAGCTTCCTGTTTTAATCACAACATCAACTTTGTCTTTTGATGGATCTTCTTTATCATAACTAAATGTACCATCGAAATCTTTAAAAGTGCCATATAACCAGCTATAGCCTAAATGTTGGATACGGAACTGTACAAATGCGTGTTGGCCTTGTTTATCAATAGCATAATCTGCTGCTAAAGCAGTACTTGCATTTAATAACAACGCACCTGCTGTTAAACCTAATAAAGCTTTCTTAAACATTGTTATCTCCATAATTTCATTTTATAAGTTTAATTATTTAGTCCGCATTCCTAGCATGCGTTTTAACGTGACATCTTTATCAATAAAGTGATGTTTTAAAGCACCAGCAGCATGTAATAGCGATAACAAAACCACTGACCAGGCTAAATAAAGATGAATATCGCCCGCTAAATCCGCTTGTTCGGCTTCTCCTGTAAAAATGGCAGGCACAGAAAACCAATCAAATACAGATATAGCTTGTCCATCAGCGGTTGAAATTAAATAACCACTAATCAGAATAGAAAATAAGATTAAATATAAAAGCATATGTGCAATATGAGCACTAATGCGTGTCAATTTACTGTAACTTGATAAAGCTTTAGGAGGCGGAGAGATCCAACGCCATATCACACGCACGATCAAAATAATAAATAAAAGAATACCAATGCTCTTATGTATTTCAGGTGCAGAATGATACCAGCTATCATAATACCCTAGCGTCACCATCCACAGCCCTAAAGCAAACATACCATAGACAGTAAGCGCCACCCCCCAGTGTAAAAGGAGTGACAAGTGCCCATAGCGAGACGCATTATTTCGCCATTGCATAATAAAAATCCAATAGTTTCTAATTCATTAAAATAATGTTATCTAGTTTAGTGTATTGAGGATAAATTGTTAGTCCATAATTCAACAAATAATTTGCTTATCATTATCAATAATAATCAATAAGTAATAAGCTCTTATTAGTCACTCTGTTGATTATCTAATCAATGACATTGTTGGATCAGTTTTTTTCAAAATAAGATAGGTATATTGGCAGGTGTTTATATACATAATCAAAAACATAAAAATAGGAATAAAAAATAATAAGTAAAATAATATCAATACAACAATTGTCTAACTATAAAAACAATTGTATCTTTCACTTATCCTAAATTAGAACTTATTAAGCAAAATACAATAATAATTAGAGGAACCGTAAAAAAAACGGATAACCAGCGCATTTCGCGTACAACACCAAAAATAATACCAACAATACAAATAAAAAATATAACTGGCATCATTTCTGAGTAATGATCATGGCAATAGTGCATTAATAAATTAATCCACGAGTGATCGTTTTGCATATAAAAACTTCAACCAATGAAAATAAATTTTAATTAAGATAGTGATAAATTACTATCATTAACAAATAAAACAAGCGTCGTATTATAAATATCAATCATCGCGCACAAAGATATTAAAACACTTAACATTTCAAATAGAGATAACATTGATAATAAAAAATAACAATCTAAGCTAAATTTTCAAAAAAATAAAACAAACAAAGTCAAATAAAATAAAATCTTTCTAATGAAGCCAATATCATTATTAATATCACATTAGTTAATTTGAAATAATAATTTCATTTAAATGCAAATAAAGAAAATTAATTTCGCAAGGTTATAATAAAATTAATAAAGAATAAATAAAATAGAGTTTTAAACATCGAATAATTACCTTTAGGTCATTAATTTACTTGAAATTAACTCTATATTTCATTTTAATTACTATTAGCTAAAAACATTCAAATGCCACGCAAAAAACACTACAATTACAATAGTATTTTTATTGAGGGCACTATGTCTACTGCAACAAATCTGAATGAACTACAGGAACAAGTTCGCTCCCGCTATAATGGATTAAGTAAAAGGCTACAGCAGGTTGCACATTATCTACTTGATAATAAAAACAGTGTGGCATTTGATACAATTGCGATCCTTGCAGATAAAGCAAATGTTCCTCCATCGACATTAATTCGTTTTGCCAACGCATTTCATTTCAATGGCTTCAATGAAATGAAACAATTATTTCAAAATCACTTGATGAATGAAATGGTAAATGAAAATGAAAATTTAACTTATAAACAAAAATATAAAGAGGAGCCTCCTAATCTGAATGAGCCAGCCTATATTTTGCAAGAATTTGCACAAGCAAATAGCCATTCATTGCAACAATTGGCAAATCAGACTCACAGAGAAATGTTAAATAAAACATTACAATTACTCGAACACGCTGACACAATTTATATTTGTGGCTTTCATCACTCATTCAGTGCTGCAAGCTATTTTTTTCATGCTCTCTCGCATATCCCTTGTGAGACTGTTTTTGTCAACAGCCTAGGCGGGATGTACAAAGAGCAATTAAGAAATATTACACATCGTGATGTGCTCTTTGGTATTCATTTCCATCCGTATTCAGATGAAATGCAAAAAATGTGTGAAATGGCAACTTACAAAGAAGCAAAACAGATTATTGTTACTGATAGTCCAATTAGCCCATTAGCGAGTTTAAGCGATGTTTGTTTAACTGTTAAAGAAGCTCAAATAAAAACCTTTCGTTCTCAAACTTCAACAATGTGTCTGCTACAAGCAATCTCTGTCGCTTTTGCTTTTAGAAAAAAACATTAATAACTTTTTTTATCCTAAACTGCATCTTAAGTAAGATGCAGTTTTTTATAAAATAAATTTTTTTAAATACTATTTAATGAACTATAACTATTGATCAAATATTAAATAGCTTAGTATTTTATTTAAAACTATTTTTAAGAGTAAATACAGAATGTTTTATTTGTGATGAGAAAAGTAATCATTTAGCATTAATTCATACCACTAAAGATCATTAAAGGATTAAATTAAATGTTATTTAAAAAATTATTTTTAATTGTTTTCTTATTTCCAAATTTCTCCTATTCAAACACAAACTTAATCAAAGAAAATAAAAAAGATCCAATAATCATTAATATCCCTAGTATTTCATTAGGCGATAAAAGTAATGCATCAGGTAACGGTTCAATTGCAATAGGAACAAATAGCCAAGCTAAAAATACACACTCAGTTGCTATTGGCGCTAATTCATTAGCAACGGAAGAAAATACAGTCTCATTTGGAAACATTGAAAATAAACACACTTCACGATTAGTTAATATCAGTGAAGGAAAAAATAATACTGATGCCGTTAACTTTGCTCAAGCTAAAAAGTTGGTTGATAAAAATAAAATAGCAACAAACAACACCATTAATCAGCTAAAGAGAACGGTCAGTACAGATATCAGTAATCTCAAAACCCATATTAATGATTTTGATAATTATTATAAAAAAAGACAGGCTGAAATCACAGATTCAATTGCAAATTTAGACAAAGAAATTATCGCGTTAGAAAAAAAAGTATTTGCTGGCATAGCTTCATCAGTTGCAATGACTAGCATTCCTTATCTTGCTCATCACACTTTAAGTGGCGGAATTGGTATTAGTAATTATCGGACAGGAACAGCATTTGCTGGAGGTGTGCAATATAAACCAAATAACGATATTGCATTTCGATTAAACTCATCCATTAATAGTGAAAAAGAAATTATTATTGGCGGTGGATTAGCTTATGGCTGGTAAACAATTTTCTCTTCTATAATCAGATTATTAAAAAATAACTTTATAATTAAAGCAGTAATAATTTAAGTAATATTACTGCTTCTTTATAAAAAAGAATTTCAATTGACAATAAATAAATCATCTAAAGAAAAATTGATAAGTTTAACTTTAGTATTTCTAACATATTTTTTGTAATATACATTATTTTTTATATACTAGGATTATAAGCCAGAGCAAAAAGGAATAAAAAATGAATTATATATTTCAAAAAATGACCGCTAAAGATATAAGTGCAGTAGCACTATTATTACAGGCAAATTCTGAATCTCAACAAGGTGGATTATATGGTGAATATCCTCTAAATAAAGTTGAGGCGATGTATCAAAATAGCACTAACGCTATTGTTGCACTTTACCAGGAAAATATCATTGCTGTTGTTTTTAGCTTTCCTGTTACCTCTTTTTCGATCCCTCCAATTGCTCAAGCTATTAACCAATACTTTCCAGAAATAACACAAAACAATTGGTTTTACGGCCCCGTTTGTATTGATAAATCGCACCGAGGAAAGTCACTATTAAAAAATCTCTACCAACAGATCTGTTCTCTACATGGCGGGCACCCTATCGCATTTGTTAATAGCGAAAATATTCGGTCACTAAAAGCACACCAAAAATTGGGCATGGAGGTCGTTAAAAACTTTGAGTTTAAAGGCACATCATGGTGGATCATTAAAGGACAATGAAAACAAACGAAAGAAAAATGCTTACACTTTCTGTTATCCTATTTACCAGCTAAAAATGGAGGCTTTTAGATATTTTTGCTACCATCATCACAAAACAAATAATATCCATATAAATCAATACAATAAATAAAACAATAAAAAATTAATCTATTCTTAACAATATTCCAACTCCTATTTTAGCTGTCAAATTGCTTACAATTTGACATCATTCTGTGATCTCCCTTTCAATTCTTGATCTTTCGTTAACTTACTTTTTGATCTTATACAAAAGTATAAATAAGATAAAAGACACCAATTCGAAAGTAAACGTAAAATAGGAGGAAGCAATGACTGTTTCCCGCAGAACTTTTATCAAAGGACTCGCAGCCAGCGGTGCGGCAATGTCTGTTTCTACCCCTGTTCTTGCTAATTCAGGGAGCTCTACGCCTAACAAACCAACGCGCCCAGAAAACGCACCTAATTTATTAATTGTTTTTCCTGATGAAATGCGTGCTCACGCTCTGCAGTTTATGGGGGAAGATCCTTCAATTACACCTAATCTTAATAAATTTGCGAAGCAAGCCAAAGTAATGACACAAATGGCATCAAACTATCCTTTGTGTTCTCCTTTTCGCGGCATGTTTATGACAGGACAATATCCTGTACGCAATGGCATTACAGGTAATGCTCATGATTACGGTGGAAAAGTGGGTATTGATTTATCGCCTTATGCAAAATGTTGGTCGGATGTTTTAAAATCTCTCGATTACAGCACAGGCTATATTGGTAAATGGCACCTTGACGCACCTTACGAACCGTTTATTAAAAGTTACAACAATCCAATGGAAGGTCGTTATTGGAATGAATGGGCAGCACCAGATAGACGTCATGGTTTTGATTTTTGGTATTCTTATGGCACTTATGATTTACATTTAAAACCAATGTATTGGGCAAACGATACCCCTCGTGATAAGCCAATTTACATTGATCAATGGGGACCTGAACATGAAGCTGATATGGCAATCAAGTTCCTCAAAAATGAAAATAATCAATTTAGAGATAATTCAAAACCATTTGCATTAGTGGTTTCAATGAACCCTCCTCATTCACCTTATGATCAAGTACCGAAGAAATACCTCGATGCTTATCAAGGTAAGACGTCAAAAGAGCTAAATACACGCCCTAATGTACAGTGGGATACTGAATATCAAGAGGGCTATGGACCTCAATATTTCAAAGAATATATGGCAATGGTCAACGGTGTTGATGAGCAATTTGGTCGCATCGTAGATGAATTAGAAAAACAAGGTCTTGCAGATAATACTCTTGTTGTTTTCTTCTCTGATCATGGCAGTTGCTTAGGGGCAAATGGACAAGCAACAAAAAATAATCCTTATGAAGAATCTATGCGTGTTCCTATGATGTTTCGTTTACCGGGTAAAATTAAACCAGGCACTGACGATGCATTAATGTCAGCACCTGATATTTACCCAACTATCTTAGGGCTACTTGGTTTATCGGAATGGATCCCTGATTCCGTAGAAGGTACTAATCTTGCAGATAGGGTAGTCACAGGCAAAGGCGACACAGCAAATTCTCAGCTTTATCTCTTTATTCCTTATGGTGAACCTTCATTCGGTAAACGAGGTGTCAGAACCAAAACTCATACTTTGGTTATAGATAGACAAGATGGACAACCATTAAAATATACTTTATATGACAATGTGAACGATCCATATCAAATGAAAAATGTTGCCAAAGATAATATGCCTTTAATTGAGAAGTTAATTAAAGAAGAATTAACCCCTTGGTTGGAAAAAACAGGAGATTCTTGGCGCGCCACTGAATTTATTACGGCTACAACTAATAAATTAAATAAAACAATATCAACATGTAAAGAGAAATAATAAAAATATCTGCGCCATAATATTATGGCGCTATATATAAACCCAATTCGCTGATATAAAAATCCTTTTAATAAAACAAAGGGAAAGATGTCCTACACCTAAAAATTGACACAAATAAAAGCGAATAAAGAATTGGATATATACCATGAACAAACTTCGTATTGCTCTTTTTTTACCTCTTCTTGGCTTAGGTTTAACTTCTTTTCATTCTCAAGCAGCTAATGTCAACGCCATGTTTTCGTGGGAAACAGCAGATTACGATACACCAAATAACTATGCTGGTTATCGTGTAGATTTTAATATTAATCCAGATAAGTCTAACTGGTATTTCGATGTTGGTTTTCGTCAACGTGAGCATGATAATAAAAACCGTTATCAGCGTTATGATTTACAGGGTAGCTATCGTTTTAAATTAAATAATGGTTGGATCCAACCTGGTTTAAAAGTACGTCAAGATCTCACTAACTATGATAATGGAAGTCGATTAACTATTGATTTCTATGAATCAAAAACCAATTACCAATTTCCAATCAATAAAAATTGGGTTTTAACGGGTAGCGTTTTATTTGGCTTACAAAAGAAAGAAGATAAACGCAGTAATGGTGTCACAAACACGGATTACTTAGGATGGGAAATTGAACCTGGCCTACGCTATTTTGTCACTCCTAATATTAATACAACCGTTGCTTATTTTGATGGTGGTAAGCAAGCTATTCGACACGAAGAATATGACACAAAAGAAACAAACCACAATCAGCAATTACGTATGTATGTTAACTGGACAACGCCAATAGGATTAATTGTTTCTCCATCAATGCGTAAATCTATTTTTGGAAAAATAGAAGATAGAACAAATAAAGGTGTTTATGTCGAAAAAGATATGACCCGTTATACCCTACAAATGGCTTATCAAATATCACCTCAATGGCGAGTCATGACGGAATATTATAATGAACGAGTTGAAAATAAAAATGATGGTAGTAAATCAACTCAGGATTATTTCAAAGTTTCATTCCGAGCAACATTCTAATAATTAAAATCATATAATTGTTCATGGAGTTATATTGTGAAAAATAAAAAATTGTTATTTTTGAGCGCTGCTATTTTATCAGCTATTTATGGTTCTGCGTGGGCTACTGATTGTGATCCTAATTTAAATATCTGTGAAACCGTTAATGTTAATAATGGCAATAATGCTCAAATAGATAAAGATGTCACAGTTTCACAAGGTGATGGCGTTGTATTTAATGGTTCATCAACAGAATATAAAGCTCAAGCAATCACAAAAAATATTACCGTAACGGGTGATGGAGCCAGTGCAATCAAAATAAATCAGGGTGCCTCTTTTAGCAGTAATATTAATTTAAATGGTGCTAACGTCACCAGTGAAAATGGTACAGCAATACTTGTTGAAGGCAATTTTCCAAAACGAGGTACTGGTGTTTATATTAGAGACGGCGCCATTATTCGAGGAAAAACAGCGGCTATTGACTTTAGAACACTGAATACAGGTTTTAGAAGTGATGTAAATGGTGAGATCCACGGTGATATTCTAGGAAATGGTCACGTTGACACTAAAATAAACTTTGCTTATCAAGGTGGTGCTCAAAATGCTTTATTTGATGGATACAAAATCACAGGTGTTCCATTAATTGAAAATCATGGCAATTTAACTATCCAAGGAAAAGATAGAACAATTCATTGGGAAGGTAATTTCATGAATAAGGAAAATAGTCAGCTTATTTTCCGCCTTGATGATAATACCAATACTGATGACGCTATTCTCCATGTTGATGGTGATGTCACCTTTAAAAAAGGTAGCCAAGCTAAATTAGATTTTAAAGGAACCAGTGTCGATAATATCATTAACAAAGATATCGTATTAATTTCTTCAAATTCCGCCATTAAAGACGAAGCTGGTATCACCGTTACTGATGCTAATGCCATTGCACCTGATGTTTCTCCTTTATTAGAAAAAACAGATTCATGGTTAGAAACCACACCGCCGAATATTAGTGGTGGCGTTAGTGGCAATCAGTTAGTTGCACGTTATGGTATTAGTTATGAAGGCGGCAATAATTTTATTAGTGCAGCAGAACGTGGCAATGTAAGTGAAAATGGATTAGCTGCAGCAAACTTTGTTATTCCAACCGTATTAAATGAATTTAATAATACGCGTAACCAAATTTCAGATGAAGCACTGAGTTTATTAGTCGCCGCAGGAAATGACGATAATAATATTGCCGCATTATCGAATGATTTAGCCCCTATCGCTGATGGTAGTGATATTCAAGCGGGATTAATCATGGTTGAAGATATGCGCAATAATATTGCTCATCGCTATTTACGCTATGATAACCAATTACCTATTGAAGAAAGAGAAGCTGGCTGGAATAGCTGGGCTAATATGCTGTACGGTTACGGTACACAAAGTAATCAAGGTGGCATTAACGGTTACAACACTTACCGCACAGGTATTCAAATCGGTACTGATTACGAAATTAATCAAGATGCTCTTATCGGCGTTTCTTTGGCTTATAACTACGCCAAAGCTGACGCGAAACAACGTAACGCAAGTAAAGAAATTAACCATTTTGAATTTATGCCTTACACCGGTTGGTATAGTGACACATTATTCCTAAACGGTAATTTAAATATTGGTTATTACACTGTCGATAGCGAGCGAGATATCGGCGGCAATACCGGATGGCAAGGAAATACCAAAGCAAAAGGTGATTATTCTGGTGTGCAATTAGGTTATCAGATTAATGCAGGAACCTATTTTGATTTTGATTTCATCCATATTAAACCAATGCTGACTTACCAATATCAATGGCTAAATATTGATTCGTGGGAAGAAACAGGTTCGGCATTATCAATGCGTACTTATGGTCAACGCTACGCAGTTAATCAATTAGGGGGATCTGTTGCTTTATGGAATAGCTATCAAACCTCTTATGGCAAATTAACACCATCACTTAATCTCCGTTATTTCAAAGATATTGCGGGGGAAAATAATATTAATCAACGCCACAGCCTCACTTATTTTAATACTGGAGGAAGCACTTTTGATATTAAAGGAAATGCCGTTGGCGGTGACATTATTAGTGCAGAATTAGGTGCCAATCTCGATATTACCAACACGCTAAATTTAGGCACAACGATGGGATATCAGCGTTATGACAAATTCAATGAAGGGCGCATTGGTTTTACTGTTAGCCAGCGTTTCTAAGGAGAATAAATATGCCGATATTTCGCTTTACTGCACTTGCCATGACGTTGGGGCTATTATCAGCCCCTTATAATGCAATGGCAGCAACAAACAATCCTGCATTTGATCCTAATAATCTGATGCAGTCTGAAATATATCATTTTGCCCAAAATAATCCGTTAGCTGATTTCACAACAGATAAAAACTCAACACTGACGTTATCTGATAAGCGTAGCATTATGGGAAGCCAATCCCTTTTGTGGAAATGGAAAGGTGGAAGTAGCTTTACTTTGCATAAAAAGCTGATTGTACCGACAGACAAAGAAGCCTCTAAAGCATGGGGACGTGCATCTACACCTGTTTTATCATTTTGGCTTTATAATGAAAACCCCATTGATGGCTATCTCACTGTTGATTTTGGTGAAAAACTCAACGCCAACAGCGAAGCGCAAGCGGGCTTTAAAGTAAAACTGAATTTTACGGGTTGGCGCGCAGTGGGTATTTCACTAAATAACGACCTTGAAAACCGTGAAATGACATTAAATCCCATGAATACCTCGTCAGATGGCTCTCAAGATAGCGTCGGTCGTGCTTTGGGTGCAAATGTTGACAGTATACGATTTAAAGCCCCGTCTAATGTGGGGCAAGGCGAAATATATATCGATCGTATTATGTTTTCTATCGATGATGCTCGCTATCAATGGTCTGATTATCAAATAAAAACACGCTTATCAGAGCCAGAAATTCAATTTCACACCGTACAGCCTCAATTACCTGTAACACCTGAAAATTTAGCGGCAATTGACCTTATTCGCCAACGTCTTATTAATGAATTTGTGGGTGGCGAAAAAGAAACAAATCTCGCGTTAGAAGAAAATATCAGCAAGTTAAAAAGTGATTTTGATGCACTTAACATTCACACTTTAGCGGATGGTGGAATACAAGGGCGACATCTGATCACGGATAAACAAACCATTATTTATCAGCCAGAAAACCTTAATTCTCAAGATAAGTCGCTTTTTGATAATTACGTTATTTTAGGTAATTACACGACATTAATGTTTAATATCAGCCGTGCTTATGTTCTTGAAAAAGATCCGACACAAAAAGCCCAGTTAAAACAGATGTACTTATTAATGACAAAGCATTTATTAGATCAAGGCTTTGTTAAAGGGAGTGCATTAGTCACAACTCATCACTGGGGATATAGCTCTCGTTGGTGGTATATATCTACATTATTAATGTCTGATGCCCTAAAAGAAGCCAATCTACAAACTCAAGTTTATGATTCATTACTGTGGTATTCACGAGAGTTTAAAAGTAGTTTTGATATGAAGGTAGGAGCAAACAGTTCAGATTTAGACTATTTCAACACCTTATCTCGTCAGCACTTGGCTTTATTATTGCTAGAGCCTGATGATCAAAAGCGCATTAACTTAGTTAATACTTTCAGTCATTACATTACTGGTGCATTAACTCAAGTACCGCCAGGCGGTAAAGATGGTTTACGTCCTGATGGTACAGCATGGCGACATGAAGGTAACTATCCGGGTTACTCTTTTCCTGCTTTTAAAAATGCCTCTCAGCTTATTTATTTACTGCGTGGTACACCTTTTGCTGTTGGTGAAAGTGGTTGGAATAACCTGAAAAAAGCCATGGTTTCGGCATGGATCTACAGTAATCCTGAAGTAGGATTACCTTTAGCTGGGCGGCATCCGTTTAATTCACCGTCATTAAAATCGGTTGCTCAAGGCTATTACTGGCTTGCAATGTCTGCAAAACCATCACCTGATAAAACGCTCGCTTCTATTTATCTTGCCATTAGTGATAAAACGCAAAGTGAATCGAGCGCTATTTTTGGTGAAAATATTGCACCAGCAGCACTTCCTCAAGGATTCTATGCCTTTAATGGTGGTGCCTTTGGTATTCATCGTTGGCAAGATAAAATGGTGACACTAAAAGCGTATAACACCAATGTTTGGTCATCTGAAATTTATAACAAAGATAACCGCTATGGTCGTTATCAAAGCCATGGTGTAGCCCAGATAGTCAGTAATGGCTCACAGCTTTCACAAGGCTATCAACAAGAAGGTTGGGATTGGAATAGAATGCCAGGAGCAACCACTATTCATCTTCCTCTTAAAGAGTTAGATAGCCCTAAACCTCATACGTTAATGCAACGTGGAGAGCGTGGATTTAGTGGAACATCTGCCCTTGATGGTAAATATGGCATGATGGCATTTGATCTTATTTATCCTGCTAATCTTGAGCGTTTTGATCCTAACTTTACGGCTAAAAAAACTGTATTAGCGGCGGATAACCATTTAATTTTTGTCGGTAGCAATATTAATAGCAGCGATAAAAATAAAAATGTTGAAACAACGTTATTCCAACATGCCATTACACCAACATTAAATACCATCTGGATTAATGGGCAAAAAGTTGACAGTTTCCCTTATCAAACCACGCTAAAACAAGGTGATTGGATCATCGATAGCAACGGTAATGGCTATTTAATTACCCAAGCAGAAAAAGTGAATGTCAGTCGCCAACACCAGACCTCGGCTGAAAATAAAAATCGCCAACCAACGGAAGGGAACTTCAGTTCAGCGTGGATTGATCACAGCGTTCAACCTAAAGATTCCAGCTATGAGTATATGGTCTTTTTAGATGCGACTCCTGAAAAAATGAGAGAAATGGCAGAGAAGTTCCATGAAAATAATGAGTTATATCAGGTTCTTCGTAAAGATAAAGATGTTCATATTATTTACGATAAACTCAGCAATGTGACGGGATATGCCTTTTATCAATCTGCATCAATTGAAGATAAATGGATCAAAAAGGTTGATAAACCCGCGATTGTAATGACTCATCATCAAGGAAATACACTTACTGTCAGTGCCGTTACACCAGATTTAAATATGACACGACAGAAAGCCGCAACACCTGTCACAATTAATGTCACCGTTAATGGAAAATGGCAGTCTGTGGATAAAGATGGTGAGGTAAAACATCGCGTTTCTGGTGAGAATACCGAACTCACTTTCACCAGTTATTTTGGTATTCCACAAGAAATTAAACTCTCACCTCTCCCTTGATTTAACCTTTAAAGGAACGCATTCGCGTTCCTTTTTTATTTGCAGGAAATCTGATTATGCTAATAAAACATCCTTTAGCCCATGCTATTACACTAAGTTTCTGCTTATCCTTACCCGCACAAGCATTACCTTCTCTTTCTCATGAACCTTTTGGTGATCTTTACCTCTTTGAAGGTGAAATACCAAATACATTAGTCACTTCAAATAGCAATCAATTATCGTTAAGTAAAGAACATGCCAAAGATGGCGTTCAATCACTCAAGTGGCAATATCAACCACAAGCAACATTAACACTTAATAATCAAGTAAATTATCAGGATGATAAAGATACCGCGACACCACTCACGTTTATGATGTGGATTTACAATGAAAAACCACAATCATCGCCTCTCACATTACAATTCAAACAAAATGATCAAGTGGCATTAAGTTTTGATACTCAACTTAATTTCACAGGATGGCGCGGTATTGCAGTTCCCTTTCGTGATATGAAAGGCACTGCAACAGGAAAATTGGATCAATTAGTCATTACGGCACCAAATCAAGCTGGAACTCTCTTTTTCGACCAAATTATTATGAGTGTACCGTTAGACAATCGCTGGGCAGTTCCTGATGATAATGTGCCTTATGTTAATAATGCAGTAAATACCATGGTCAGTAAAAACTGGAGTGCTTTACTGATGTACGATCAGATGTTTAAAGTGCATTATCCAACTCTAAATTTCGATACTGAGTTTCATGATGATCAAGCTGAAATGGCATCAATTTATCAGCGTTTTGAGTATTATCAGGGAATTAACAGCGATAAAAAAATCACCTCAAATATGCTAGATAAAAATTTAACACTCTGGGAAAAATTAGAATTAACACAACACGCTGATGGATCAATAACAGGAAAAGCACTAGATCACCCCAACCGGCAAAACTTTATGAAAGTTGAAGGCGTATTTAGTGAAGAGACGAAAAAAGCATTACTTGATGCCAATATGCTAAGAGATGTAGGTAAAACGCTTCTTCAAACTGCTATTTACTTGCGTAGTAATTCCTTATCAGTAGCCGATAGAAAAAAATTAGAAGATCTTTATTTATTAGGAACTCGTTACGTTCTTGAGCAAGGTTTTACACGAGGTAGTGGTTATCAAATTATTACTCATGTTGGATATCAAACCAGAGAGCTTTTTGATGCATGGTTTATTGGTCGTCATATTCTGGCAAAAAATCATCTTTTAGCGCCAACGCAACAGGCAATGATGTGGTACAACGCCACAGGCCGAATTTTTGAAAAAGACGATGAGATCGTTGATGCAAACGTTGATATTCTCAACACACAATTACAGTGGATGATAAAAAGCTTACTGATGTTGCCAGATTATCAACAACGCCAACAAGCCTTAGCGCAACTGCAAAACTGGCTAAATAAAACCATACTAAGTTCAAAAGGTGTTGCAGGTGGTTTCAAGCCTGATGGTTCTATTTTTCACCACTCGCAGCATTATCCAGCGTATGCGAAAGATGCTTTTGGTGGTTTAGCTCCTAGTGTTTATGCGCTAAGTGATTCCCCTTTCCGTCTTTCATCTTCAGCCCATGAGCGTTTAAAAGATGTGTTATTAAAAATGCGCATCTACACTAAAGAGACACAAATTCCCGTGGTATTAAGTGGCCGCCATCCTACTGGATTACATAAAATAGGGATCGCACCATTTAAATGGATGGCATTAGCCGGTACACCTGATGGCAAACAAAAATTAGATACCATATTGGCTGCGGCCTATGCAAAATTAGATAACAAAGACAGTTTTGAAGGTATTAAAGCTGAAAATGAACCCACTGGCGCATGGGCGATGAACTATGCTTCGATGGCGATACAGCGTAGAGCCTCTATTCAAGCCCCCCAACAAAGCTGGCTTGCTATCGCTCGCGGATTTAGTCGTTATCTTGTTGGTAATGAAAGTTATGAAAATAACAATCGTTATGGGCGCTACTTACAGTATGGTCAATTGGAAATCATACCCGCAAACTTAGCACAATCAGGATTTAGCCATGCAGGATGGGATTGGAACCGATATCCGGGTACCACGACAATTCATCTTCCTTATGATGAACTTGAAGCAAAATTAAACCAATTACCGAGTGCAGGTATTGAAGAAATGTTGCTTTCAACAGAAAGCTATTCTGGTGCAAATACATTAAATAATAACAGTATGTTTGCCATGAAATTACATGGTCACAGCAAATATCAACAACAAAGCTTAAGAGCTAATAAATCCTATTTCTTATTTGATAATAGGGTTATTGCATTAGGATCGGGCATTGAAAATACGGACAAACAACATAAAACAGAAACCACACTGTTCCAATTTGCTGTTCCTAAATTACAATCTGTGATAATTAATGGCAAAGAAGTGAATCAATTAGGTACTCAATTAACTTTAAATAATGCAGATACTTTAATTGATCCTGCGGGTAACTTATATAAGCTCGCTAAAGGTCAAACTGTAGAGTTTAGTTATCAAAAACAACATTCACTCGATGATAGAAATTCAAAATCAACAGAACAACTATTTGCAACAGCCGTGATCTCTCATGGTAACGCACCTAGTGATGCGACTTATGAGTATGCGATAGCGATTGAGTCACAAGATAATAAAGCGCCTGAATACACTGTATTGCAACATAATAATCAATTGCATGCGGTAAAAGATAAAATCACCCAAGAAGAAGGGTATGCTTTTTTTGAAGCGACACAATTAAAATCACCTCAAGCAATATTATTATCGAGTGATGCACCTACTATGGTGATGGCTAAAGCACAAAACCAACAGTTAACATTGAGTATTGTTAATCCTGATTTAAATTTATATCAAGACATTGAAGCTGACCAAATTGATAATAATGGAAATCAAGTCGAAGTCAGTGTTTATTCTCGTAAATGGCTAACGGCCGACTCTAAACCAATAAGCAGCACAGTTACCGTAAAAGGCGTGTGGAAATTAGCAACATCTCAATCAGGTGTTATTATTAAACATCAGAATGATAATACGCTTATTACTACTACGACAATACAAGCAACACCTATTGTAATTAGTTTAGTTAAGTAAATACTTTAATATTTCAATTAAAACCCTTCGATATAAAAATACCGAGGGGTTTATTATATTAGCGAATCAATTATTTATTTAAAATAACAAAAATAAATCGAATGATTTATTATTGATAATAAATGTGTTGTCTCAAATAAATATTTTGCTATTCTCTGCGCGGGTGCTTGGATCAATCTGGTTCAAGCATTTTGCAAGCACCAGAAAGAGAAAAGCCCCGGAAAATATATTTCATATTAACCGAGGCGGACTCAAAAACAGACAATTTGATTCTGCCTCCATTTTTATCGGAGCGCAAGAGGAAATGAAGAAATATTCTTTAATCGGACTAATGATCGTCACGATGATAATATCGAGTAACGTATTATTAGAGAATACACTTTTTGTTTATTCATACCCAATAATGGATATTTAATGATTCAGGTTAATATATCTTTTATTTTATATTAATCTTGTGGGGGAGCGTTCCCCCACAATTTCCTTTTCCATTATTGTGTGTTCATCTAAGCACCCTAATTTACAATAAGAGGTAACAGATTGCTGTTACCTCTTATTTTATTAATTACACCCGTTAACGAATCAATTATTTATTTAAAATAACAAAAACAAATCGAATAATTTATTATTGATAATAAATGTGTTGTGCCTACTGATTATTTTGTTATTCTCTGCGCGGGTGCTTGGATCAATCTGGTTCAAGCATTTTATAAAGGCCAGAAAGAGAAAAGCCCCGATTATGTTATTTAACATTAACCGAGGCGGACTCAAACCCAACAATTTGATTCTGCCTCCATTTTTATCGGAGCGCAAGAGGAAATGAAGAAATATTCTTTAATCGGACTAATGATCGTCACGATGATAATATCGAGTAACGTATTATTAGAGAATACACTTTTTGTTTATTCATACCCAATAATGGATATTTAATGATTCAGGTTAATATATCTTTTATTTTATATTAATCTTGTGGGGGAGCGTTCCCCCACAATTTCCTTTTCCATTATTGTGTGTTCATCTAAGCACCCTAATTTACAATAAGAGGTAACAGATTGCTGTTACCTCTTATTTTATTAATTACACCCGTTAACGAATCAATTATTTATTTAAAATAACAAAAACAAATCGAATAATTTATTATTGATAATAAATGTGTTGTCTCAAATAAATATCTTGCTATTCTCTGCGCGGGTGCTTGGATCAATCTGGTTCAAGCATTTTGCAAGCTCCAGAAAGAGAAAAGCCCCGATTATGTTATTTAACATTAACCGAGGCGGACTCAAAAACACACAATTTGATTCTGCCTCCATTTTTATCGGAGTGCAAGAGGAAATGAAGAAATATTCTTTAATCGGGCTAATGATCGTCACGATGATAATACCCAGTAACATATTATTGGAGAGTACACTTTTTGTTTATTCATACCCAATAATGGATATTTAATGATTCAGGTTAATATATCTTTTAGTTTATATTAATCTTGTGGGGGAGCATTCCCCCACAGTTTCCTTTTTCAATTATTGTGTTTTACTCTAAGCACCCTAATTTACAATAAGAGGTAACAAATTACTGTTACCTCTTATTTTATTAATCACACCCATTAACGAATCAATTATTTATTTAAAATAACAAAAACAAATCGAATGATTTATTATTGATAATAAATGTGTTGTCTCAAATAAATATTTTGCTATTCTCTGCGCGGGTGCTTGGATCAATCTGGTTCAAGCATTTTGTAAGACCCAGAAAGAGAAAAGCCCCGATTATGTTATTTAACATTAACCGAGGCCGACTCAAACATGACAACTTGATTCTGCCTCCTTATAGAGGAACTGTCAAGAAAATGAACAAATATTCTCTTATTAGTATGATTGTTATTAGTATAAATATCACCATATTGCTGATAATTTTATTCTATAATAATCCAATTGAGAATTTCACGATTAATAGTGAATATATAAATGTTCAGGTTAAGTTTATTAATAATAAACACTAACCTTGTGGGGGAGAAATCCCCCGCAGTTTTCGAATTAAGTTATTACGGTTTAATCTAAGCACCCTAATTTATAGTAAGAGGTAACAGATTACTGTTACCTCTTATTTTATTAAATTAAATATAAAAAAAAGCCGACCCCTATTTTTGGTCGGCATCCTAATAAGGAAAATATTACACGGAAGGCATAATAGAGCGTGTAAAAAAACGAAGCGTCAATATCAAGGGTCTAGCTATTTCACGAAAGTTTTAACACTTCACTCCCTGCTAATAAATAAGCACCAGCACCATAATCCATATTATGTTCAAACTTCACTTCACGAGGGTTAAATGCCGGAAGTTGAACCCAGCCTATCATGCCATTGTCATGAATACAGGTTTGTAATGCCACCCATGCTCTATTTAATGCAGGAAAATAGACTTCTTTCTCTAATACTCCCTGATTAATTCCCCATGCTAGCCCATAACAAAATAGCGCTGTTGCTGAACTTTCAGGCGCAGGGAAATTATCAGGATCTAATAAACTGGTTCGCCAAAAACCATCTTCATGTTGATAATCTAGAATGGATGTCGCTAATTCTTTAAACAGTACAATATAGCGTTCACGACCATGATAATCATCAGGCATATATTGAAGAATACGAGGAACTGAAGCTAAAACCCAGCCAATACCACGGCTCCAAAATACTTTTTCACCGTTAGCTTCACGCATTTCATTTCCGTGACCATCAGGGATATAGCGATGATCACGGAAAATAAGCCCTGTTTCAGGATCACGTAAATGCTCAATCGCATCCCAATAAGCTGTGTGCATATAATCTAAATAACGTCGCTCACCCGTTATTTCTGATAATGCAGCAAACCCTGGAGGAGCCATAAAGAGCGCATCGCACCACCACCAATCTTCACGACCCGGCTTAGGATCATTAAGCATAATGTCGAATGCTTTAATGGTTGGCTCAATCACTTCAAGTTGCTCAAACAGCGGACTTATGGCGAGATAAGCTTGAGCACAGACATGATCATCCGCAAAACGTGCATTTGGTCCTGTTCGAAATCCTGTATGCAACGTGTAATTTAACACACCATTAAGATACTCTTCGTCTTGCGTTGCCTGCCATGCAGCACTTACGCAACTCCATAAAACACCGCGTTCCCAATCCGTATCCTTTATAAAACGAGTTTTACCACTACGGCGGCGAACACTGCGAACTTGATTAGCCGATTGGTAACGATACACTCGCTTCATATTTTGCAATACGATACCTTTTTGCAAAGCCTCTGTATTAGCGTGTTCCATCCTATTTCTCCATGAATTTAACGAGCTAACCAACCACCATCAACCGCAATTGTGTATCCATTAACATAATCACTGGCTTTAGAAGCTAAGAAAATCGCAGGACCTGCAACGTCTTCTGGGGTTCCCCAACGTCCTGCAGGAATACGTTCTAAAATAGCTGCATTACGTGCATCATCAGCACGTAAAGCAGCCGTATTATCTGTTGCCATATAGCCCGGAGCAATCGCATTAACGTTGATGTTGTATTGAGATAACTCGGTCGCTAATGCACGAGTTAATCCCATCACCGCAGATTTACTTGCTGTGTAAGAAGGTACACGAATACCACCTTGATAAGAGAGCATAGAGGCAATGTTAATTATCTTGCCACCCTCTCCTTGTTTCACAAATTGGCGGGCAACTTTTTGTGATAAGAAAAACAGTGTTTTCTGGTTAATATCAATAACATCATCCCAATCTTTTTCACTAAACTCCAAAAGATCTTCTCGACGAATAATGCCTGCATTATTGACCAGAATATCAAGACGGCCCATAACTGAAACCGCTTCATCTACCACAGCTTGTAATCCATCTTGTTTCATTAAATTTTGTGTAATGTAATGAAAACGACGACCCAATGCTTCGACTTGCTGACGCGTTTCGGGTGCATCTTGAATACCGACACCCACAATATCAGCCCCAGCTTGCGCTAAACCAACGGCCATACCTTGCCCTAGCCCTGTATTACAACCTGTGACAATGGCAACCTTGCCACTTAAATCAAATAAATTCATATCAGTAACCTCTCAGATGTGGCCTTATAGCCACACCTTTTTTATCTGTAGGGTAAGAAAAAATGTGACTATTCGTAGTTATTTCAGTGGTAGTTATTTCAGATCTTTCATTGCAACGTGATCCATATCGTGGAATACCTGATTTTCACCGACCATTCCCCAAATAAAGGTATAGGACGCAGACCCCACACCTGAATGGATTGACCAACTAGGGCTTATCACCGCTTGTTCATTACGAACCACTAAATGACGGGTTTCGGTTGGCTCTCCCATATAATGGAAAACGACATTGTCATCTTTCATATCAAAATAGAGATACACTTCCATACGGCGTTCATGGGTATGACATGGCATGGTGTTCCATAAACTACCAGGCTCAAGAACGGTCATGCCCATTGATAATTGACACGTTGGTAACACTGAAGGGTGTAAGAATTTATAGATAGTACGAACGTTACAGTTTTCTACATTACCAATTTTTTCTGGCGAAGCTTGTTGTTGCGTAATTTTACGCGTTGGATAAGTATGATGAGCAGGTGCGCAGTTCATATAAAAACGCGCTGGCGTTTCTACAGAATCACTGGTGAATTCAACAGATTTTGCGCCCATTCCGATATAAATGGCTTCACGAGGGCCAATCTCAAACACTTCTCCATCAACAATCACTTTACCTGCGCCACCAATATTAATGGCACCTAATTCACGTCTTTCCAAAAAGAAATCAACGCCTAATGCTTTACCTGCCATTAATGCTAAAGGTTGTGTTGTAGGAACAATACCGCCAACAATAATACGATCTATATGGCTATAAGTGAGATTCATTTCCCCTTCACAGAATAGGTTCTCAATCAGGAACTCCTTACGAAGCCCTTCTGTATCAAGCCTTTTAGCGTGTTCACTATGAATTGGCTGACGAATTTCCATTATAAATACCTCATTTTTACTGATGGGAGCATAAGCCAAAAGGCTATGCATTTTCCCCGGATACAGAGTAAATATGATTTCCTCTGATGAATGTATCGGTGAGATGAAAACACTCATCCACCACAGCAAAGCTGGCTTGTCGACCCGCTTTGATATAACCCAATTGATCGCTGATACCGAGATATTCGGCAGGAATTGCACTCGCCATTTGTACCGCTTCCCATTCGGGCACATGCGCTAGTTGCACCATATTTCGCAATGCACTATCTAGGCTACAAGTGCTTCCCGCCAAAGAGCCATCTGCGGTTTTTGCCTGACCTTGAGTCACACTGACCGTTTGTGCGCCCAGTGTGTAATCACCATCAGGTAAACCACCCGCACGCATACAATCAGTAATTAAGGCAAGCTGCTGATATCCTTTCATGCGATACGCCAATTGCATCATGACAGGATGAACATGAATGCCATCAGCAATAAGTTCAGCTAAAACATTGTGATACAACACTGCACCACAACATCCAGGCTCACGATGGTGAAGCCCTGTCATACCGTTATATAAATGCACGCCACAATCAGCACCATGCAAAAATGCATCTGAAGTTTGCTCATAAGTTGCCGCGGTATGCGCCACACTTGGCTTAATACCTCGCTTGACCAACCAATCAATCGCCTCCATAGAGCCTTGTGCTTCAGGTGCAACAGCGACACGCAATAGCGTATCTCCCGCACTTTCGAGTAATGTTTCTAGCTCTGAAATTGTCGGCGCTTTGAGATATTTAACAGGGTGAGAACCTCGATGACGCTCTGTAAAATAAGGTCCTTCTAAAAAGCTCCCAAGTAACAATGCGCCCGAAGTTTGTGGCGTTGATAAGAACTCACGCACTTGTGATAACGCGTCACGAATATCCTCCATAGGCGCGGTAACGGTTGTCCCCACCCATGCAACGACGCCCGTTTTAACAAGCGCATCCGCAATGGTTTGTAACCCTTGTTGAGTGGCATCCATTACATCCGCCCCTTCACGGCCATGAATATGAATATCCACAAAACCAGGTAATAACGATTTCCCTTTTAGGCGAATAATAGGGCAATCTGTCGGTGCCTCTGTGGTGATTGATTCAATATTTTCACCCTTAACACGGACATAACAGAGATAGCGAATACCTTCTGGCGTAAAGGTTCTATCGGCTAAAATGGCATATTGCTGACTCATAAGCCGTCTTCTTCATCAGCATCATTACTGTCTATTTGAGCCAATTGCTCGCGAATATCTTGAATACTGTCTTGACCAATTTCTCGTAGCGTTTGCACTAGTTCTGAGGTTGAACATCCTTCTCGTTCAAAAGCTGCATTCACAATCATGGGTAAATTGACCCCAGCTAACACTTCAACTGCGGGATTTTGCATCATAATTGCCATGGCACGATTACAAGGGGTTCCACCGGGTAAATCGGTTAAAAAGAGATATTGCTGGCATGACATTGAGTCGATCGCTTCACGCATTTTTTCTTCAAGCTCATCAGGAGAGATTGACTCAACAAAATCGATAAACGCGATATCTTCTTGTTCGCCTGCAATAGCCTTTACAGCAGAAGCCATGCCTGAGGCAAAATTAAGATGTCCTGAAACAATAAGACCTATCATGAGTGACTCCTTGCGGGCAGCAGAAGGCTCTCCTGCCCGTTTATAGCAAGTTAATAATGTATTTCGACTGACAATAACGGCGGTGAAAAAGGCTCTCAGTTATAAGAATCCTAATACGTGACCGATAACGCCAAAGGCTAAAGTTGAGAAAATCAATACCGGAGGTTTACCCCAAAAACCGGTGCTTTTAACCATTTTGTACATCAGGAAAACTAAGCACAGAGGCAGTAAATTCGGCATAATTTTGTCAAAGAGCGCGGTTTGTAATTCAACCACCTTCCCTCCCAGCTCTAGCGAGGCGGTGGTTTGCACCTTGATAAAGGTCGCGGAGAGCGCACCAATGACAAAGATCCCCATAATATTGGCGGCTTTAGCCAGTTTTTCAGTGGCATCACTCATATTGACCATCGCCGCCGTACCTGCGCGATAGCCCATGAACATCAGCCCGAAATACACTAAAAAGTGCACAATTTGGTATAAAAAGAAGAAAACAAAAGGCCCTGCAATTGATCCTTCCATTGCAATGGAAGCACCTAATGCTAATGTCAGTGGCATTAAGGTCATATGGTCAATAGCGTCACCAATGCCCCCAGTTGGCCCCATGCCTGCAACTTTCATCACGTTAACAGTAGAAGGTTTCTCTTTGTTTTCTTCCATTGCAACGGCTGTTCCTAATAGGAAGGTAAACAGCTTTGGACTTGCATTAAAAAACTGTAGATGGTTTTTTAATGATGTTGCATAGTCACGTTTGTTATTTCCGTGAATTTTTTTCAATGCTGGAATAATTGAGAACGCAAACCCACCACCTTGCATACGTTCAAAGTTGAAGTTACCTTCCATAAACAAGCCACGGAACGCACACTTCCAGAGATCGCCCTTAGTGATAACTTTTCTGACAGTGGTATCTTGGTATTCATCAATGCCATCAATCAAAGAACCCGTTTCTGGTTTATCCTGCGTTTTCAATGCGGTGCTGTTATCAGATACCATCTTCGAAATCCTCATTCTGCTGACTTGAATTTTTGTTATTACCACTAAAGAAGAAGTAAAGTGCTGCGGCTGACGCGCCTAAAATAGCGACCGCCATAATTGGAAGTTTCAGATAAGTCGTCATCACGAAGCCAATAAAGAACACACCTGCCACTTCTTTTGACCACATGATTTTTAGCAACATGGCGAAACCAATTGCAGGAACCATTTTCGCGCCAATACCTAAGCCTTCTAGCAAGACTTTTGGTGTATTTTCATCAATCCATTGAGCAGCATGTTCACCGAAATAAACCGTAACAAAAGCAACCAAAGCATAGAGTAATGAACGCACCGTAATCGTGATGATCAGTAGCCGTGAAATACCCGCTGCATCGGCTCTTTCTGCATATCTATCAGCTTTTCCCATGGTGAAAGCGGTTACAGCAAAGAAACCAATCACGAGCATTTGCATTAACACAGCAATAGGCATCCCAATTCCCATCGCAACTTCTGGTGATTGTTTTGTCATTACCGCAAAAGCAACCGCAGCGATTGTCCCTAATGTCACATCAGGTGGCTGAGCACCCGCATTGGGAACTAGTCCTAACCATGCGAGTTCTAACGTTGCACCCGCAATCAATCCAACCTGCATATCCCCCATAATCAGACCCACAACAGGCCCTGTGATTAATGGTCTGTGAATATTTAATGCAACGTCATACTTATCTATACCGCAAAAGAAGGCCCATAAAGCCACTAAAGAAGCTTCAAAAATCATAAATAATCCTCAAACCTGCTAATGCAGGTTTTTTGCTCAGGAAATTATCAGGCTGATGCGAGTGCTAACACATCAACAGGTGTCTGATCGGGAGTGTTTTGAATTGTGCAAGTCACACCATTTGCAACGAGCCTTTTAAACGCATCAATGTCTGTTTCATTGACTGACACGGTTTTCGCAATTTGGCGTTTCCCTTCATGAAAATGCATATTGCCAACATTACAATGAGTAATAGGCACGCCCCCTTCCACTAAACGGGCAACATCTGTCGGGTTATTACACAAAACAAAAATTTTCTGACGAGGTGATGCTTTACTAATAACATCAATGGTTTTTTGAATAGAGAAGAAGCGAACAGCATATTCACCACCAGCTGATGCCTTCATTCCAGCTTGCATAAATGCGGCATTGGGGCCTTCTGCTGCGTCATCATTAGCCACTAAAATCAGGTTTGCTTCCGTATGTTTACCCCATGTAATGCGGATTTGACCATGGAGTAAACGTTCATCAATGCGGGTCCAGACAATATTCGGTGTGTTCATGATTAGCTCTCTTATTATATTTTATTAATTTAAAGCAGACTGTGTGTCTTCTGTTTTAAGTGAGAACGGATAAATTGTGACGCCTTGTACAACACGGTTGATTTCTCCTGTCGGAGACGGGTTATCAGGCGTATTCCCTAGTGCAATGGAACTGTGAAATGCGAATGATTGCGCCAACATCAAGTATGGGAACAATAGCGCCACATCTGAACAGTTCTCTAGCGCAGGAATATAAACAAAACTCTCTTTTGAGAAAGTATTATCATTTCGTGCGGTGATCGCGATCACCTTACCTGATGCATTATCGTGAATAACCTCTCGTAATAAGTCAGTCTCATATTGACGAGTGTAAGGATCATTAGAGAAAAACATCACCACTAAAGTTTCTTTATTTACGATAGACTTAGGGCCATGTCGAAAGCCTAATGGAGTATCAAAACTAGCAACCACTTTACCCGCAGTTAGCTCTAACATTTTTAAAGCAGCTTCTTGCGCTAATCCTTGTAATCCGCCACTTCCTAAGTAAATAACTCGTTTAAATTTACCAGCGTATTTTTCGCGGATAATTTGATTCGCTTTATCAAACTGCGCTTTATAATCACTAAAAAATGGCGCGATTGAGTCACTAAAAACGTTATCACCTAAAAAGATGGTCACAGCCGCCATCATCATGGATGAAAAGCTAGAGGTCATCGCTAAAGAGCGGTCGTTTGATTCTTCTGGCATCAATAATGCCAATGCACTGCGGTTGTTTTGACAATACTCATAAAGTTTGCCATTTGGATTACACGTCAGTACTAAGTGATAACATTGTGATAGGCATTCAGTCGCAACATCTAACGCCGCCACACTTTCAGGGCTATTACCTGAACGTGCAAAAGAGATTAGTAATGTTGGAATGTCTTCCGCTAAATATTCTTGTGGATCAGCCACTAAATCAGTGGTTGCAATTGCATCTACTCGACGTTTTGTATGACCACTTAAAATGGGTGCTAACGCTTTTCCAGCAAAAGCAGACGTACCCGCACCGGTTAAGATAATTCGCGCATAAGGCAGTGAGAGCGCTTTATCTAAAAAGGCTTGGATCTCAGTACGATTTTCTTTCACTGATAGCCATGTTTTTTTCCAACATTCTGGTTGTTGCTCAATTTCTTTCGCAGTCCAAAATGCATTCAGTTGCTCTAATTGAGCGGTCTGATAACTTAAATATTCCATGGTTTCCCTCAATTAATGGACATAGCACGCATCGGCATAAACCGATAACACATCACGTATTTTCGCAATAACAAAAGATTCAGGTGATCCGTCAATCATGCCTTCTCTAAATTGAGTAAATTGATAAGGCAGATATTGGCTCAATAACGGCAATGGAATTGGTTTAACGGATAAGTTATCCATCAGTGTGTCGATGGCGGCATTAATTTCAGCATCAGGCCAGTAATAACGAATGCGATCACTAAAACTATAGACTCGAGCAAAGGCTTGTTGACGTTCATCACCATGATAGTATTTTTGCCAAAACCCTGGCTCACGGCACATCAGTTGTTCCATTTTTTCACGCAATTTAGAGCACTGATCTTGAGGGAATAATGTTTCTTCAATCGAGCAGAGTGCGTATAAACCTTCACGCATAGCAAAGGTTAAGGCAGGCCCAACTTTTAAAATGGCAAAATGGTCATGAACTAATTGTTTATAAGCCTCTTTGGTTTGATAGTCCGTAGAGTGTGCTTCAAAAACAATGTGAGAATAATCGTTCACCACTTGGCTTAATGCCTGTGCTTTTTCAGGCTGGTAATCAATGATGCCAGTGTGATCAAACTCAACACCAGGTTGAACCACTAAACCAATCACGCGCTCCCAACAGTCAGAAACGCCCGCCTTTTGAAAAGCTTGGCGGTGACACTCTAATGTTTTACGCGCTGCGTCTGGTGAAGTTACTTCAACGGTATCAAGTTCTTCGGCAGCACCACCTGGAACGGGCACTTCTGTACCAACAACATAAACAATGTCACTAGAACCAAATGTTTCTTTTGCGGTATTTTCTGCAATCACCGCAAGACGTGCTGCGCGAGAGGCCACAATTTCGTCTGTTAACGGGATAGGATCATCAGCACAAGACATACTGCAATCAAGATGGATTTTTTTGAAACCTGCGGCAACATAATGTGCAATCAACACGTCTGCATTTGCCATCGCTTCTTTGGCATTAAGATGTTGCCAACGATTAGGCCCTAAATGATCACCACCAAGAATAAGTTTCTCGATAGGAAAACCTACTTTTTCAGCCTGTTCAATGACGTATTGGTAAAAATCAGCGGGGGTCATTCCCGTATAACCACCAAACTGATCAACCTGATTAGAGGTGGCTTCAATTAGCAGAAAGGAATCATTATCCAGCGCTTGTAATAGAGCTGCTTCTATTACTAAAGGATGGGCAGAACAAACAGAATAAATACCATTCTGTTTGCCTGATTTATGTTGCTGAACAATCTTTTCTAAAGGATGCATTAAATACTAACTCCATAATCAACACCGGCGGTGTTGCTAATGGAGTTAGCAAATTACGATGCCTTATCGTCGACGATAATCACTTCGATTTTGTGCTCTTTCAGCTCCTGAATATACTCTTCAGGGATACCTGAGTCGGTCACTAATATATCAATATCACCAAACTCTCTGATCATATGACAGCTGCGTTTACTGAATTTCGTAGAATCTGCAACCGCAATAATCGTTTCTGAGATATCACACATTAAACGGTTAAGACTGGCTTCCTGTTCATTGTGTGTGGTGATACCAACACGTAAATCGAATCCGTCAACACCTAGAAATACCTTATCAAATCGATAATTTCTAAGGCTATTTTCAGCTTGTGAGCCTGAAAAAGACAACGCACTTTTTCGCAATACACCACCGGTCATTAATACTTCCACACCTGAGGTATTTGCTAACTCCATTGCGACATCCAGACCGTTAGTCATGACCACTACATTTTCGCGCGACTTTAAATGTGTCGCGATTTCGCGAGTAGTTGTCCCCGAGTCAAGAATGACGGTGTCTCCATCCTTTATCAGCGTTGCGGCAGCTTTCCCGATTAATGTTTTAATGCCCGCGTTTTGCCCACGTTTTTCGTGGATACTCAATTCGGCAATAAATCCCGTATTAGGAATTGCTGCACCATGAGAGCGAACGATATAACCATTTTTCTCAAGAAAACTTAGATCGCTGCGGATAGTGACACTTGAGACTTTAAATAATTCAGCGAGATCTTCGACTCTGGCTTTACCTTGTTGGTTTACCATATCGAGGATTTCCATACGCCTCTCAACTGCCGCTTTCACTTTCGTCTCCTTACGAAACCAAAAGACTTTCTTTCGATTGGTTTCGAATGTAGTTTACTACGCCAATTTTTACCGACAATGCAAAAAAACAAAACTTTTGATCTCTTTCACAAAGTTTCGAATCATCATCGATTACTTACGATTATTTTCGTGTAGCTTCAATAATAGCCTTGAGACCGCCAGTTTCCAATAAATAAAATGATATAACGCAATGCTATACTTATGATCACACCATATATAGCTAGATAAAACACAATAATATAGATTTAATATCACACAAACACACAATAAACAGCTTTAAACTCCATGTCATGCATTTCTTTTCGAAAAACAAATCAAAATAAATAGCTCAAATAGTCAATAAAACATGAAATAGTATCGAATCGAAAGTATTTTAATCGAAAATTTAAGTTCTCATCTTTCGAAATTAACTTTCATTTACTTTCGATATTTCGTATTTGTGATTTTAATCTCTTTTGTTTTGATAAATTTTACGTAATGTAACAGGATAAAAAAGAAACTCAGGAAATGACGAATGGCATTAAATCAACCTGCTTATTTTCATATGATGGCAAAACCCACAAGCTACCACTGTAATATTAAGTGTGAATACTGCTTTTATCTGGAAAAAGAAAATATTTTTCAAGATGAAGAAAAAGAGACAGGTCATACCGTCATGCCTGATGGTGTCCTTCGTCGTTATATTAAAGACTATATACAGTCACACAGTGGCGACCAGGTTGATTTTTCTTGGCAAGGAGGAGAACCAACACTTGCTGGATTAGCCTTCTTTGAGCAAGTCGTTAAATACCAAAAGCAATTTGCTAACGGCAAGACAATCACAAATAGCGTACAAACCAATGCAATCGCCATTAATCGCCAATGGGCACAATTTTTTGCGGATAACCATTTTCTATTAGGCGTTTCCATCGATGGTATTGAAGCAGTTCACGATAAATATCGTATTTCAGTCAATGGTAGCCCTACTTTTGAACGAGTAAAGCGTGCAATTAAGCTACTAAACGAATATGGCGTCGAATTTAATACACTCACAGTAGTTAACGACCAAAATTGGAATAAAGGAAAAGAAACCTACCAAGCCTTAAAAGAATTAGGTTCAACATTCTTTCAATTTATTCCCATTGTCGAAGTCGATAGACGCTTTCCTCATACTCATGGCGGACATTATGCCCCTGGCCCCAATGCACAACTGGCCCCATTTTCTGTTCCAGCCGAAGGCTACGGACAATTTATGACAGAAGTGTTTAATGAATGGATACGCCAAGACGATATTGGAAAAATATATATTCGTTTATTTGATAGCTTATTAGGCACATGGATGGGATATCCTGCATCAACATGTATTCAATCGAAAACCTGTGGTCAGGCGTTAATCATTGAGGCAAATGGTGATGTTTATTCTTGTGATCACTATGTTTATCCCGCCAATAATTTAGGCAATATCCATCAAAATAGCCTTGCTCGCTTAGCAACATCAAAACAGCAACAGCGCTTTGGTCAAAATAAATACGATAAACAAACCAGCCTTTGTAAACAGTGTGAAGTGCAAAGCTTATGTTATGGCGGTTGCCCTAAACATCGCATTATTGCTATTGAAGGTGAAAAACATCGTCATAACTACCTATGCCGTTCCTATAAACAAATATTTCATCATACAGCGATAGGTATGCAGTTAATGCAGCAATCTATTTCACGAGGAGGTCTCGCCAGCGATGCACTTCCCGCAATGAAAAAAAACTACATAAAGTAGCCCTATTTTTATTTTATCTTGTTTATTCTGGAGACAATTCGTGACCTTACCTTCTGTTAGAAAAAGCTTACTCGCTGGGCTCATTGCTACATCGTGTTTAAGTGCCCCAATATCTGCCAATGCAGGTGGAACACCTGAAAAACCGAATGTGCTGTTGATCGTGATGGATGATTTAGGCACCGGACAGCTTGACTTTGTGCTAGATACCTTAGATGTGGATGCGTTAGCACAAAGACCGACACCTCCTCGTTATGAAGGAGATATCAACAAAATGGTAGAAGCTGCACGCATTGCCATGCCCAATGTCAGCGATATGGCGGTAAATGGCGCAAAAATGACTAATGCATTTGTTGCACACCCTGTTTGTGGTCCTTCTCGAGCAGGTATCTTTACTGGGCGCTCTCCTGCAAGCTTTGGTACTTACAGTAATGACGATGCTATTTTAGGTATTCCAAAAGATATCAAACTATTGCCTTCACTTTTCCAAGAAAATGGCTATGCCACCGCCAGTATTGGTAAATGGCATAACGCAAAAGTTATTCGCAAACCGAAAATTAATGAAAGTAAGCAAACTCGTGATTATCACGACAATATGATCTCAACGCCAGAAGCGGGTTATGCCCCTCATGAACGAGGTTTCGATTATGACTTTAGCTATTACGCATCAGGAGTAGCTTTATGGAATTCACCTGCATTTTGGCGTAATGGTGTCAATGTTCCTGCTCCGGGTTACACCACTCATCTTTTAACGGATGAAACCCTAAAATTTATTGATGAACATAAAGATAAACCTTTCTTTATCAATCTTTCATATAGCGTTCCCCATATTCCATTAGAACAAGCTTCTCCTGCTAAATATATGGAGAAATTTGATACAGGAAATGTTGAGGCAGATAAATACTTTGCTGCATTAAATGCAGCCGATGAAGGTATTGGTCAAATTATTGCGAAATTAAAAGAAAATGGTGAGTTAGAAAATACACTGATCTTTTTCTTATCGGATAATGGTGCTGTTAATGAGTCACCAATGCCAATGAATGCGATGGATAGAGGCTTTAAAGGGCAAATGTTTAATGGTGGCGTTAGAGTACCTTTTATTGCTTATCAACCTGGCACTATTCCAGCTGGAACAAAAAGTGATGAGATGATCTCCGCACTTGATATTTTACCGACGGCACTACAAACAGCAGGTATTGCGATCCCTGACAATCTAAACGTTGAAGGGAAAAATATCATGCCTTTACTTAAAGGTGAAACAACAAAGTCCCCGCATAACTATCTTTATTGGGCCGGCCCTGGTACTAAACATTATAGTGAAGAAAACCAAGAGTTTTGGCACGGATATCACCAATGGATAACCTATCAACGTAAAACACCACCTACAAATCCTAATTTAGAAAAACTCTCTAAAGGTGCTTGGGCTGTACGTGATGGTGAATGGGCGCTCTATTTTTATGATGATGGAAAAAATCAGCCTCAACTTTTTAACGATAAAAAAGATCCTGCTGAATCAATCGATCTTGCTAAACAAAATCCACAAAAAGTGGCAGAGCTAAAAAATGCGTATTACCAGTGGATCAAAGATAAGCCAAAGCCCGTTCTTTGGGGACAAGATCACTATCAAATACTAGTGGATTCTGCAAAACCTTAATATTCAACTTCCGTTCTGTTTCGCAAGGATGCGTCTTTTTTTCTGAGATACGAAAATGGCTATTGAAATTGCATCTTCAGCACGTCCCAAACTCCCTTATGAGCACCCAAACGTAGAAATCTACCAACGCTTATTTAAGGAAAATATCATTCGACGATTAGTCAGAAAATCAGCTTATCGTCGCTATGATAAAACGATCACTGACTTTTTTAATGATGAAAGTCAGTCGCTTTTCTCTTTATGTGAAATGCTGACACAGTATGTCACACAGGCTTTTCATCATTACCAAGTATGGGGTTACTCTCATGCTTATTATCCCGGAAGTCCAGGGCAACAAACGGCAAGAACGGATGCTCTTGAAGGTGTTAGCAGGGTACTTCCTCTACTTGCAACATGGATAGTTAGCAGCAAGAAAAGTACATTGATGGGATTAAATCATCAAGCTTTCAACTTACCTTTAATGATCAAACAAAGCTTTATTCATGGCACTGATCCACTTCATAAAGGATATTGGGGGAAACTTGAAGATTACGATCAACGAATTTGTGAAGCATCTGATTTAGCGCTCACTCTTTGGATAAGCCGTGAATGGGTGTGGGATACATTAACACCCGCAACACAACAACAAATTATTACTTGGTTTGAGCAAGTTAATCACTGTGAAATTGTTGATAATAACTGGCATTTCTTCCCTCTTACCGTCCAATTTGTCATTAAAGCACTCACAGGGAAAGACACGATTGCCCATTGGCGATATGAACGATTAAAAGAGTTTTATGTTGGTGACGGATGGTTTCGTGATGGAGCAAAAGGTAATTATGATTACTACAATGCGTGGGGCTTTTACTATTCATTGTATTGGTTAACGCAAATTGATCCTCAATTTGATACAACATTTATTACTCAATCACTTAATACCTTTAATCAGCATTACCTTTATTTTATGACTCCCAAAGGTATTCCTTTCTTTGGTCGAAGTGCCTGCTATCGCCTTGCGGTTTCTGCTCCATTATTAGCGGGTGTCGATTTACATTGTCCTTCAGTAAAAGTAGGCGAGGCAAAACGCGCCTTTGAAAGCAGTTTACGTTATTTTATTTCTCAAGGGGCATTAAAAAATGGCGCCCCGACTCAAGGCTTATTTACTCACGATCCTCGTTTAGTTGATAACTACAGTGGGCCTGCCAGTAGTTTTTGGTCATTACGTGCCGTGATTATTGCGCTTTATTGTGCTGATCGTATCAATTTATGGCAAACACCTTCACTTCCATTACCTATCGAAAAAGATAACTTTCGTTTCGAAATTCCTGCTATTCAAGCTTTAGTGACTGGAGTGAAAGCAACACAAGAGGTAAACGTCATTTTTTGCGAAGATTATACAACTCAGCAAACACCATTAACCCGCCGTTTAGAAAAACAAACCTTAGCACAAAAAGTCGCTGAAACCGTGATAGGACAGTCAAGACGACCGAAAAATAATTTATTACGCAAAGGGATCACCAGTTATAGCTCTAAAATGGCACATTTTTTCTAATCACCTTTCATTTGCTTTCAGTGCGAAGGCAATAAAAATGTGATTTAGATCTTTTACCTTTCTATTTCTTTCGTTTATTATAATTCGTAATTAAACGAAAGATGAGAGGCAAACATGTATCTGGTTTCTACTCGTAATATGCTCAATAAAGCACAGCGTGAAAATTATGCTGTGCCTGCTTTTAATATTCATAACTTGGAAACCATTCAAGTTGTGATGGAAACAGCCGCTGAGATGGCATCACCTATTATCTTAGCGGGTACACCAAGCACGTTTGCTTATGCAGGTAGTGATTATTTGATCTCTATTTGCCAGCAGGCCGCAGAACAATATCGTATCCCTGTTGCCCTACATTTAGATCACCATGAAGATATTCCTGATATTTGTCATAAAGTCATTTCTGGTGTGCGATCTGCCATGATTGATGCCTCTCATTTTCATTTTGAAGAAAACATTCGTATCGTTAAAGAAGTGGTTAATTTCTGCCATCATTGGGATTGTACCGTTGAAGCTGAATTAGGTCGTTTAGGTGGGCAAGAAGACGACTTAGTCGTTGATGCTAAAGATGCGCTTTTCACCGATCCTGATTCAGCAGTACAATTTATCAAAGCAACGGGTATTGATTCATTAGCGGTTGCAATTGGTACCGCGCATGGCATGTACAAACATGAACCTCATCTCGATTTTGATCGTTTAGCCATTATTCGCCAAAAGACTGACATTCCTTTAGTTCTTCATGGTGCATCGGGTATTCCTGATGCCGATGTACGCCGTTGTATTGATTTAGGTATTTGCAAAGTTAACGTTGCAACCGAACTGAAAATTGCTTTCTCTAACGCTATCAAGCAATACTTTTTAGATAACCCTGATGCAAGTGATCCTCGTCATTACCTTGTACCAGGCAAAGCCGCAATGAAAGCTGTGGTTGCAGATAAAATTCGTGTCTGTAAAAGTGATGGAAAACTGTGAAAACCAATAAAACTGTCGCCATTATTGGCGAATGTATGATAGAGCTGAGTGGTCAACCGTTCTTACCACAACAACAACGTTTTGGTGGCGATACACTGAATACCGCACTCTATTTATCGCGACTATCGCCTTCATTACATCCGCTTTATATGACAGGACTAGGCACTGATACTTACAGTGCCTTAATGCAGAAAGCATGGGAAAACGAGGGGATAGACTGCCAATCTGTTATTACTATTCCCGAAAAACTTCCTGGTCTATATGCTATTGAAATTGATGCTCATGGTGAGCGCAGTTTCCACTATTGGCGAAATGATGCTGCCGCACGTTATATTGCGACCGATAAGCGTTTTTTAGACAGTTTCGATGCGCTTCCTGATGATAGCGTCATTTATCTTAGCGGTATTTCTCTTGCTATTTTAACGCATGAAGGAAAAATCGCTTTACTCACCTTATTAGCGCAACTTAAACAGCGTGGAATGACGCTCATTGTCGATTCTAATTATCGACCACGTTTATGGGATTCAATACCTCATGCACAAGAGTGGTTTGAAAAGCTGTATCGCATTAGTGATATTGCTTTAGTCACTGGTGATGATGAGCAAATAC
Organism: Proteus genomosp. 6; assembly: GCF_040139785.1. NCBI lineage: Bacteria > Pseudomonadati > Pseudomonadota > Gammaproteobacteria > Enterobacterales > Morganellaceae > Proteus > Proteus genomosp. 6. Next base: position 20,611 of record NZ_JBEEVJ010000003.1, on the reverse strand, counting down.
TTTGGCAAAAACCAGCGCTGACAGAACAAGACATTACACAACGCCTTCATCAATGGGGTAATCAGAACGTCATTGTCAAATTGGGTGCTAATGGCGCTTACTGGTCTGATGGCAAAAATGCTGGCTATGTTTCTCCCAAACCCATTGATTCCGTTATTGATACCACCGCCGCAGGTGACTCTTTTAATGCTGCTTTTATTGCTGCTTGGCTACAAAATCAAAGCCTATCGACCTGCTGTTTATGGGGAAATACCTTAGCTGGACTCGTCATTCAACACCATGGCGCCATCATTCCTCATGAAATTACTGATTCATTCTACACACTAATCAAGGATAACCATGACACAGTCAATTGTTGATACTCTTTCATCACTGAAAGTGATCCCCGTGATCCAAATTAATCGCGCTGAAGATGCAATCTGGCTGGGTGAAATTCTAACCCAAAATCAACTACCTGTTGCTGAAATTACCTTTCGTACACCGGCAGCAGCCAAAGCCATAAAGCTAATGCATGAGCACTTTCCTGAGCTTATTTTATGTGCAGGAACAGTATTAACCGCACAACAAGCTGATATGGCAAAAGAAGCTGGAGCAAGCTTTGTTATTTCTCCGGGTTATAACCCAAGTACCGTTGATTACTGCCTTAATAACGGCATTGATATTGTGCCAGGCATTAATAATCCAAGCCAAGTCGAAGTTGCTCTTGAAAAAGGCTTAACCTTACTTAAATTCTTCCCTGCAGAAGCCTCTGGCGGTGTAAAAATGCTAAAAGCATTAGCGTCACCTTACGCCCAAGTCCAATTTATGCCTACAGGCGGCATTAGTTTAAATAACGTGAGTGATTATCTTGCTATTCCACAAGTTGTTGCTTGTGGAGGAAGCTGGATTGCCACAGCAGATACCATTGATAAACAAGATAAAGAAACCATTGTTAATCATATTCAAAGTATCCACTCATTACTAAAAACACATAAGGGATAAATAAAATGAAACAGGTTGCCGTTTTATTAGCTGATGGATTTGAAGAAGGTGAAGCTGTTGTTTTTATTGATATCATGCGCCGTCTTGATATTCATGTTGATGTACTTTCTTGCATGGATAGCTTGGTATTAAATACTTATTTTGAAACTAAAATCAGTGCTGATTTCCTATTAGCAGATAAATTCACACATAGCTATGACGCAATAATGATGCCGGGTGGCCCTAAAGGCACAGATCGTTTATGCGCTAACGAGCAAGTTATTCAATTTATTAAGCGCCATATTGCTGAAGATAAATATATTTGTGCACTGTGCTCTTCTGGTGCCAAAGTATTAGCGGCACATCATCTTCTTGAAGGTCGTAATTACAGTACTGGCGATAAATTAGCAGATAAATACGATGATGGTCATTATCTTGATCAAGATGTTGTGGTTGATGGAAAGTTTATCAGTGCAAAAGGATTAGGTGTAAGTTTTGAATTTGCCTTTACGGTGGCTAAGTATTTATTAAGCGACAATACAGAAAAAGTAGACTGGCAAGCCAATCATATTTATTTCAAACACTGGCCATTAGATTATCTTAAATAAATACGTTATTTTATATTTAAATAAAAAGGGGATTAACTCCCCTTTTATATTCAATCACTTTTATGACTAAATGAGTTGATTAAACTTATTTATGTTTAAAAGCGTGAGGTTCAGAATAACGCCATAATTTATCCCAATACTCTTCAATAAATGTCCTTACGGCTTCTTCGCCTTCAACAAGATAGTTAAATTCTGACAAATACCCTGGGTACATATTATCGGAACCAACAATATACAATTCATCATCAATAATAGTTACTTTTGCGTGGTTTCCCGGTGCAGGAGCGACTTTAGGGTAAATACCGCTCGCATTAACCAATGACCAGAATGGGTGACCAATATCCCCTTGTTTCGGTGGATCTTCGCTTAGTGGTGCTTCTTTTAGTGTGGCGGTATAAGATGATTCATCTGCACCAGGCCATTTATAAGTTTTACCTTCCGTTTGTAGTGCTTTTGGCACTTTATCGGTAAAGAAGAATGGCGCTATTTTAATACGACGTAATGCTGATTCACGAATTTTATCAGGATCAGGAATAACGGCATCTGTATCAACATCATGAGTTAGATAATATTTGAATAATTCAAAGGTTCTTTGTGCTCCAGAGCCAAATGAATATTGGTCGCCATTAGCACCGGCGGCGGCATCTAATGGTGAAACAACAATTTCAACTTCTAACTCTGGATTTTTTAATAACGCTTCAATTATCCAATGGCAGACAGGATGATCTTTCCATTTTTTCTTCCATGCACTCACTACATCTTGTTGAGACATACGAATTTTTTTCTTAGCATTTTTTATAAGGTATTCCTTCATTTTCTCGGAACCTTTCTTATAATCAACTCGCATATCAGGCCCTTCCCAATATTTTCCTACAGAGAAAATACGGTCAGTTTTGAAAAAGCCTTCATCTGGCGATTGAGCTAAGTTTTGTTCATTTTTCTTTTTAATTTCTCTTAATACACTGCTCTTTGTTAATGGATCGATAATCTTATAGCTTGCTTTTTTAGCGACCCATTCATTTTTTTTACTATCAAAATATTCTTTCGTAATTAAATCGTTACCTACATCCCACATTTTATTTAAAAATAATTGGGAATGAAGTGCTGATTCGCCAATAACCTTAACAGAAACATCATGAACTGGTGGATAACTTTTAAAAAGATCCATATTTAAATTATGACCACCAACGAAAGCTTCACAACCATCAACAGCAATAATTTTTGTATGGTTCCATGTCATTCGAGTATCTAATTCAGAAATAAAATCTTCAGGTAATACTTTTTTTTCTAACGAGACTTTTAGACCATCAATAATACGATAAAAGCGACCAATCCAAATATCTGGAATACATTCCCAATATTTTCCGCGTTCTTTGATTAATTCAATAAGATCTTTTTTCAATGCCAGATATTCAGGCGTTCCACTAAAATAGTATTTAACACCATTTAATAAAACTGTTGGTGTCTGTGCAAATAAAAATCGAATTTGTGTGCGATCTTTACGTCCTTTCTTTTCAGAAAAAGATTTATCAATTGCAGCAAGAATAATTTTACGCCACTCTTCATCAGGGGCATTAAGTGATGAAATATCACAGCGATACAGCATTTTATCTAAGATAGATGTAATGGCTTGTTCAAACTCAGCCTCACGCTCTATCGCTTTTGGCATAATTTCTTTACCAAATGGCATTCCCCATACATGGGGCGTATCAAAAATCTTCACATAGTTATTTTCAGATGTTTCATTGAAAAAACCTTTTAATTCTTTTTTTAATCCATCAATAAGTTTCATAATATTCCTTTATTTTAAAAATAGGGCGTCCATATTATTTAAATAAATATTTAAATAATTAGCACTTCAATTAATATAGATAGAATGTTTTCATTCCTAAAAAAGCATCACTTATCATAAACATGATGATTTAATATAAATTCAATTATTTTTTATAACGACCACCGCCTCCTTCCGCTTAAAAAGACCAAACCAGAAATTTATATTTTAGGCATTATTAATAATAAAACCATTCTTATTTAGAATAGTAATCTAACAATAAATAATTGTTATTATTAAACTACAAAACTAGTTATATCGATATTTATTAGCCTATAAATGATTCCTTATAAATTATCATTTTTTGATTTACTCTTTTTTAGATAAATTATTTAACAGGTATAACTGTATTAAATAACAGGTTTATCTGTTTGTCAAATACAGTTTTATCTGTATTATTTTAATAGGAGGAAACATGAGTCTTGCAAATAGAGTTAAATCCAGAAGAGATGCCTTGGGGCTTACTCAGACTGAAGCAGCTGAAAAAGCTGGCATCAGACAACAATCATGGGCTTCAATAGAAGATGGTTCAACAAAAAAACCTCGTAATATTATTAGCATTGCAAGAGCTTTAGAGTGTGATGCCGGTTGGTTAATGATGGGTGATAATATTCAACCTGTTCATGATATCAATACGAAAAAATTACCACTAATAAGCTACGTTCAAGCGGGAAACTTAGTACATAGTGTTCCTATTACAGATTGTGATGGTGAATTTGAGTATATTCTGACAGATCAAGAACTCTCACAAAGTGCTTTTGCATTAAAGATAGAAGGAGACTCAATGGAACCTGATTTTAAATCAGGAGATGTAATCATTGTCGATCCTGAGATAAAACCACATCCGGGAGAATTTATTGTTGCGGCTAATAATGAAAGAGAAGCAACATTTAAGAAATATAGACCAACTCGTATTGATGCTAATGGCAATGAACATTTTGAACTTGTGCCATTAAATAGTGATTATCCAACACTTAGCAGTGAAAACACGCCATTAATGATCATTGGTACGATGATTGAGCATCGTATTTATCGTCGTAAACGATAACGATTATTCCCAAAAATAACTCCAATAATAACTAGCTCAATTATTGGGGTTTATCTCAAAAAAACAGTTTTATCTGTTTTTACTCTCTGGAAATTTGACTAAAACTTTATGGATAGAAACCATCCAAGGTTCTATAATAAGATTAATCAAAAATAACTTGATGGTAAAACGACCAAAAACTTTAAATATTAAAAATAATGAATATAATGAGAGCAACATTATCTATCATTTATATAGATTACTAAGTTAATTTTTTGATTAATGACAATTAAACTGCATTAGTAGCTATTTTAAAAGTAACTAATTATTGCAATAAGAGAACAAGATAAAAAATAAAAGATTAATTAAATATAGATTTTTCACTTTTCAATATTTTATCTTTACGTAAAAAAAATACTCATATAAAGAGATAAAAATGCGTATTTTCCATCCTATTTTAATAAAAACAAGTAAAGATACTTATTTATTTTATCAAATAGGAAAAATAGATTACTAAGATTTATCTTTATTGAAAATACGTATTAACAAGACACATCTTACTTACATTCTGTTTCAATTACCAACACTAATAAATATTAATTTTTAATAAACTAATTGTAATAAGTTTTGTTAATTATTTCGATTTTAAGGTGTTTAAATGAATATAAAAATGTTTGTTATTTCATTGGCATTAGTTTCTTTTGGCGCACAAGCATTGATTATTAATGAGAATAATCCATTCGAATATCAATCTTTTAAATCAAATTATTCTGATATGATTGAGTTGGCTAATAAATCACGTTTACCACATAGGATATTCTATACCTCACCAAGTACAGGTAAAAATGCACTATGGTTTGATGCTGTTAAACATGGTGATTTAAATGAAGTCAAAAAGATGCTTGCCAATGGTCAAAATATTGAAGCGAAAGATACTGGAAGTTTAGAGCAAACAGCTCTGGGATGGGCTGCGTTTATTGGTGATGAAGAAATGGTAGATTATCTCATCTCTCAAGGCGCGAGCCTTTGGGCTACGGATAAAGACGATGTTTATAATGTTTTTAAATCAGCCGTATTAGGAAATAATGTCAATGTGGTAAAAAAAATTCACGACCTAATGAGAAGCGATATTGAACTCAATAACCAAAGAGTAGAAAGCGATGGTGAAACATTTATTATGATTGCAGCCAGTAATAATCGTCTTGATACCGTAGAATACCTTATTTCTGAAGGTGCTGATGTTAATCTTGTTACAACAACACAAGATAATTCATTATTTTCTTATAACCACAGCGCATTAAGTTATGCTTGCCAAAATAATCTTAAAGATATGCAGAAACTATTGATTAGAAACGGTGCTATAAATCATATAACAGGTACAACACTCTGCCATTAAATACACAAAAGCCATCCTATAATAAGATGGCTTTTGTGCTATTAGTTATTGAGTTTTGAGAAATAGAATCTTAATTAAAACAACTAGAAAACGACTCAATATATTTATCAGAACTCAATATCAACAAGTAATATACCAATGTGATTTTTAAACGATTTTCTTTTTTCTAAATATAACTATTTCACTTGGTTGAGTTATCGACTGCTTATCCTCAAAAACCATAAAGTCTGTTTTCTTAGCCTCTAAGATAAGACTTTGAGGTGTAACACCAAGTATATAAGAAATAGTAATCAATTGATCTACTGTTATTTTTAAATGTCCATTTTCTAATTGAGAATAATGTAGCATACTTATCCCCAACATTTCAGACATCTCATTTTCTGTTATTTTCAATTGTCTTCTTATCATTTTTATTCTATTCCCAACTTTGGTGTTAATCATCCCTTTACTCTCCTTCTTTCATTAGATGATTACATCGATAAAATACCGAATTATAGTTTGTAAACTATCAATCCATAAACTGAAAATACTTAACTATTAGTTATTAAATAATCGTAATATTACTTATTCTCACGAATTCTGTTAATAAGGTTATTCCGATATTTCAAATTTAAAATAATTTACATTTCTATATGTTATTTTAAACTAAATTAATATTAGAATAACAATTTGGAACTGAGTATCCGAGAATGAATGGTGTTATCATAAAGTTGAATAGAATGGCTTATTTTAATTTGAAATATATTTAAATGACATTGATAACCTATAAAAAATATCTATATATTTAATTAGAATATCATTTTATAAAGAATAATTCTGTATTGTTTTAATATATATAAATAGTATCCTAGGAAAATGAACCCCCCCTGATTGAAATAATCTGAAAAAGACTACTCACTTATAATTTAAGAACAAAATTCATATCTATTTTTAATCTTTTAAAAAATAATTTTAATGGATTTGTTCACTATCAATCTTATTTATTGATAACAAAAATACTAAAAACATATAAATACTTATTTTTTATCAAGAAGTTCACTTACTTACTATAAGTGTGAGCTTATCGATATTGATTATTTTTATTTTATATTAAAATTTATTAAGGAAAGAGTTATCTGACTTCTATTTAGGTGTGTTTTATGCATAGTAACAATTAGAATGTCATTGATATACATAATATTATTTTTTATTCAGCAAATAATTATTAGGATGAATAATGGAAAGTTTTAAATTAAAGCTAAAAAATCACATGGATCATGTCAAAAACGTAGGGCAACATTGCTCGACGGAAGAAACAACTAAGCAAGCACTGATATTACCTTTCTTAGATATCCTTGGTTTTAACCCTTATGACCCTCAAAAAGTTAAGGCTGAATATGGTGCTGATTTCCCTGGTGTTAAAGCAAATGAACGAGTTGATTATGCATTGTTCTGCCAAGATGTTCCGGTAATGTTTATTGAAGCAAAAGGATATTCTGAAAAACTAGATAATCACTGCCCTCAATTATCACGATATTTTAACTCTACACCAGAAGTTACAATATCAGCTATAACTAATGGCTTAGAATGGCGCTTTTTTACCGATTTAAAACAAAAAAATGTAATGGATCCAACACCTTTCTTAAGAATAAGAATGGATGAAGTCAGCGATTCAGATGCAAGCCAATTATTCAGGTTCAGACATGATAAATTTAAACCAGAAGCATTAAGAACCTTGGCTGAAGAAAGTGTATATTTATCTGCTTTTACTAAAACTATTAGTTCAAGCTTACGTGACGTAGATAATGAATTTGTCAGATATGTAGCTAGTCGATCAAACATTGAGAGACAATTAAATCAAAGGTTCATCGACTCTATAACACCACTTGTAAAACTAGCTGTCGAACGTTCTGTTAGTGCAATGGTTGTATCTGGTCTATCAAATAAAGCCATGACAATAGACGATCCCACTGAAATAAAAGAAAATAACGATAGTAATCAGAAAAATACTGAATTTGTAAATATTGTAGATCCCAACAACCCTAATATTATAACAACAAAAAACGAATTAACATTATTTGAAAAAATTAAGCTTATCGTAGGATCTGAGGAGATCCAATACAAGGATACAGAATCTTACTTTGGTATATTATATCAAGGAAAATCCAATAGATGGATTGTTAGATTTTATGATAAAAATAACCCTTATATTATTGTCCCTATTGAAATTACAAATGTTTTAGCTAATGAAGTGTCTAGAGCTGGACTATCACTAGTTAATAACAGAATAAATATTAATGATCCAGAAGATATATTAAGAATAACAGGGATCATTTTAGATTCATTTGAATATGTCAAAAATGATGATAATTTCAGGAAGAAATAACTAGTAAAAAAACTCAAATTTAAAAAGCCCCCCAATAATTGTATAACTAATTACTGGGGGGCTTTTTATGAATAACACAAAATTAGAATCTGTAAAGACTAAATGGTTTTGGATCTAAAACTGGTTTTTTGCCCAGTAATAAATCAGCGGTTAATTCTGCTGATACAGGGCTCTCTGTCATACCCCAGCCAGTTGCAGTATTAATGACTAAGCCTGGATACTCTTTAACTTCTGAGATAATTGGGTTTTCATCTGGTGCGATAGCCATTGCACCACTCCATTGATCAATTAATTTCGATTCTTTAAAGGCAGGGAATTCTGCTTTTAATTTTTCTAATGAAGCATTTAACTCAGGTAAATCTGGTAATGCAGTCATATTTCTGAATTGCTCAAACGGAGAAACTTCATCTAAGTTCCAATGCGTTGATTGCATAAATGAATTGATTAATTGTTCATTTAAAGAAATATGCACTGGGAAATCAGGTAATGCTAATAATGGCAGATATTTATAGCCATAAGTGAAGGATTCTTTCACTACTGGCGCCACAATAACACGAGGAGAAGTTGCATAAGTACCATCAGCTTGTTCACGGAAGAAAATACCACCTGGTAAAGCGACGTTGCCACCCGGTGCCGTTGGTGAACCACTGATTAGCTGTTGAGACTGATAAGCAGGCAGTGTTGGAACATCAACATTAAGATTTTGCATAAATAGGCGTGACCAAACACCACCAGCAACAACAACTTGAGAAGTTTTGATTGCACCTTTCTCTGTTACAACGTCAGAAATTACACCAGCTTGTGTTTCTAAGCCACGAGCCGCGCATTGAGTGTAAATTCTAACACCCATTTTTTTAGCGTATTCAGCCATAACGAAGGTTGCAACTTCTGGATCGAAGCTACCAGAATCTTCTTCAAAGCCAGCAATTTTCCAATCTGTTGTCGCGCCACGAAGACGTTGATTTAATTCAGCACCTTCAATAATTCTGGTTTTAAATGGAATATCTGAGCCAACATTTTTACTTCTTTCATCAATCCATTTTCTTACGTTAACTAAATCTTCTTCATCAAGAGGAACTTCAACGCGGCCTTGTGTACGATAAGTAGTATCAATACCTACTTTCGCATTCATTTCACGCCAGCGATGTTTGCCCAAATGGTGTAATAAGAACGTTTCATCTGGCATTTTATAGCTAATTGCCTGACCATAGAATCTCGAAGATTGCTCACCCGCGATATTACCTTTCTCAACAATGACAACAGATAAACCACGTTCTACAAGGTTAATTGCTGTCATAATACCAAGGATACCAGCACCAATAACAACAACATCAGCTTGTTTTGGTAAAGCACCTTCAGTACCTTCAACAAAGCCATGTCTTGGCGTACCCGGAACAAAGCGCCCTTCGCGAGTTAACATTGGTGTCAAAATACCCGCACCAGCAGCGACAGCCACCACTGTTCCACCAATGATAAATTTTCTTCTAGATATCGCCATTTTACACGTTCCTTTTACTCAATGAATTATTAGCATTAAAACAATCACGCTATCTTATTTCATTTGTAAAGTATTAGTAAAGTATTTGTAAATCTTTTCGTCTGTTTTTTTCTTAAAAATCCGTACTATTTAATTTACTTATGCAAAGAAGGGGATTAATCATCATTTTGTTTTTTATCGATTATTTAAGTACATCGAGTAAAATGAAAGCATATTCAGCTAGTTATTTTTTTGGTTTTTTTGTCAAAATATAAAATTTTTCACTATTAAAGATCCACTGCCTATTTGTTAAATATGGGTTTATGACACATTCAAATTGCAAATAAAATAATTTGATTAACAAATAATCCACAAGATCACTAATATTACTAAGTTAATAAATTGAGCACATAAAAAGGGGATAGTGATAAGAAATATAACGATGGATTGGTTATTTGATGTTGATTCAGAGGAAAATAAGGTAGTAGTTAAAATGGTTACACTTAAGATTATATTTATCTCTATATAACCAAATTTTAAGTGTTCATTTTTACACCAATACCAAAATAAATCTTTTTTTGATTGCTTTTATAAAAATAGTATTATTTTTTCTTTATAAATCAACATTGTTACAATTTGAAATAAAATACATATTTTTGGTGTCGGTAAAACAGAAACCGTTATTCAAATTAAAAATAATCATTTGATATTCTAGGTACTGATTTAATCACAGATAAAGGTGTTGCAACAGCCTTATTACGTCAACATGGTATAAAGGTGTTCTCTGAAAATCAATTAGAGGAATTAATTGGTTGGGTAGAAAATTGGGATAAAGAAAATACTATTTTATGATAAAAATCTGAATAATTAATAGTTTAACTAAGTAACAATTTGAATAATATTAACTTATTTTCATCCAATACAAATCATCACCCATAGTTTCACACAGGTTCCTCAAAATGGAGCCTTCCATTCTTACCAACCTCCTATTAACTCATATTATTCTTAATTAACACTCCTATTTCGTCATTAACAAACAAAAATACTGTTAAAGACTAATGTAATTTATCTAATTATTTGATTTTGGTAAAACGGTTTAAATCTTTTAATAAATAAAAACTGATAGATACCAACTATCAATAATCTATTTTTGATCGCCCATATCGATCTCTAAGTGTTTTTACGGTAATCTCTTTTAAAAAGAGGGGTTGATATGAGTTCAATTAATATTGTTGTAGGTCAGCGAATTAAACAAAAAAGAAAGCAATTAAAAATAACAGGTATCGAGATGGGGAGAAGGCTTGGTATCAGTCAGCAACACTATTCACGTTTGGAAAATGGGCATCTGAAAATAACCGTCGATCAGCTTATTGCTATTGCTTTAATATTAGGAATATCGCCACAAAGTTTGTTGGTTTCACCCGAAATAATGTCACCCATGCTAAGTGCTTGGGCTGAAACAACTTTATCATCAAATGAGATTGTTGTATTACGAAATAAGAAGCGCCGCAATCTTAGATAAAGATACAGTAATATTGTTTAGCGCTATCTGATTTAATATTTTAATTACTTCAGTTAAAGCACATCGAAAATTTTCATCTTTTTTATTTAAGTAAAAAACCATCTATTTATAAAATCAATCGCTTGATTTTTTTGTTAAAATAAAAGATTAATTGTTAATTTCTTTAACGATTGAATATTTTAATAGAATTTCTGGAGCATTAGATAATTTGCGATTAGATCCTTCCATTAAATAAGCCGCTATTTCTTCTGATGATAAATCATCAACTTCTTCAAGATTAAAATACTCATCAGGCCAATAAATAAGATCTGAAGAAAAGGCTTTAAAGTTTATCTCGAGTAAATTTATTGCATAAGATTGTTCAGATTCACTGCCTTCAGCTAAACATATGAAATCAACAATACTAATCAACTCGTTATAAGTCAGATCATCTAAATACTTCACCTGGTTAAAAGCTATTTTTGTAAACTCTTTTGCACTTGTCCACGAATTGTAGTCACGAAAATCTGAAAATTCACAAGGTGTTACTACTTGTGCATTCCATTTTATTATCATGGTGTTAAGTTCGGGATCATTTTCAGTTGCACCATTATCGATTTTAACAGTTATCTTTAGTAGTAAATCGATCAATTCATTGAGTTTAGTTTTGCTGACTTTTTTTGGTTTTAATCGGTTAGGTAAAGGCATTTTTTATTCCATTTATATTATTTGCATTAAATCTGTATATTTTAATCTTTTTATTTAAAAGTCATTATAACGCATTAATTTATTTAATAAATAACCAAATGGATTATTGAATCATGACTAATACTTAGAAAAAATAATATAATAAATTATTTATTTTATATTCTGATTTTAAAATTAGCTATTAACATTTTATTTTAATAATTACTTAATCATATCATCAAGAATATTAATGACATTATTTCTCAAATTCGCCCTCTAATTTTATCTACTGTAATAACTATATTTAATACATCAATATTTAAATCCATAACGGAGTTCAATTTGAAGTAATAACACAAAAAAAGTAGAGAGGGTTAGAAAAAAAGTAAAACAGATGAAAGTGCTTAGTGGAAAGATTACCAAGAAAATCTGCGAGTATTTATAGGGTGATTTATTTATGCCTAACTGAACATGTGAGACAAATAGACAGCATTTTCGGAGCTAGCGTCCCAAATACGTCCCACTTAAGAAAAGTAGAGAATTTAAAATGAATGTAAGCGTTTGATTTAAAATGGTACGCCCTACAGGATTCGAACCTGTGACCTACGGCTTAGAAGGGCGTTACACACTGATTTCATTGGGTTTTATATAATTTCAGAAGATTTCATCTTTTTGATTTATAAGGCTTTATATACCTTGCATGATTTCATCTAGTTTCATATCATTTCTTCGTTACTTGACCCGTTACTTGACCTGCAAACAACCTGTAAATGGAAATTAGTTATGGCTAGCGTATTACTGACTGATAGTAAAATACGAGGACTGAAACCAAAGAAATCTGCGTATTATACTTGGCAAGCATCAGCGACTAGAGGCACTGGACGCCTTGGTGTAAAAACATATCCATCTGGAAGAAAAGTTTTCGTCTACCGCTACTTCAAAGATGGGAAAGAGAAATTTATATCGCTTGGTGATTACCCCAATTTATCACTCGCTGATGCAGCAGTAAAATCATTAGCTGCAGCTACAGAATCATCATCCCCTGAGAAGATTAAATACGAACACGCCACAGTAAAACAGCTCTTTGATGATTACATTGAAGATCAGAAACGACAAGGCAAGCGCTCATATGATAAAACTCAAAACAGACTAAATCAGGTTCTAGGTAGTAAACACATTGATGCGTCTATGCCTGCAAAAGATGTGACTCCAGATCATATAAAAAGAATACTTTCTGAGTTTATCTCCCGAGGTGCTTTAGCTGGCTCAAACAAGGTAAGAGCAAACCTACATGCGGTATTCAATTTCGGTTTATTTGCCGATAATGATCCAGCAAAAATAAACGAGCGCGTTATTTATGGGTTGGAGCGAAATCCTGTCACTGTGGTTCCTAGACAAAAAGGTGCAGATAAAGCGTTAGATAGGTTTTTATCATGGGATGAGTTGAAGCTATTATTAGAACTATTCAATAAGCCCACCATAGAATGCCCTATTAACTCAGATTATGCGCGTCTATTTCTATTTTGCGTTTATTCCGCAGGACAAAGGCCATGGGAAATTCTGGCTAATACTCGCGACAATTGGGATAAAAAGAACAACACATTAACAGTTCCTCCTCACATTTCAAAAACAGGCGATTATCATGTGATCCCTTTGGTTCAGCCTGCCATTAATATTCTGAATATCCAAGAACTATTATATCCAACATCTAATTATATTTTCCCTGCTGAAACTAAAGAAGGGCACCTGTTAACATCTGAATACGCTAAACAATTAAATAAATTTTGTAAGAAAAATGAATTTGAGAAATTTACGCCTAGAGATGTGAGAAGAACATTCAAAACATTAGCTGGAGAAATGGGAATAAGTTCTGAGTTAAGGGATATGGTACAAAACCACAAAAGACCAGGCGTTTCTCAAAAGCACTATGACCGATATGATTATTTAAGAGAAAAACGGGAAACACTTGATACATGGTGTGAAAAGCTATTATCGCTAAAAAAAGAGTAATATATTATCCATATACAAAACTTGAGTAATAGAAAAGTATTAATTAGATTTAAAAACAATTCTACTAATTAGTTAAAAATTAGATAACGATATTCTTAATTTTTATATCTAGATAATGAGCATATATAATAGACGTTACTAATTATAAAGAATTTTTCATCTTAGATGATGAGTTAATAAAATATTTTATACGCATATAGGTAACTACTCGATTTAAATAGAAAAATAAGAAACAATAATACAAAAGTGTTAAAAAACTTATTGATTTTATTTCATTATAAAAATCAAAATGTTATAATTTTATTGAGTATTAAAATTAAAGGTTATTTGAGATAAGCCGTTATAATTGTATCATCATGAAATTATAACAGGGTAATCAAAATGTTAAATAATTTAAATATTACTAAGAGTATTATTTTTGCCTTAACTATATTCTGTGCATTACAACTAATCACAGCTGGTTTTTCTTATTCCATTATAAATAAAGATCTCCATAACTTTCAAAATTTTGAAAACTTAAATAAACAACAACAAAAATTAAGTGACAGTGTTAATGCCCTAATAAAAACACGTTTAACTATAGCAAGAGTTGCTATTAGGTATCTCAAAAGTCAACAAGACTCAAATCATATAATAGATATCAATGATATGTTAGGCGTTGCTCGTACCACATTAAATGAAGCTGAATCTCATTATATATCTTGGTTACAATCTTCTGATATTAATAAAAAACAAACAGAATTGATCGATAACATCAAAAAAACGTGGAAAAATATGTATGAGACGATGAATTTATCTATTGAATATCTAAGCTCAAATGACTACCAATCATATAGTAATTTAGAAGCACAACAAATACAAAATGAAATGGAGGTAGCATTTAATAACTGGAGAGATGAAAATAATCTTTTACAAGAAATTGCTGAAGATGAAAATCATAAAAGCTTCATTCAAATGCAATGGATTCTTGGTGTAATTACTATCGTTATTATTACAGTCCTAATAATTGTTTGGTTTGGCTTACAACACCTCTTATTAAAGCCTTTAAAATCTATTATGTATCATATTCATAATATAGCGAATGGAGATCTTACTAATAATATAACTATTTCGGGCCGTAATGAGATGGGACAACTAGCTACTAGCTTACACGAAATGCAAGCATCATTAGTAAACACTGTAAATGCAGTACATGCTAATACTAGCGCGGTTCATTTCAGTATAGATGAAATAACTAAAGGAAGCACCGATCTGGCATCTCGTACCGAACAACAGGCTGCCTCATTAGAAGAAACAGCAGCAAGCATGGAAGAGTTAACGACAACAGTAAAACAAAACTCCCAAAATGCAAAAGAAGCCACGAGATTGGCTGAAAGCACTACCGATATCGCGACAAAAGGGGGTCATATAATGAATAAAATCATTAATACAATGACGGAAATAACTCATAGTTCACAACAAATCTCACAAATAACAAATGTAATAAATAGCATTGCATTTCAAACCAATATTCTGGCACTTAATGCAGCGGTTGAAGCAGCTAGAGCAGGAGAACAAGGACGCGGTTTTGCTGTTGTGGCAGATGAAGTACGTAATTTAGCTAGTCGCAGTGCCCAAGCATCAAAAGAAATTAAGGTTCTGGTAGAAAACTCAGAAAATAAAGTAAACACTGGTTCTAATTTAATTAATGAAGCCGGAGAGACAATTGATGAAATTATAAGTGCTATCACTAATGTATGTCATCTTATAAATGAAATCTCCTCTGCTTCTGATGAGCAAAGCCAAGGTATTGAGCAAATAAGTGTAGCCATCACCCAAATAGACCAAGTTACTCATCAAAATGCAACGCTTGTACAAAAATCAACAACTGAGGCACTAGAGTTAAAAACGCAATCAGAACAATTGCAATATGCTGTAGAAAAATTTAAATTAAACTAAATATAATAAATTTAACGTATAAAATGTTATTTTAAGCAAACGGGTAATTAAATAAACTAGCCTGTTTGCTTTTAGTCATCTACTAAGAAAAAACAAAAAATCTAATAATTAACACTTGAAAAATAAGAATTAAATAGAATAGTATATTTCTTTACAGTTATAAAACAAAAAGCATATGAAGTATTATTTATTATTACTAACATCATTATTTTTAATTGGATGTCAAGAACGAGTTATTTATTCAGAATTATCCCCCCAAGAAAAAATTCAATACCAAAATATACATGATAGGAATGCAAATGTATTGAAAAAATGTCAAAGAATTCTAAACAAATCGGAACGTATCGATTGTTTTTTTGATAGTAATTATGAAGACTTTGATAGAATTTATTGATAATAAAAAAATCCCACTCTTGGAGTGGGAAAGGTAAGGCAATTTATTAATGATATTTACATGAATAATCTTACTATTAAAGTATAAAAAAAATGAACAATAATGCAATAGTGAAAATATGAAATTCATTACATTATAATGTCCCACTATAGTAGTGCATCATTTTCACCTAACCCGAATTGTGCTTTCATCTCCTCTTCTTTTTGCCTGTGTTCCTCTTCCACTTTCTGCGCTTCTTCCATATCACGCATTCTCACGTTATAGATTGATTGCTCTGGCATCTGCACACGAACAGAGATAAAACGACCATCAGGAATATCAATTGGGTCGCCGTCGCTGTAACCGTCAATATCATTACGGGCGAACTCTGGCGCGTTAGGGTGAGTACGGTGATACGTTTTAACGAGAATAGAGCCGTCTTTGTTAATTTTAGAGTTAACCCAAATAAGAGACTGTTTATTTACATCGAGTGGAATTTCAATACCGCCGTCAACACCCCCCCAGCCTGCGTCAGAATTAAAACCCAGCACACCCTCGATAAGATATTCACCCTGCGCTACTCGAGTAACCGTAGCACCTTCGGATTCGTCGTTGGTTGTGAATGTGCCATCGGGGTTGATGTCGATGATTGGAGAGGCGCGTTTAATAAAACCATTACTATCTACCGTTGTATTATTTGAGCCCCACAAAGTTCGCCATGGCGTTTCTGTATCAACAACGTTATTTGATAGACTAAATCTAGCGAGTAAATTACCTGATGTATCCATAAATAACATTGCACGGCGGTTTCCGCTATATGTAGATTGCCAGCCAGCGCCATTACTTGGAAATCCTGGTACCCCTGCTGATGGGGAACCATAAAAACAAGATATCTTTTGAGGCATACTTTCTCCCACCCCACCTAAGCCATAATCCCCAACAAGAGACATAGTCCCGCTACGTTTAGGAACTCTAATAACAGCCTCATTTGACCCTGAGTTTGTTCTATGTACAAAATTAAAAATGTTTCCAGATGAATCTGGATCTGTTTCTATGAGGGCAAAGTTACCACTTTTTTTAACAAGTCTTAAACCGCAATAGTCATTACTTGCGTATACCTGAGCTGAGTTATTATAAGTTGATAATAAAGTTCCTCCGTTTGTTTCAGGGAATTTGAATATAGCGTTCGACTTTCCTAATCTTTTAACGTAAATATCTGGCTCACCTCTAGATAAAGAGAGCCACGCTGAGTTATCGCCAGCACCACCAGTGCCGCTAGATACTCCGACAGCAGTGGCCAAATGCAATTCACCCTCAACGCGCTGAATGCCACCTTTCTTAATATCTAGCTTATTTTGTATGTCCCCCTGCATCTTCTTAATGCTATCGAGCGTGACAACTTCACCGTTTGGCATTTCAATTTTTGTCTGCCCAGTCTGAGTCATCCATGTGTTCATTGCATCAAGGAAATACGCAACATAACTATTAATAGCGACCATTGTTCTTGCTGCATCACTATTATTATCTGGCTCAGTAATATGAATTGAGAATGTGGTGTTAGTTGCTGTGGCTAATGCAGGTTGCGCTAATACTAATTCAGTGTCAGAATTAACGGATTTAATCATATACGGAATATTCGTGTTTCCCGATTTAATTAAAATAGTCATTCCGATATTAATGGCGGGATTATTATTTTTAAATTTAGTGCCAGTTCCGCGGACAATAGCAGACCCTGACACTGTGTTAACAGTGCCTGTTGTGTATATCATGATTTATTTCCTTATTGCTTGCAGGCTAATAGTGTTATTTTGAAATATCTATCTTCGCTGTCATATCTAAATACACCCGGTGTATTCGCTTTTAACGTTGTTGATGGTGAATTCCAATAAGTAAATCCTTCATAACTTCCACCATTTTTAATTTCAAAGAACTTATCATCGTTTAACCACAATCGGCACCACTTACTATTATGAGTCGTCGCTATGGTAACTACTTGAATAACACGGTCAAAAGATTGTGCTGGTATCGTAATTGTTTCTCCATTACCAATAGAATAAAACTTAACTATGTCACCTTCGATATTCTCTACTTTTAAAGTCCCTTTTATTTCACAGTTTTTTTCAATTATAACATTTTCTAATTTCCCAGAAGTTGCCTCTATTTCTCCTCTCGCTTTTATATTCTGAAATTCAGCAAACCCATTTTTATTAATTATCCAGCTCGGTCTACCATTTAAATAATTATTAGATTGAATAACATTCCCTATTTTTGCATTTGTAATCGAGCCATCTTCAATAAATAAATCTCGAACGAAGAACTGCCCATTTTTGGCATACATGAATAATTCCATCTTTCCATTTGCAGGGTTATACCAAGCAAAGTTATTCGCGTTGTAACCAAAGAATGATTCGAGCTTTCCATTCTTAACTTGAGCACTAATCACTTGCCCTGCTGCGTTATAACTAACGCCATCATGTTTGATAGTAATATTTATTGAGTGCGCGACAACGCCATCACCAGCCTGATTGAAGGTAGCTTGCATTTTCTCCTGTATCATTCCCTCCTGTTCATCAAGCTTAGCTTGAACTTGTGTTTTGTTTTCAGCAAACGCCTTGTTTGTGTTAGAGATGGCAGTAGAGTTTGAAACGATATCGGCTTGAGCCTTATCCATTTCCGTACGAATTTCAGTAAATCGCTGGCCAAAAGTCTCATCAAGCTTGGTAATTGACGTTTGAGTTTCTTTAATTGCAGACGTGTTATCACCAACAGCGGAGTAAATTTCTTTGACTTCCTGCGCCCAGGCTTCGTTATCCGTTGCACGAACTTGCCATAGCTCGCGAATACCCGCTTGTGACTGACCGTGTTTCATTAACATACTGCGTGATAGTTGAGAATCAGCGTTACTAAGAAGAAGCGCCGTCTCAGCATTCCAATCCAAGCGTTCACTAAGTTGCTGACCGGCTTCATATGACATGAAGTGCCCATCAAGCTCTGGCAATATCGTACCTACATCAAACTCCGATTCTCCCCGAATAAATTCAGTCCATTCAGATTGATTACCGGTTTTATCCACCAGCCTTGCTCTAAAATAAAATGCCACGCCTGCTGACAAACCTGCCATTTCATACGTTTTAGATGGATATGGGACATCAGATAACAGCATCAGACCTTCACCATCATTCGTCTTGCTGTACTGGATTTCAGTTTTTAACGTATCACTGGTGTTTTCACCAAATCCCCAGTCTAGCTTAACGCCAAAGACTAATGGCGACGTTCTAAAGTTAATCGGTTTTGGTGGGTTACCCATTTTGCCTGTTAACGTTTTTTCTTCAGAATATCCCCACCCGCTTGAGATCTCAGAGGCATTAATGGCTCGAACGCGGACTAAATATCGACCAGAATAAACATTAGGAACCTCAATAGAGTTAATGGAGCTACGAGGCATATTGACCCAATTGCCTTCGTTTCTACGCCATTGCGCTTCATAAGAGATTGCGTTTTCAACTTGTGGCCACTGTGCTCGCATTGTTTCAAAGCTAACGCCTTGACTGACCATTGAGTAAGAATCAATGATAATGTTTTTCGGAGCTTGCTGATTATTAGGAGGAATAACGCTAATGGGCCTTTCATCAATCAATGCGCCAGAATCAACATGTTCATATTTATTGGGATCATGCTGAATGGCGGTAATAGTAAATTGATTAGATTCATTTTCTGTAACACTGACAACCCGATATTGTTGCGCATACAGCTCTTCTGATTCGACAACCCACACACATTCTGTCTCTGGTGTCTCACTGTACTCCGTTGTAACCGTGATCACCTTCCCTGATACTGTTTGTATCGTTCTTGCTTGCGATTGCCCTGAAGGAAGATTGAGAATTAAGCGATCACCACTCACAGCACTTGAAACACGATCTAACGTGATATTTCTGCCATCAATGGCACTTACTCGACCGCCAGTGACTTTTCCTGACAACAACTCATCAGCAACAGCGATAATGTAACCAGGTTGCGGAATGTTCCCATCTAACCCGACAGAAAATGTCACCATTCTGTCTTTATTGTTTGTCAGTATTCCCCAGCGCCCTTTTCTGTTTGCCTCACTTTGTCGGGTGCAACCAATTGCGGTAACTTCTAATTGATTAAACCCAAACCGAGAAACTAAATCAGGTTCAAACACTGGCTCCATTGCATCAGCATATCCATTTTGCGGATCTGAATACGAAACCAATGCCGTGGAATACTTTTCTTTACTGCTACTGCTTGAATAAATAAATTTGCCATCAATCACATTAGCTCGGGTATAGCTATAATCTATATCACGAGGCATATCCGCTAATGTCACAATCTGACCGCCACCCCAATAGGTCATTCCTCGAAAGATGGCTGCAAAGTCACGTAACACGTTATACGCTTCATTTCTATCTTGCACATA